>NZ_JBEXOT010000020.1:0-57315 GCF_040611675.1 Streptomyces sp. NPDC006551
CGGTTACATTCCGAACCCGGAAGCTAAGCCTTTCAGCGCCGATGGTACTGCAGGGGGGACCCTGTGGGAGAGTAGGACGCCGCCGAACAATCATTGTGGGAAAGCCCCGCACCTTCTGGTGCGGGGCTTTTCTGCGTTCAGGGTACGGAATTTGGGGTACGGATGTGCTTCCTCACTCCGAGCGTCCTTCCGGCCAAGCCATAGTCCCAGGAGCCGGCCGCCCCGTTGGCCCCGTCCGCCATGGTGCCCGTGGTCCAGGTCTTCAAGCGCGACGCGCCGGGCGACTGGTGGCCCGAAGGGGCCGACGTCTTCCAGCTGGTGTGGTGCCCCAACTCCCACTGGGACGCCCCGGCTCCGCACGCCGACGTCAGTCCGGTGATCGAGGTCAGATGGCGTCGGGCCGCAGATGTCACCCGCGTACTCGCGCAGCCGCCGAAGCCCGTGCGGCATGAGGACGACGGCTACGGCTTCTCCCCCCGCCCCTGCACCCTGACTCCTGTTCACCTGACGGACTTCCCCTACCCGGACGAGCTTCCGGAGGAGTTTCCACCGGCCGTCCGGCGTCTGGTGGAGGAGACCGACCCCGAAGGGGATGTCATCACCCGTGTCGCCGGGAACAAGTTCGGCGGAGGGCCCACGTGGCACCTCACCGAGCCCACCGAGTTCCGCTGCCGGAGCTGCGACGCGGTGCTGGCGCTGCTGTTCACCATCGCCAGCCACTCGACCACGGGGATCACCGTCGGCCGCTGGGGCGATCTACGGATCTTCGCGTGTCCCCATGATGTCGGGCACGGGTACTGGTTCGACGTCCACTGAGGTCCCGGTTGGGCCCTAGGCGCCCTGGGACGGGGAGACCAGGCCCGTGTCGTACGCCAGGATCACGGCTTGGACGCGGTCCCGGGCGCCCGTCTTCGCGAGGACGCGGCTCACGTGGGTCTTCACCGTGGACTCCGCGAGGTGGAGACGTTGGGCTATCTCGGTGTTCGTCCAGCCCTGGGCGAGGACCGTGAGGATCTCCCGCTCCCGGTCCGTCAGGCCGGCCAGACGGGGGTCCGGTCGCGAGGGGCCGGCCCCGGTGCCCGGTGCCGCGGGGAGGTGGTGGACATAGGCGTCCAGGAGGCGGCGGGTGAGGCTGGGGGCCACGACCGCGTCGCCGCTCGCCACCGCGCGGACGCCCGCCAGGAGTTCCTCCGGTTGGGCGTCCTTGACCAGGAAGCCGCTGGCGCCGGCGCGCAGCCCGTCGTACGCGTACTCGTCGAGGTCGAAGGTCGTGACGATCAGGACGCGGGTGCGGGCGCCCGCCGCGACGATGCGGCGGGTCGCCTCGATGCCGTCGAGGCCGGGCATTCTGACGTCCATCAGGACCACGTCCGGGTGGTGACGGTCCACCAGGCGGACCGCTTCGGTGCCGTTCGACGCCTCGCCGACGACGGTCATGTCGTCCTGGCTCTCCAGGAGCATGCGGAAGCCGAAGCGTTGCATCGCCTGGTCGTCCGCGATGAGCACGGTCGTCACGAGGAGGAACCCTCCAGGGGGAGTCGCAGTCGTACGCGCCAGCCGCCGGTCGGCAGCGGGCCCGCCTCGAGTGTGCCGTCGTACAGGGCCGCCCGCTCGCGCATGCCGGCGATTCCCCGGCCCGGACTCGGAGCCGTAGCCTCCGGGGCCGTGCCGCCCGTTCCCGTATCCGTCACCTCGACGGTCAACGCGCCTTGCTCGTGGGCGAGGAGGACCGAGGACTCCGCCTCCGGTCCCGCGTGCTTGAGGGTGTTCGTCAGGGCCTCCTGCACAACCCGGTAGACCGTCAGTTGCGCGCCCGCCGGTAGCGGCCGGACCTCGGGTTCGGCACGGGTTTCGCGGGTCTCCACTCGTACCGGCAGGCCCGCCGCCCGTACCCCCGTGATCAGGGCGTCCAGATCGCCAAGGGTCGGCTGCGGGTCGCGCACGGCCTGCGCCGAGTCGTCGCGCAGGACCCCGAGGAGGCGGCGGAGTTCGGTGAGGGCCTGACGGCTGGTCGTGCCGATGGCGTCGAGGGCCTGGGCAGCGCGCTCGGGGCTCTTGGCAGCCGCGTACCTTCCGCCGTCGGCGAGGCCGGTGATGACCGACAGGTTGTGGCCGATGATGTCGTGCATCTCCCGGGCGATCCGGGTGCGTTCGGCCGCCGCGGCGAGCCGCGCCTGCTGGTCGCGTTCGACTTCGAGGCGGCGGGCCCGGTCGACGAGAGCGGCCGTGTAGTCCTTGCGGGAGCGGACCGCGATGCCGAGGAGGGCGGCCATCGCGTACGCCCACAGCGTCGGCACGACCTGCTGGTCCCAGCTTCCCTTGGGGAAGAGGATCGCGCCGGTCACCAGGGGCGGGACGATCAGCGCGAGGCTCCAGGCGAGGAAGCGGAGCGGCAGCCGCAGCGAGACGTGGAAGACGACGAGCAGCTGGAGAAGGCCGGCCTGCAGAAAGGCCCCGGTCCCGTTGCTGACGAGGCTCGCGCACGCCATCACGGCGAGGACGCCCATCGGGTGGCGGCGGCGCCACAGGAGCGGAACCGAGAAGCTCAGGCTCATGGCGAGCACCAGCCAGACCGGTACGGACGGGTCGCGGGCGATGTTCCGCCAGCCGCCCCTCGCGTCCACGAGGGCGGCGATCGCCCAGAAGACCGTCAGCAGGACGTCCCAGACCCAGGGGCGGCGCGCGTCGAAGGCCCGGAGGCGCTGGGCCTGCCGTTGGACGTACCGGCTGAGCGGCGGGGCGCCCGCGGACCAGTCGGGCTCCTGCCCCCGGTCCTTCGCCGCCGGGATGGTCCCGTCGCTCGTCGTCTCCGTGATCATCCGTTCATCGTCATACGTCACGGCGCTTCAGCGACAGTGCCGGTACGGCCAGGGAGGCGGCGGCCCACAGGAGCAGGGCGAGCAGCGCGGCGCCGGGGGAGGCCGCACCGGGCATCGGGTCGGCGGAGCCCAGGGCTCCGGCGGCCTGGGTGGGGAAGTACCTGACGGCCGTCTCCACGGCGTCGTACGGCAGCATCCCGAGGACCTCCGGCAGCACCATCACGCCGCCGATGAAGGCGCCGATGCCGCCCGGCACCGAGCGCAGCGCGGCGCCGAGGCCGAGGGCGATGACGCTGAGGAGGGTGACGCCGGCGGCGTTGCCCGCGATGGCGGCGAGGACGCCGGCGTCGGTGAGGGAGGCGGCCTGGTCGGTGTCGGAGAGGAAGATCTGCGCGGTGAGGAAGGTGATGAGGGCGGTCACGAAGGAGACGGTGAAGACGACCGCCGTGAAGACCGTGGCCTTCGCCCACAGCACGGGCGTCCGGCGTGGAACGGCTGTCAGGGTGGCTCTGATGAGGCCGGTGGAGTACTCGCCGGCCGTGACCAGGATCCCGAGGACGGCGAGGCAGATCCCGCCGAGCTGGGAGCCGTAGAGGGTGAGGACCACGGTGTCGACGTCGGAGTCGCCGCCGTCGCTGGTGTAGGTGGCGCCCATGAGGATGCCGACGCCGAGGAGGAACGCGACCGAGGCGAGGACGGTGATCCAGGTCGAGCGGACGGTCCACAGCTTGTGCCATTCGGAGCGCAGCACGCGGGCGGGGGTGATCACGGGGGCGCTCATGCGGCGGCTCCTTGGTATTCGACCGAGTCGTGGGTGAGGTCCATGAACGCCTGCTCCAGCGAGGCGGTCTGCGGGGTGAGTTCGAAGAGCGGTACGCCGTGGGCTGCGGCCGTGCGGCCGATGTGCGCGGCCTCGATCCCGGTGACGCGGAGGGTGTCGGCGGCCTCGGTGACGATCCGGGCCTCCGGGAGGAGGGCGCTGAGGCGGTCCGCGTCGGGGGTGACGACCTTGACCGAGGCGCCTCCGGCCTCTCGTACCAACGCGTCGACGGTCGTGTCGGCGAGGAGCCGGCCCTTGCCGATCACGATGAGGTGGTCGGCGGTCAGGGCCATCTCGCTCATCAGGTGGGAGGAGACGAGGACCGTACGGCCTTCGGCGGCGAGCGAGGTGAGGAGCGTGCGGATCCAGAGGACGCCCTCGGGGTCGAGGCCGTTGACCGGTTCGTCGAGGACGACGGTGGCCGGGTCGCCGAGGAGCGCGGCGGCGATGCCGAGCCGCTGGCCCATGCCGAGCGAGAAGCCCTTCACACGCCTGTGGGCCACGTCGGTCAGGCCGGTGAGGGCGAGGACGTGTTCGACGCGGGAGCGCGGGATGCCGTGGGTGTGGGCGAGCGCCATGAGGTGGTGGAAGGCGGAGCGGCCGGGGTGCAGCGAGCGGGCTTCGAGGAGCGCGCCGACCTGGGTGAGGGGCGCCGGGTGGGTGGCGTAGGCGCGGCCGCCGATGGTGGAGCGGCCGCGGGTGGGGGCGTCGAGGCCGAGGAGCATGCGCAGGGTGGTGGACTTGCCGGCGCCGTTGGGGCCGAGGAAGCCGGTGACGGTGCCGGGGCGGACGGTGAAGGTGAGGTCCTGGACGACGGTCCTGTCCCCGTACCGCTTGGTGAGTTCTTCTGCTCGGATCATGACGACGACGCTACGGAGCGGGCGGCGGGGGGTCGTCCGACCGTGGGCGGGGAGGTGGCGCGGGGTGTAGTACCGGGGTACGACGGGGGTGCGGCGGGCGGGACCGGTGTCGAAAGTCGCTTGTCGGGGCGGTGGGGTGGTGGTGACCATCGGGGCATGGACTACCTGATACGAGCCATCCGTGCCGAGGAGTGGGAGAAGACCCGCGAGATCCGGCTGGCCGCGCTGCGAGACCCGGCCGCGGGCATCGCCTTCCTGGACACGTACGAGAAAGCCGTCGAGCGGCCGGACTCCTTCTGGCGGGAGCGCGCGGAGGGCGCTGCCGAGGGCGGGACGGGCGGCGCCCGGCAGTTCGTGGCGGAGGCCCCGGACGGGAGCTGGGCGGGCACGATCTCGGTGCTGGTGGAGCGGCCGTCGGACGAGGTGCGTTTCGGCGAGGCGGCGACGGTCGACCAGACGCACATCGTGGCGGTGTACGTACGGCCGGAGGCGCGCGGGACCGGGTTGGCGGAGGAGCTGTTCCGGGCGGGCGTGGAGTGGTCCTGGGCGCTGCCGGAGCCGGTCGTCCGGCGGGTGCGGCTCTACGTCCACGAGGACAACGCGCGGGCCGCCGCGTTCTACCGGCGGTTCGGGTTCGTGGCGACGGGGGAGCGGGTGGCGGTGCCGGGGGACGCGGGGGCGTGGGAGGTGGAGTACGAGATCCGGCGGCCGGTGGGCCTCTAGGGGATTCTCGTGGATCAGGCCGGGCGGCCTGATCCACGAGACACCCCCTAGCTGGGGCGGGTGATCCCTGGGAAGCTGGGATGTCCAGCGGACTCGGGGGAGACGTGCAGGAGTTGATGCCGGAGGATCCGGCGACGATCGGCCCGTACCGGCTGTCGGCGAGGCTCGGTGAGGGCGGGATGGGGCTGGTCTTCCTGGGCCAGTCGGTCAGCGGGCGACGGGTGGCGGTGAAGGTCGTACGGCGCGAGCTCGCCGCCGACCCGGGCTTCCGGCAGCGTTTCCGGCGGGAGATCGAGGCGGCCCGGACGGTGGGCGGCTTCTGGACGGCGCCGGTGGTGGACGCGGACCCGGACGCGGTGGAGCCCTGGGTGGCGAGCGCGTACATCGAGGCGCCGGACCTCGGGCAACTGGTCGTCTCGGAGGGCCCGCTGGGTGAGGCGGGTGTACGGCGCCTGGCGGCGGGGCTCGCCGAGGCGCTGGAGGCCATCCACCGGGCCGGCCTGGTGCACCGGGACCTGAAGCCGTCGAACGTGCTGGTGACGGCGGACGGCCCGCGCGTCATCGACTTCGGGATATCCAAGGCCCTGGAGGGGGCGACGACCCTGACGGACACGGGGCTCGTGGTGGGGACGCCCGGGTTCATGTCGCCGGAACAGGCGACGGGGGCCGCGGTCGGCGCCCCGAGCGACATCTTCTCGCTGGGTGCGGTCCTGGCGTTCGCGGCGACGGGCCGTGGACCGTTCGGGGCGGGGAGCGTACCGGCCCTGCTGTACCGGGTGGTGCACGACGTGCCGCGACTCGACGGGGTGCCGGAGGGGGTACGGGGGATCGTGGCCCAGTGCCTGGAGAAGCGGGCGGAGCGGCGGCCTTCGGCAGCGGAGGTGCTCGGGCTGCTGGACCGGGGCGGGGACGGTGGAAGGACTGGGGACGCCGGTGCGGGCATCGGCATGGGCGCCGGGGGGAAGGCCGTGGTCGCCCGGCCGGTCCCGGAGCCGGCCCGGGTGAAGGCCAGAGCTCGGGCCGGGGCAGTCCCTGTCAGGGCTCCGGCCGCGCCCACGTCTCCTGCGGTCGCCGTCCGGCCGGTCGGGGCCGAGGTCGTCCGTAGCTCGGTGGGGACGCGTGGGGGCGGGGCGACCCGGACCGCGACGATTCTCGCGGTCGTCGGAGTGGTCTCCGGTGTGGTGGCCGCCGTGTTCGCGCTGTCCTCCGTGCTGCTCGTCGGCTCCTTGGCGGCCGTCGTCTTCTGCGTGGCGCTGACGGCCGCGGCGATCGTGAAGGTCCGTGAGGGCCGGGGCGGTGCCCCGGAGAGCGAGGTCCGGGTGGATGCCCGGGAACTGGCGTACGTCTATGCCGAGAGGCGCTGGTCGAGCCTCTGGAAGCACCTCGTCTCCGTCACGCTGGAGGTCCGGCAGGGACCGGATGCCAAGATCTTCGGGCTTGTCCTGACCGAGACCGTCCCGGGCCGGGCGCGCCCCTCGGACTTCCGCCTGCGGGAGGCACCGGGGGCGGTCGGCACGATCCTGCGGTTCGGGGAGATGGGCACCGCGCGGGCCGAACTCGGCCGGCTGGACAACGCCCTGCGCTTCCACGCCGGCCGGCGATACCGCCCGCACCCGAGCGTGGCACGGCTGCTGGGGCGGTCGCCTCAGTCCTGAGGCGGCGGCTCCGGCCAGCGGGCGGGCGGTGGCTTCAGTTTTGAGGCAGTGGCTCCGGCCAGCGGGCGGGCGGTGGCTTCAGTTTTGGCAGTGGCTCCGGCCAGCGCGGGGGCGGTGGCCTCAGTTTTGAGGCAGTGGCTCAGGCCAGCGCGCGCGGGCCTGTTCGCGGGAGCGGAGGAGGGCCAGGGTCGGGAGGCCCTCGTCCTGGCCCTGGGCCAGGAGTTCGGGGAGGCGGGGGAGAGGGGCGACGGCGGCGACGTCGTCGAGGACGAGGGTGAGTGGTGGGTCGAGCCGACCGTCGGATGACCGTGCGGCCATGCGGCGGCCGTGCTCGACCACGCTTGCGGTGAGGGCGGTCAGCAGAGGCATCGCGCCGGGGTGGGTGCGGGGATCCTCGACCGGTTCGCCCACCACATAAAGGGTGCCCCCTTCGGCGATGAAAGATGCCAGTGTCAACGAATCTGTTCGATTCGGTGTGCACGCCTCGCGGATGTGGATCGAGGAGAGCGACGACAGCACCCGCGCGGTCAACTCCTGTGCCATCTCCCGCCGTTCCGGATACGCCGTCAGCGCCGACTCCAGGAGCCCGGCGTGGCCTCCGGCCGCCTTGGGGTGGGTACGGAGGATCCGTACGGGTTCGTGGGCGCCCGTGCCCTGCGCCCAGCGGTGGACCTGCTTGAACGGGCGGTCGTCCACGGCAGCGGCGTGCAGCCAGCAGCGCAGGAGCGTTTCCGCGGTGTCGGCGACGGCCGCGTCCAGACGGGACGGCGGGCGTACGGGGGCGAGGAGCGCTGCCGCCCGTTCCTGGGCCGTGACCGGGTCCTCGCACCGGTCGGCCGGGGACCAGTGGAGGCGGGCGGGGGTGTCGCAGAGGTGCCCGGGGTCGTAGACGAGGACGGGGCCGAGCTTGCCGCGGGCGTCTTTGGTGTCGGCCCAGACGGTGGGGTCGGAGGTGACGACGACCGCAGGGCCCTCGGCGTCCTGGACGGCTTGGAGGGCGGAGGGCCGACGGGTGGCGGGGGAGCCGTAGAGCAGGCGGGGGGCGCGGGGCGAGGGGAGGACGGGGGCGGCGGGGGCGCGCGGCTCGTGCTCTTCCCGTACGGCCTGATCGGCGCGCTCGACGTGCTCGGCCCGCTCGACGTGGGCGGTGACCGGGGCCGGGACCTGGGCGGTGACCGGGGCGGTGACCGGGGCGGTGACCGGGACCTGGGCCTGGGCCGGAGCGTGGTCCTCAGCCGGGACCTGGGGCGCGGGTCGGGCCTCCGCCGGGGGAGCCGTCCGCGGCGCCGGTGCCGGCACGCCCTCCGTACCGTACGCGCCGTACGCCACCGCGTCCCGTCTCGCCGCCCGTACCGTTCTCCACCGCGCCAGCGTCCCCACCACGAACACCGTGAGGACCACCAGCACCATCAGCTCGCCGATGAACAGGCCCCAGAACAGCCCGTACCCCGACAGCTCACCCGCCGGGGTCTGCGGCCACGCGCCCGCCAGGTCCTGTGGCCGGCCGACCAGGGCGCGGATGGCGAGCGGCGTCCTGGTGAAGGTCACCCCCGTCGGCCAGGCGCCCTTGGCGAACAGACCGGCCAGGCCGGTCGCCGTCCACACCAGCACGCTCAGGCCGAGCAGGAGCCCCAGGAGCCCCACCAACAGCCCGTCGGGCACCCCGCCTTCCCGCTGGTCCTTCGCCATGTCATGCCACCGTTGACTCGGAGGGGTCGTTCACCTGCTGTTCGATGAGGGCGGCCCGCTGCTCCGCCTCCCACTCCGCGGCCCGCAGGTCCTCGGGAAGGTCTTCCCGGATCGAGGACTCCGTCATGGCGCGGTCGGTGTAGACGAGCGGGCGTTCCTTCTCGGTGATGAGGTGCTTGACCACCTGGACATTGCCGTTGACGTCCCAGACCGCGATGCCCGGGGTGAGCGTCGGGATGATCTCGACCGCCCACCGTGGCAGGCCGAGGACCCGTCCCGTGGCGCGGGCCTCGTCGGCTTTCTGGGCATAAATGGTCCGGGTCGAGGCCATCTTGAGGATGGCCGCGGCCTCCCGGGCCGCCGCTCCGTCGACGACGTCGGAGAGGTGGTGGACCACCGCCACGAAGGACAGGCCGAGCCGGCGGCCGAATTTCAGCAGCCGCTGGAACAGCTGGGCCACGAACGGGCTGTTGATGATGTGCCAGGCCTCCTCGACCAGGAAGATGCGCTTCTTCCGGTCGGGGCGGATCCAGGTGTGCTCCAGCCAGACGCCGACGATCGCCATCAGGATCGGCATGGCGATGGAGTTGCGGTCGATGTGGGAGAGGTCGAAGACGATGAGTGGGGCGTCGAGGTCGATGCCGACGGTCGTCGGGCCGTCGAACATGCCGCGCAGGTCACCGTCGACCAGCCGGTCCAGGACGAGAGCGACGTCCAGGCCCCAGGCCCGTACGTCGTCTATGTCGACGTTCATCGCCTCCGCCGACTCGGCCTTCGGGTGGCGCAGTTGCTCCACGATGTCGGTGAGGATCGGCTGGCGGTCGGTGATGTGCTCGTTGACGTAGGCGTGGGCGACCTTGAGCGCGAAGCCCGCGCGCTCGTCCAGGCCGTGGCCCATCGCGACCTCGATGATCGTACGGAGCAGGGCGAGCTGTCCGGTCGTGGTGATCGACGGGTCGAGCGGGTTGAGCCGGATGCCAGAGTCGACGGCGACCATGGGGTCCAGGCGGATGGGGGTTATCCCCAGCTCCTGGGCGATGAGGTTCCATTCGCCGACGCCGTCCTCGCCCTGGGCGTCGAGGACGACGACCTGGCGGTCGCGGAAGCGGAGTTGGCGGAGGACGTACGTCTTCTCCAGCGCGGACTTTCCGTTGCCGGACTCTCCGAGGACGAGCCAGTGGGGGGCCGGGAGCTGCTGTCCGTACAGCTGGAACGGGTCGTAGATGTACCCCTTGCCGCTGTACACCTCGCGGCCGATGATCACGCCGGAGTCGCCGAGGCCGGGGGCGGCCGTGGGCAGGTAGACGGCCTGGGCCTGCCCGGTAGAGGTGCGGACGGGCAGCCGTGTCGTCTCCACCTTCCCGAAGAGGAAGGAGGTGAACGCCTCGGTGAGGGCGGAGAGCGGATCTCGCATTGGCACGGGCCCCTTAGCGGCTAGCGGCGGATGCCGGTCGCGAACGGCAAGGTGTTCACAAAGGCCCGGTGGTGCTCGCGGTCGCACCACTCCAGCTTCAGATACGACTTGCCGGCGGAGGCCCTGATCGTGCGCTTGTCCCTGGCCAGGGCCTCGGGCGAACGCGACGACACAGTGATGTACCCGACCAGGTTGACGCCCGCCGCGCCGCTGGCGAGATCTTCACCCCGCTGGTCGAGCCGGCCGTGGGCGGCGATGTCGCGCGGGTCGACGGTGCGGTTCATCTTGGCCTGGCGGGATGCCTCGGCCTCGTCGTTGGTCTTCTCGGTGAGCATGCGCTCGATGGCGACCTCGGTGGGTTCGAGGTCCATGGTGACGGCGACCGTACGGATGACGTCGGGGGTGTGGACGAGGAGCGGGGCGAGGAAGTTGACGCCGACGGGGGTCATCGGCCACTCCTTCACCCAGGCGGTGGCGTGGCACCACGGGGCGCGGGTGGAGGACTCGCGGGTCTTGGCCTGGAGGTACGTGGGCTCCATGGCGTCCAGCTCCGCGGGCCAGGCGTTGCGCTTCGTCATGGCCTGGATGTGGTCGATGGGGTGGTCCGGGTCGTACATGGAGTGCACGAGGGAGGAGAGCCGGGACTGTCCGAGGGGCTGGCGGACCCTGATGTCCGCCTCCGCCAGCCGGGCGCAGATGTCGGTGAGCTCGCGGGCCATGACGACGGCGAGTCCGGCGTCGCGGTCGAGCTTGCGGGCGCCGGAGGCGTGGCGGGCGGCGCGGGCCATGGCGTTGGCCTCGGCGGCGAGCTCGCGGGTGTAGTGCATGCAGGCGACGAGGTAGGCGCGGTGCTGCTCGCTGGAGGTGGAGACCATCGACTGAAGCTGTTCGTACGACTCCTGGAGCCAGGCGGGCGCGTGGGGGTCGCCGCGCTGGCCGACGTCCTTGGCGTGGGCGTCGGGGTCGGCCGGGAGGGTACGGGCGAGCATCTGGAGGCGGGTGACGAAGCCGTCCCCGTTGGCGACGTGCTTGAGGAGCGTGCCGAAACGGTCGACCAGGGCTTCCTGGTCCTCGCTGTCGCGCAGGCCGACGCCCGGGCCCTCGATCTCGATGGCCGCCGTGACCGTCCGCCGGTCGGCGTGGAGGAGGACGGCGATCTCGTCCGGGCCGAAGGGCGCGGACATCCAGCTGATCCTGCCGATGCCGGGCGGCGGTCCTACCTCGACCTCGCGGCCGTCGAGCCGGGTGCCGGCTTCGGCGGCGATGGAGCGGTAGGCCGTGCCGCGCTTGAGGGAGCGCTTGTAACTGCGGTTGATCTCGAACCATTTGTAGAAGGTGCGGTGCTTGTACGGGACGTACACCGCGGCGAGCGCGAGCAGCGGGAAGCCCATGAGCAGGACGATCCGCAGAGACAGGACGGGGACGATCAACCCGCTCATCATGCCGAGGAACGCGCCGGCGATGATCAGCGCGATCTCGCCCGTCTCGCGGTTCTTGCCGACGATCGCGTTCGGCCGGGCGCGGCCGATGAGATACGTACGGCGGGGCGTGACCGGCTGGGACTGGGTCGTCAACGCCCTCCACCTCCAGAGTTCTTTCGGTTGCTGTGCGGTGTGCCTGTCGTGGGGCTGCTGCTACGCGGCGGGGGTGCGGCGGAGGGGACAGTTCCGCCGCCGCCCCCGGCCGCGCCCCCGCGGCTGCTGTGGGCGGCGACGCCGCCGGCGAGGGGGTTGGCGGGCCGGGCGCCACCGCTGTTGGCGTTGGACTGGCCGCCTCCGCCATCGCCGCGGGCGCTGTGGGTCTTGATGCCCTGCGAGACGAGGGAGGCGGGGGAGGAGATCACGGCGGCGGCCGCGTTCTCGCCGGCGCGGTGGAGCCGGTTGTCGCGGGAGGCGACGATCTCGTCGCCGAAGCCGGGGACGAAGCGGTAGATCATCGCGGAGGCGAAGATGGCGAGCAGGATGATCGCGAGCCCGGAGACGACGGCGGAGAACGCGTCGGGCCCGGTGCCGGAGGAGAGCGCGCCGGCGAGACCGAGCACGATGACGATGACGGGCTTGACGAGAATGACCGCGATCATGATCCCGGCCCAGCGGCGGACGTGGCCCCACATGTTCTTGTCGACGAGCCCGGAGTAGACGACGACGCCGAGGAGGGCGCCGACGTAGAGCAGAACGGCGCGCAGGAACAGCTCCAGGTAGAGCACGCCGGCGGCGAGCACGGTCACGAGCGAGACGATGATCAGCATGATGGGCCCGCCACCGATGCTGTCGCCCTTCTGGAGGGCTTCCTTGAAGCTCCCGAAGAAGACGTCGGTCTGCTGCCCGGTCCCGGAGGCGATGACCTCGGTGACGGCGTCGGTCGCGGAGACGACGGTGTAGAGGATGAGCGGCGTGAACGCGGACGCGAGGACGGTCAGCCAGAGGAACCCGATGGCCTCGGAGATCGCGGTGGTGAGGGGAACGCCGCGGATGGCGCGCTTGGCGACGGCCAGGAGCCAGAGGATGAGGGTGAGGACGGTGGCGGCGGCGAAGACGATGGCGTAGCGGGCGAGGAATTCGGTGTTGGTGAAGTCGACGTCGGCGGTCTCCTTCACGGCCTTGGAGAGAGCGTCGACGATGGAGACGGCGGCGTCGGCGCAGCCGCGGGCGAGGGAGGAGAGGGGGTCGAGGGCGGAGGCGGGGTCGTCGAGGCGGGGGGTGCGGCCGGGGTCGCCGTTGTCGCAGTGTTCCCTTGCGGGGCCGACGATGAGGTCGCAGTCGCTGTTGGAGGGCTGCGAGGTGGAGGGAGTCGGTGTGGGGGTCGGGGCCGCGTAGGCACGGGAGGCCAGCAGGACGGCACCGGTCTGCACGGCCGCCAGCGTGGCGGCCAGGCGAAGGGTGGGACGGGACCTACCGGGCATACGTGAAGCCTCCGTACTCCTCGACGGCCTTGGCGATCGCGTCAGCGTCGGATGCCGTGCGGTCGGTGGTTACCGGAGCCGGGCCCTCCTTCTGCGAGAAGCTTTCGACCTTCCAGTCATTGCCGGTCCAGCGGAGTGCGAGGGTCAAGGTGAACCAGTCGCTCGCCACCGGGTTGGTGGAGCCGACTCCGGCGGTTCCGAACGCACCTGTGCACCAGACCTCGACGGTCGCGGCGTTGTCGGCGTACGCGGTGACCTTGGTGCCGACCGGCGCCGTACGCGACACGTAGGTGAGACCGGCGGCGGCGTTCCCGTGTTCATCGAGGCCCAGCTTGTCGAGGAACTCGCGGCTGTACGCCTTGTCGAAACTCGCCTCCAGCTCACCGACCTTGTCCGGCAAGAACAATTGCCGGACGATCTGGCCGCGCTGGTCCGGCTTCAGGATGTCGGCCGAGACCAGCGCAACGGAGTAATTGGCAGCCGCACTCTGCGCGCCCTGTTCGTCGTGGGCGAAGCCCATGGGGATCTGGCCGTTCTTGCCCGTAACCGGGCGGACGCCCGTCGCCGAGGTCGGTGCGCCCGCGCCGGCCGGGCTCTTGCCCGTGGCCGAGCCCGCCGTGTCCGTGGTCTCACCGCCGCCGCGGTTCGCGAAGGCGATCGCGGCGATCAGCAGGACCACCACACCCACCACCGTGATCAGCGAGCGGGAGCTGCGCATCGGCGGGCGCCTGGCGCCGCCGTAGACGTCCCCGCCGCCGCCCTCGGGCAGGCGGGTACGGGTCTGGCCCGAGCCGCCCACTCCGCGGACGCCGCCGAAGCCGTCGTTCTCGTCGCCGAGGCTCATGACGGGTACGCCCCCTCAACCGTTCGCGGGTACGACAGAAGCCGTTCTGGTCTCCGCGCGGGCGCGGTGTGGTGACTGGACATCAGGGATCGTGACCTCGGTGGTTAGACGGCCATCCCGTACACGATGGTGAACAGCGTCCCCAGCGATCCGATGATGAAGACGCCGGTGAGGCCGGCCACGATCAGACCCTTGCCCTGCTCGGCGCTGAACGTGTCCCGGAGGGCGGTCGCGCCGATGCGCTGCTTGGCCGCTCCCCAGATGGCGATGCCGAGGCAGAGCAGGATGGCCACGGCCATCACGACCTCGATCATCACCTTGGCCTCATTGCCCAGGCTCCCGAAAGGACCCCAGTTCGGGGCGATTCCACCGATGATGGTGGTGATGTCGCCCTTCTCGGCCGCCAGGTACATGTAACTCACCGCCCCTGTTGGGTAGTTCATCGCCCTTGCCGGATGGCATGGGTCATCGCCCTATCTTCGCTGATGAAACCGCTCGCGTGTGACGGCTTGACGGCTCTCTTTACCCGATCCCCGCACACTTGACCGATCTGACCGTCTTGACCTGCGGCGGTATGGCCGGTTCTATGCGAAGAAGGCGTATGGTCACTCTGTGTATCACGGTGGGTGACTCCGGGCAATGATTGTCGTTGTTCCACTCTTGGGGTGGTGGCGCGGGGCCGACGGCCCGGCGTCGGTGCTGGTCATCGCCCCGAGCGGGTCCGCGACCTGAGTGGTGGTCAGCGATACGGGAAAGGCCTCCCTCGGGCGTGGGGCTGGGGGCCTCCGCGCACCGCTCGAGCGGCAGCCCACGGTTCGTCTCGCCTCGGTGGATACGTGGGACGAGGTGCGCAGAGCCCGCGGGCCGACGATGAGCGAACCGGCTCTTGCGGAGCGGTGAGACGTGCTGCTACGTCCGCGCCATCCGTACGTGTTGATCTTCCCCTTTGCGCTTGCCAAGGCATAGGTGCGGCTCGCTAGCGTCACATCCCGAGGGATCGATCCAGACGGATGGATCAGGGGGACGGAGGCGCAGGAGATGACGGGGCAGGCGTACTCGGCCGCGTGGCAGGAACTGTTCGATCAGGCAGGGGTCCGCACAGGCGGCGACGTGGGCGCTCGCATGTCATTGGCCTCTGCGGGCGGCGGGGGCGGCGGAGAGGACCTGCGGCACAGCGGTGGCCCTTGGACGGGCGCGGCGGGAGTGGCGGAGGCCCTGCACACGAGCACCGTGGCGGCGAAGAACAGGCTGACGACCGCCCATGAGGGCGTTGCTGCTGCCAACGACGGGCTGGCGAGTGTGGGGGTGCTGAGGTCGGTCCTCACGTCCTGGGAGGAGCGGCTGAGCGCGGTGAAGGACGAGTGTGGGTCCCTGGCGCCGAAGCTGCGCCTGGTGGCGAAGGCTCAGGGCGAGCAGGAGGCGAAGGTGAAGTCCTCCTTCCAGGGCATGGACGCCGCGTCCGGCGACGAGAAGGCCAGGTGATCACCGTGCTGACATGGCAACAGTTACGGGATCTCAAACTGTCCGAGCTTCAGGACGCCGCCGACGGCTGGGGCGAGGCGAGCAATCGGGCGGACGCCGGCCGTGACCGGGTGAGCAACGAGATGACGAACAGGCTGGCGAAGACCCAGCGGGGCCAGGCCGCCAAGGCGGCGTACGACCGACTGACGCGGCTCGACCGGAACTTCGAGTACATCTACACCGAGTGCGGACTGGTGCGGACGTCGCTGAACAGCCTCGCGTACGAGCTGAGCGGGCCACAGCGGCAGGTGAGGGACGCGCTGGAGGAAGCGGCGGGGTTGAAGTTCACCGTGCACGCCGACGGGTCGGTGAGCTACCCAGCCGGCGGGGAGAACCTCATCGACCGCGAACCGCTTCCGGGTGGCAGCGTGAGTGGATCTTCGTACGGAACACCGTACGGTCCGCCGCTGCACCGGTCCCCGGGCAGCCAGGCCGGCCTGACCAACCCGAACCCGAACCACCACAAGGCCCAGGACATCGCGGACCGCATCCTCAAGGCCGTGAACGAGGCCCGGGAGATCGACAGCCGCTTCAGCGAGACGCTGGGCAAGCTCAAGGCCGCGCCGGGCCTGACGGTGGACGCGAGGACGTGGACGGACGCGGCTGCGGACGCGGCGGCCGTGCGGGTTGTGGCCGACGAATACCTGAGGAACGACATTCCGAAGGACAAGTCCCCGGCCGAGCGCAAGGCGTGGTGGACGTATCTCACGCAGGAACAGCGCGAGGAGTACCTGGCGGTCTACCCGGACCTGATCGGCAACCTGGACGGCATCCCGGCGGAGGTCCGCGACACGGCGAACCGGGACAACCTGCAGTTGCTGATCGGCAAGCTGGAGGGTGTGGACACGGAGAAGGCCCAGACACAGCTGGCGGGACTGAAGGAGATCGACCGGCAATTGCGTGCGACGCCCGAGCCCGGTACACCGCCGATGTACCTGCTGGGAATCGGTGACCAGGGCATGGGGCGCGCGATCGTGTCCTTCGGGAACCCGGACACCGCGAAGAACGTCTCGGCGTACGTGCCCGGCCTGGGTACCGCTCTGGATGCCGACTTCGCCAAGAACGACATCAAGCGCGCGCGGGACACCGCTATCGGCGCGCAGCTCCATGACCCGTCGAGCGCCTCGATCGTGTGGCTGGGATACGACCCGCCACAACTCCCCGCGGACAGGCTCGCGGACAATCTCGCGGTGACGAAGGACACCCACGCCCGTGTCGGCGCGGTGTCGTACGACGCCTTCATGGCCGGCATCTCTGCGACGAACGAGCACTCCGACCCGCACATCACGGCGATCGGACATTCGTACGGCTCACTCACTGTGGGGTTGGCTGCCCAGCGCGAGGGCGGCATCCCCGGTGCCGACGACATCATTCTGCTCGGCAGCCCAGGAACTGAGGCTCGAACAGCGGATGATCTGCGTGTCGGAAGGAATCACGTGTTCGTGGGTGCGGCAGAGAACGACTCGGTGACCAAGCTGCCCGACCAGGCATCCGTTTTCGGGTTGAAGCAGGGGTTCGAGGCGGGGTACAGGAGCCAGATGAATCCCGTCGCGGGAGTGTTCGCAGGTGCCGCCGGGGCTGCCACAGGCTTTGTGCTGGGCAACGAGGCGGCTCCCGAGAGCAAGATCTACTACGGCACGGACCCGGCACACGAGGACTTTGGAGCGCGGCGGTTCCGCGTCGCCGACGGACCGCCGCCCGACCTGCCGGATGTTCCGGCACACTCGAACTATTTCGACCCGACCAGGGATGCGCAGTCCGCTGCCAATATCGCCCTGATCGTCGCCGGCAAGAGCGATGACATCTCGATGCAGGAGTACCGATGAAAGCGCTGCGCCTGGCGGTTGTCGCCGCACTGATCGCGGTGGCGGCAGGATGCGGGGGGGTGGGGAACCTGGACGGGCCGGGTGAGGAGAAGCGCGTGGTGAGCAAGATCAGTATGCGGGAAGCGGCCGAGAGGGCCGATGCGATCATGCTGGACAGCATCTCCTCGGTGAAGCCGGAACTGAACTGGGTTCACCACGCGTGGTCGGATGGAGGGTGCGACGGCTACACCATCGACGGGAAACCGACCGGATCCGTGACGCGGCGCGCGGCGGTCATGACGATCGTCTCCGAAGCCCGTCGCGGCAGCCTGCTCGGAGTCGTGGAGCGGCACTGGGAGAAGCTGGGCTACGAGATCACCGGGCACAACACGAGCAGGGACGTCCCGTCCATCTACGCCCGTACGCCGGACGATTACCGGATGAGCATCCTCGTGGGCAAGAAGGGCCAGTTCTTCCTCACCATCACCACCCCGTGCTTCATCGAGTCGGAGGTCCAGGAGCCGAAGACGAGGGCCAGCGGCACACCGTTCGATGGTTCGGTCGTCCCCGACCCCTCCGTCCGTTCCGACTTCTGGTCCCTGGACACTCCCGTCGCGTCTCCCCCGACCGCCCCCTGACCGGGGGCCCCGGCGCCTAGACTGGCGGGTGGTGGACTACCGAGGGCCTAGGGGTGGTTGACGGTGCGTAAGGTGCGCGCGGTGGGCAGGGCTTGGTTGGTGGCCGGGGGGGTTTTCGGGGCGTGCCTCAGTTTTGTCGCACTGCTCGTCGTGGGGACCTATTCCGCCGCCGCCGGGCTGTTCGGGGGCGCCGGGGACGCCAGGAACGGGACCGTCGGGCTTGCCAAGGGGGCCGTGCCGGCCGCGTACCAGGGGCTGGTGCAGCGGTGGGGGAACCTCTGCCCCGCCATCAACCCGGCGCTCCTGGCCGCGCAGTTGTACCAGGAGAGCGGCTGGAACCCGAGGATCGTCTCGCCCGCCAACGCCATGGGCATCGCCCAGTTCATCCCCGGCACCTGGGCCGGGCACGGCATCGACGGGGACAACGACGGGGACCGGGACGTCTGGGACCCCAAGGACGCGATCCCGTCCGCCGCCTCGTACGACTGTGAGCTCGCCGGTTATGTGAAGGACGTGCCCGGCGACCCGACGAACAACATGCTCGCCGCGTACAACGCGGGGGCGTACCGCGTCATAAAGTCCGGCGGCGTCCCGCGGATCAGCGAGACGCAGAACTACGTGCGGATCATCCGCTCCCTGGAGAAGAGCTTCGCCCGGCCCGTCGGCCGGGTCGACCCCTCCCGGCAGGCCGCCGGGGCCATCTACTACGCGCAGCAGAAGCTCGGCACCCCCTACCTCTGGGGCGGTACGGGGACAGCGGCGCAGAATGGCCGATTCGACTGCTCCGGGCTGACCCAGGCCGCGTACCGGAGCGTCGGGATCGAGCTGCCGCGCGTCGCCAACGACCAGTACAACGCCGGGCCCCATCCGTCGCGCGACGAACTGCTGCCCGGCGATCTCGTCTTCTTCTCGGACGACCTCACCAACTCCCGTGCCATCAGGCACGTCGGCATCTACGTCGGTGGCGGCTATATGATCGACGCCCCGCGCACCGGGGCCGTGATCCGGTTCACCAAGATCGACACACCGGACTACTTCGGTGCCACCCGAGTCACCCAGGACGGTGCGGCGGCGCTGCCGACCGGGCCGCCGGAAGCCTGACGGAGTGTCGGCGTTTCACCGGCCACATGGCTGGAACTCTCCGTTAAGCAATGGCCCTGAGCTGCGACGACGTGTCACTCTTCGGTAACGTCATGGTGATTCTCGGGGAAGAGCGGAACGCTCGCCTCAGGCGGTTCGTTCCCTGATTTCGACCGCTCACGGTCGAACTCACATGACAAGGCAAGGGGCCGCGGCAGATGGCTGGACTCGCATCGGACGGTTCGAACCCCGATGTCGGCCTGCTCTACGACATCAACGGGCTGGCGAAGGACGCGCCGCCGTGGTTCGACCGGGTCATGGGGTTCGTCGGCGAGTACGGGATCATGCTCGGCCTCGTCCTCGTCGCGCTCTGGTGCTGGGTGAGCGTCCGCAGGCGGGGGAACCTGGCCGACTCGGTCTCCGGCGTCGCCGGGCTCGTCTGGGCCCCGCTCGCGGCCGGTGTCGCCCTCCTCGTCAACATCCCCATCCGCGGATTCGTCGAGCGCCCACGGCCGTTCAAGGACCACCAGGGGCTCGAGGTCCTCGTCGCCGGCAAGACCGACTTCTCCTTCGTCAGCGACCACGCCACCATGGCGATGGCCATCGGCGTCGGGCTGTTCGTCGCCCACCGCAAGCTGGGCCTGGCCGCCATCGGCCTCGCCTTCGCCGAAGGCTTCTGCCGCGTCTACATGGGCGTGCACTACCCCACCGACGTCATCGGCGGCTTCGCCCTCGGTACGGCGGTGGCCCTGCTCCTCGCGCCGCTCGCCCTCGCCCTGCTGACCCCGGTGGTCTCCGCCGTGGCCCGCTCGAAGCACGGTGCCCGGCTCGTGCGCTCCCGGCGCGCCGCCGAGCGCCGTCCGCAGCCCGAGGCCCTCGACATCCCCGAGCCCCGGCTCGGCTCCGACGAGAGCGACCTCGCAGCCTAGGTCGTGTCCGTAAAGTCTCGCCCCGTCCTTCGGGCGGACGGCGATGCTCTGCGGACACGACCTAAAGCCTGTCCGGCGCTCCCCGCTCAGGACTCCCGGTCCAGCGCCCCCTGCGGCGCCGGCGCCGCCGTGTGGGCCCGCGCGTCCGTGCGGGCCCGCTCCCTCGATCTCCGGGCCGGGCCCGTCCAACCACAGCTGCACCGGGCTATCGCGAAGGAGCCGCGTTCCGTCGTGGTCGCGTGATGCGGGGCCTGCTCATGCACGGATCCACCGTACTGCGCGTGACGGGTCGCCGTGACCGTCGTTATGCGGGTCGGGCGGGTCCCGGACAAGCAGCGGTACGGCGTTGGGGGTTGGCAGGCGATGGTGGTGCGGAGGTACGGACGTGGGGGCGGGGCGATCGCCGTCGCCGCCGCTCTCCTCGGGGCGACGGCCGCCGGCGGGTGTTCCGCAGCCGTGGACGCCAAACCCGGCGGCGATCCGACGGCGACCGTGCGGGACGCGGCCGAGGTGCTGACCCGCGCCGGGACGTCGAAGGCGACCACGTCCATGGAGATGGCGGCCGGCGGGACCAGGGTGACCATCCGAGGCGAGGGCGGCTACGACTTCCGCAGGCGTACGGGCCGGCTGGAGGTCGTCCTGCCCAAGGACGCCGCCGGGGCCAGCGAGCACCGGCCCATCACCGAACTCCTCAGCCCCGGCGCGCTCTACATGAAGAACCGCGGCGCCGGGGTGCCCGCCGACAAATGGGTCCGGGTCGACACGACCACGCTCGACGACGGCAACCTCGTCACGGGGGGAGCCACGGACCCGGCGGCCGCGGTCGAGCTGCTGCGCGGCGTGCGGAAGGTGGTCTACGTCGGCGAGGTCGATCTCGCGGGAGTGAAAGTCAGCCACTACCGCGGGGTCGCGGACATCGCGGTGGCCGCGCGAGCCGCCTCGCCGCAGGTGCGCGGATCGCTGGCCGCGGCGGCGAAGGGGTTCACCGAGGACGCCGTGCCCTTCGACGCCTATCTGGACGACGAGGGGCGGCTGCGCAAGGTCCGGCACCAGTTCAGCTTCACCAACCAGGGCCGTGACGTCGCGGTCGCGTCGACGACCCTGCTGTATGCCTTCGGCACGCCCGTCGAGGTACGCCTGCCGGCGCGCAAGGACATCTACGCCGGGAAGATCAAGGTGTGACGAGCCACCCGTAGGCCACTCTTCAAATGGTCCGGACGTGTCATGCGCGGCGCGTGGCGCGGTCCCTACGCTGGGAGACCGACGCCGGCAGGAAGAGGTGAAACCGCGTGGCTCCGCCCAGTACCGCGACATTGCCCATCGACCAGGACCGCGTCGCTCTCGCCGAGATCGAGCTCTGTGGGGAGCTGATCATCGCGGCGTCGGCCGCCGACGGGGAGCGCCTCAGCGCCGACCGCATCGACGAGGTACTGAGAGTGGCAGCCGAACGAGACGCGCGGGCCGAGCGAGACGCGCGGGCCGAACGAGACGAGCGCGCTGAACGCACCGAACGAGGCGAGCGGGCCGAGCGCGCCGAAGGTTCCGAGCGCGACGGCCGGGACCGCTGAGCCGGTCGGCATGCCCGCCGCTCAGGTACGCAGCATCCGTGCGATCGCCTTCGTGGCCTCTTCGACCTTCGCCTCGATCTCGTCGCCGCCCTTCAGCGCCGCGTCCGCCACGCAGTGGCGCAGGTGCTCCTCCAGGAGCTGGAGCGCGAAGGACTGCAGGGCCTTCGTGGACGCGGAGACCTGGGTGAGTATGTCGATGCAGTAGACGTCCTCGTCGACCATCCGCTGCAGACCGCGGATCTGGCCCTCGATACGGCGCAGTCGCTTGAGGTGCTCGTCCTTCTGCTTGTGGTATCCGTGCACGCCGTGGTCGTGGTCGGCCGGCACGACGGCCGGCACGACGGTCGGCTCGACGGCCTCGGGGGTGGCCTGGTCCGCCTCGGTGGTCGTCATCGCGTCCTCCCGTTGTCCGTAAAGGGGTGGGTATACCCCTCGTGGGTATATGGTACCGATCCCCGTCGATCCGGGCGGGGGTCCGTGCATGCCACTGTGCCTGATGGGCGACACTGAGGGGACGCCGGTTAGCCGTGGCCGGATGATGCGCCTAGCATCAGCCTGACCGAAACCCAGCACCCCGAGGACCCCACGTGCGATTTCGTCTGACCCCCAGGGAGACGAGCTTCTACGACATGTTCGCCGCGTCCGCGGACAACATCGTCACGGGCTCCAAGCTCCTGATGGAACTGCTCGGAGCGGACCCCTCCGCCCGGGCCGAGATCGCGGAGCGGATGCGGGCAGCGGAACACGCCGGTGACGACGCCACCCACGCGATCTTCCACCAGCTGAACTCCTCGTTCATCACGCCGTTCGACCGCGAGGACATCTACAACCTCGCGTCGTCCCTCGACGACATCATGGACTTCATGGAGGAGGCCGTCGACCTGGTCGTCCTCTACAACATCGAGGAACTCCCCAAGGGCGTCGAGCAGCAGATCGAGGTCCTGGCGAGGGCGGCCGAGCTGACCGCCGAGGCCATGCCGCACCTGCGGACCATGGACAACCTCACCGAGTACTGGATCGAGATCAACCGTCTCGAGAACCAGGCCGACCAGATCCACCGCAAGCTGCTCGCCCACCTCTTCAACGGCAAGTACGACGCCATCGAGGTGCTCAAGCTCAAGCAGATCGTGGATGTGCTGGAAGAGGCGGCGGACGCCTTCGAGCACGTGGCGAACACCGTGGAGACCATCGCGGTCAAGGAGTCCTGAGGCTTCGTGGACACCTTCGCTCTGATCGTGACCATCGGTGTCGCGCTCGGCTTCACGTATACGAACGGCTTCCACGACTCCGCCAATGCCATCGCCACCTCCGTGTCGACCCGGGCGCTGACCCCGCGGGCGGCGCTGGCGATGGCGGCGGTGATGAACCTCGCCGGCGCGTTCCTCGGCAGCGGGGTCGCCAAGACGGTGAGCAAGGGTCTGATCGAGACCCCCACGGGCAGCAAGGGGATGGGCATCCTCTTCGCCGCGCTCGTCGGCGCGATCGTCTGGAACCTGATCACCTGGTACTTCGGTCTTCCGTCCTCCTCCTCGCACGCCCTGTTCGGCGGCATGGTGGGCGCGGCGCTCGCGGGTGGGATCGACGTGATCTGGTCCGGGGTGCTCGAGAAGGTCGTCATCCCGATGTTCATCTCGCCGTTCGTCGGTCTGATCCTCGGCTATCTGGTCATGTGCGTCATCCTCTGGATGTTCCGCAAGTCCAACCCGCACAAGGCGAAGCGCGGCTTCCGGATCGCTCAGACCGTCTCGGCGGCGGGCATGGCCCTCGGCCACGGTTTGCAGGACGCCCAGAAGACGATGGGCATCGTGGTGATGGCCCTGGTCATCGCCGACGTCGAGCAGGCCGGTGACGCGATCCCGGCCTGGGTCAAGATCGCCTGTGCGGTGATGCTGTCGCTCGGTACGTACGCGGGCGGCTGGCGGATCATGCGGACCCTGGGCCGCCGGATCATCGAGCTGGACCCGCCGCAGGGTTTCGCGGCGGAGACGACGGCGGCGTCCGTGATGTACACGGCTTCGTTCATGTTCCACGCGCCGATCTCCACGACGCATGTGATCACCTCGGCGATCATGGGTGTGGGCGCCACCAAGCGCGTGAACGCGGTGCGGTGGGGCGTCGCCAAGAACATCATCCTGGGATGGTTCATCACGATGCCGGCCGCCGCGCTGGTGGCCGCCGTGAGCTACTACGTGGTGAAGCTGTTCTTCGGCTGACGGTACGGACACAAACGGTCGGGCCCGGCTCCCCTGTGGGGGAACCGGGCCCTTTCGCCATACGGTGGCACCGCCATGCAGCACCGTAGGACGTCTGTTATCCGAAGCGGCCCGAGATGTAGTCCTCGGTCGCCTGGACGCTCGGGTTGGAGAAGATGCGCTCGGTGTCGTCGAGCTCGATCAGCTTGCCCGGCTGGCCCACGGCCGCCAGGTTGAAGAAGGCCGTACGGTCGGAGACCCGCGCCGCCTGCTGCATGTTGTGCGTCACGATGACGATCGTGAAGCGCTCCTTCAGCTCGCCGATCAGGTCCTCGATGGCGAGGGTGGAGATCGGGTCGAGGGCCGAGCAAGGCTCGTCCATCAGCAGGACGTCGGGCTCGACCGCGATCGCGCGGGCGATGCACAGACGCTGCTGCTGACCGCCGGAGAGACCGGAGCCCGGCTTGTTCAGTCGGTCCTTGACCTCGTTCCAGAGGTTCGCGCCCTTGAGGGAGCGCTCGACGATCTCGCTGAGCTGGGACTTCTTGTACGAGCCGTTCAGGCGCAGGCCCGCCGCCACGTTGTCGAAGATCGACATGGTGGGGAAGGGGTTCGGGCGCTGGAAGACCATGCCGACCGTGCGGCGCACGGCGACCGGGTCGACGTGGGAGCCGTACAGGTTCTCGTCGTCCAGCATCACCTTGCCCTCGACGCGGCCACCGGGGGTGACCTCGTGCATCCGGTTCAGGGTGCGCAGGAAGGTGGACTTGCCGCAGCCGGAGGGGCCGATGAAGGCCGTCACCGAGCGGGGCTCGACCGTCATGGAGATGTCGTCGATCGCCTTGTGGGCGCCGTAGTACGCGGAGAGGCCGCTGACGTCGATTCGCTTGGCCATATCAATTCACTTCCAGAGGTGACCGCGGTCAGCGGCCGGTCTTCGGGGCCTTCCAGCGGGCGATGCCGCGGGCCACCAGGTTGAGGATCATGACGAAGGCGATCAGGACGAGCGCGGCGGCCCAGGCGCGGGCCACGGCGGCGTCGGTGCCGACCGCGTACTGCTCGTACACGTACAGCGGCAGCGAGGACTGGGCGCCTTCGAAGGGGTTCGGGTTGATCAGCTTCGTACCGAACACGAGGAGCAGGACGGGGGCCGTCTCACCGGTGATGCGGGCGACCGCGAGCATGACGCCCGTGGTGATGCCGCCGATCGCGGTCGGCAGGACCACCTTCAGGATCGTCCGCCACTTGGGGATGCCGAGGGCCAGGGAGGCCTCGCGGAGCTCGTTGGGGACGAGCTTGAGCATCTCCTCGGTGGAGCGGACCACGACCGGCATCATCAGGATGGCGAGGGCCATCGCGCCGGCGAATCCGGAGGGCCCGAAGCCCAGCATCAGATTCCAGGTGGCGAGGATGAACAGACCCGCGACGATCGAGGGGATGCCCGTCATGACGTCGACGAAGAAGGTGACGGCCTGGGCGAGCTTCCCGCCGCCGTACTCGACGAGGTAGACCGCGGTCAGCAGGCCGATCGGCGCGGCGATCAGGGTGGCGATGCCGACCTGTTCGATCGTGCCGAGCAGCGCGTGGTAGACACCGCCGCCGGCCTCGGCGTCCAGGACGCCGTTCATCGAGTGGGTGAGGAAGTACGGGTCGA
The DNA here is from genome assembly GCF_040611675.1 of Streptomyces sp. NPDC006551. Lineage (NCBI taxonomy): Bacteria > Bacillati > Actinomycetota > Actinomycetes > Kitasatosporales > Streptomycetaceae > Streptomyces > Streptomyces sp. NPDC006551. The sequence goes on from NZ_JBEXOT010000020.1 coordinate 25,114, forward strand.
GGACTTCCAGGCCCTTGCTGACCGTGACCCAGGCGAGGGAGAACAGCGGGACGACGGCCAGGATGAAGCAGACCCAGACGAGGCTGGTCGCGACGCGGTCCTTGGCCTGGCGGCTGCCCTCCACCTTGGTGGTGATCGCGTAGGTGGCGAGGACGAAGGACAGCGCGGCGATCAGGCCCCACTGGATGCGGCTGTGCCAGCCGGCCGCGAGCCCGAGCCCGACGCCGACGGCGATCGACCCGACGGCGATGGCGGCCGGCGTCCAGCGCGGCAGCCGGGCGTGGCGCAGCGGGTCGTGCTTCACGGGGGTGGTCGTCACGGGCGGACGCTCCTGTATCGCGTTGCTCACGCGGCGGCTCCCGAGTACTCCTTGCGGCGGGCGATGATCCACCGGGCCGCGCCGTTGACCAGCAGGGTGATGGCGAAGAGGACGAGACCGGAGGCGATCAGCGCGTCCCGGCCGAATTCGTCGGCCTCGTTGAACTTCGCCGCGATGTTCTGGGCGAAGGTGCCGCCGCCCGGGTCGAGGAGACGGCCCGAGATGACGAAGCTGGGAGAGAGGACTACTGCTACGGCCATAGTCTCACCGAGTGCGCGGCCGAGGCCCAGCATCGAGGCGGAGATGATGCCCGAGCGGCCGAACGGGAGCACCGACATGCGGATGACCTCCCAGCGCGTGGCGCCGAGCGCGAGCGCGGCCTCCTCGTGCATCTTCGGGACCTGGAGGAAGACCTCGCGGGTCACGTTGGTGATGATCGGCAGGATCATGATCGCCAGCAGGATGCCGACGGTGAACAGGGAGCGGGCGACGCCGTCGCTGGTCTTGTCGAAGATGTACGTCCAGCCCATGTACCGGTCGAGCCACTCGTTCAGGCCGGCCAGGTACGGGACCAGGAAGATCGCGCCCCACAGGCCGTAGATGATGCTGGGGACGGCGGCGAGCAGGTCGACCAGGTACGCGAGCGGCTTGGCCAGCTTGCGCGGCGCGTAGTGCGATATGAACAGCGCGATGCCGATGGCGACCGGCACGGCGATGACCATGGCGATGATCGACGAGACGACGGTGCCGAAGGCGAGGACGGCGATGCCGAAGACGGGCGGGTTGCCGGCCGGGTTCCACTCGGAGGTGGTGAGGAAGTTCGTGGAGTCCTGCGAGATGGCGAGGACCGAGCGGTAGGTGAGGAAGCCCGCGATCGCGGCCATGATCACCAGCAGGGTGATGCCGGAGCCACGGGACAGACCGAGGAAGATCCGGTCGCCGGGGCGGGTCGCGCCCTGGGCGCGCCCCTTGTCTATGGGTGGTGTGGGTGTTGTCGTAGCCATCGGTCTCTCCGGTCTGCGGGGCCGGTACGCGTGTACGGGCCCCTGGCGGCGGTGCACCGGATGCCGGAGCCGGCCCGTCGGTGTGGTGTGACGGGCCGGTCCCGGCCGGGGATCAGGACAGGGTGGGGACGATCTCGCGGACCTTGGTCGCGATCTCGGCCGGGATCGGGGCGTAGTCGGCGTCGGCGAGGACCTTCTGGCCCTCCTCGCTGATGGCGTAGTTGAGGAACGCCTTCAGGGTCGGCAGGGTCTCCGCCTTGTTGCCCTTGTCGCAAGCGATCTCGTAGGTGACGAGGACGATCGGGTAGGCGCCCTCGGCCTTGGTGGCGTAGTCGAGCTCGAGGGCCAGGTCGTTGCCGGTGCCCTTGACCTTGGCGGCGGCGATGGCCTTGGAGGCGTTCTCCGTGGTGGCCGCGACCGGGGCGGAGGCGCCGGTGTTGATGCTGACCGTGGGGATCTTGTTGGCGGTCGCGTAGGAGAGCTCGAAGTAGCCGATGGAGCCCTCGGCGTCCTTGACCGCGGCGGCGACACCGGAGGAACCGTTGGCGGCCTGGCCGCCGGGGGCGGGCCACGACTTCGCCTTCGGGTCGTGCTTCCAGTCGGCCGGTGCGGCGGTGGAGAGGTACTTGCCCAGGTTCTGGGTGGTGCCCGACTCGTCGGAGCGGTGGAAGGCCTGGATGGTGCTGTCCGGCAGCTTGGCGCCCGGGTTCAGCTTCGCGATCGCCGGGTCGTTCCACTTGGTGATCTTGGTGTCGAAGATCTTGGCGAGGGTGGGGGCGTCCAGGACCAGGTTGTCCACGCCCTCCAGCTTGTAGCCGATGGCGACGGGGCCGCCGACCATCGGCAGGTTGATGCCCTTGCCGCCCTTGCAGATCTTCTGCGACGCGGCGACCTCGTCCTCCTTGAGCGCGGAGTCGGAGCCCGCGAAGGCGACCTGGCCCTGGTTGAACTTGGTGATACCGCCGCCGGAGCCGATGGACTGGTAGTTGACCTCGACGCCGGAGCAGGCGGCCTGGAAGTTCTTGACCCACAGGTCCATGGCGTTCTTCTGCGCGCTGGAACCGGCGGCGAGGAGCTGACCCTCGGCGCCGTCGCACTTGATGTTCGAGGCGGCGGCGGAGGTCTTGTCGCCGTCGGGCGTCGTAGCGGTGTTGTCGTCCGAACCACACGCCGTGAGGACCAGGGCGCCGGAGACGGCGAGGGCACCGAGCGCGGTGGCGCGAAGCCCGTTCTTGCGCGAAAGCTTCACTTTCGGGTGTTCCTTCCAGAAGCCGCCTGGCGCGGACCTTTGCCTGTCCTCAACGTTGTACGGCGGCGCGTGTCGGGGTTTCGGGTGCGTCACTCAGTTTCCGCACCTTGTACGGCCGAAATTAGGCAGAACAGGTGAAGCGGTCGGCGGAGGAGAGTGAACGGCAAGTGAACCGTGCCGGAAGCCCGGGTGCGGGGACCTGGGCGGACGGCTATCGGGGTGTCGCGGCCAGCGCGTCGAGGAGGTCGCGGTCCTGCGCCCGGGTGAGGCGGGCGCGGGCGGCGGCCGGAGGGAGCCAGACCAACCGGTCGACCTCGCGGCCGGGCGTGAACGTGCCGCCCAGGGCGCGGGCCGACCAGTACAGGACCTCCTTGGGGCGGCCCTTCACCACGTAGCGCACCGTGGGGAGGCGGTGACCCGGCTCGCACGCCTGGCCGGTCTCCTCCAGGACCTCGCGGACCGCGCACTCCCGCGCCGTCTCGCCCGGTTTCACCTTGCCCTTCGGGTGCGACCAGTCGTCGTACTTCGGCCGGTGGATCAGCGCGATCTCGATGCCCCGGCCCGAGGGGGCCGGGCGCCACAGGACGCAGCCGGCCGCCCGGATCACGGGACCCCCGCCGTCGCTCTCCGCCAGGCCCGCTGGAAGGCGAATCTGGCCGCCTCGACCTCGTGGCGCTGGTCCGCGTGGAGGACGCCGAGGGCGTAGGCCGTGGCCGGGGCGATGCGGGGGGTGCGGGCCGCCGCGGCCGCCGCGGCGGCGGCCTCGGAGGCGTCGCGGTGGCGGTCGAGGGCGCGGCCGGCCTCGTACAGGACCGGGTCGGGGTCGGTGCCCGCGTGCAGCACCTCGAAGGCGTACCGGTGCAGGCGCAGCAGGAGCCGGGCCTGGTGCCAGGGCGCGTCCTGGGACTCGCCGGCCGCGAGGGCGAGGGCGTCGGCGTTGTACGGATGGCCGGCCCGGGACAGCGGCAGGCCGGCCACGGCGTCCAGCAGGCGGCGCTCGACGCTCTCGGCGGGCGCGTCGAGGACCTCGATCGCCGGGGCCGCCGCCGCGGGCCCCAGCGGCACCTCGGAGGCCAGCAGCGCGACCGCGTCCGCGACCGCGTGGAAGCGGGAGGAGCCGAGCGCCTGGAGCGCGGCGGAGTGGGCTCTCGTACGGGCGAGGGTGAGCTGGCGTTCGAGCAGGGCGCCGGCGCGGGCGGCGCCCACCGTGAGCCCCGTGCCCTCCGCGCCGCGGGCGGCCGGTACGGGACCTCCGCTCGACAGGCGGGACAGCGCGTCCACCAGCCGGACGAGCCGGGAGGTGAAGGCGTGCTCGAGGGCGAGCGTGCCGGAGAGCCAGGCCAGCTCTGTACGGAGCTGGTCGGCCCAGGAGGCGTCGAGGAGCGGCCGGAAGGTGTGCAGGGTCCCGCTGATCCTGCGGGCGGCGGCCCGCAGGGCCCGGGCCGCCTCCTCCGCTCCGCTGGTGTCCGCGCCGCTTTCCGCGTGCAGGCGCAGGGCGCGCAGGAAGTCCCCGGCCCGTGCGTGGAGGTAGGGGGAGAGGATCTCGCCGGCGGTGACGTCCGCGATCCCTCCCGGGGAGACCCTTGTGGTCACGCCCGCGGGGACTTCCGTGGTGACGTCGTGGTCAGGGTTGTGCACGCCGGCGCCTCCGCGCGTCGATGAGCATCTCCTGGACGTGCCGCAGCGGCTGGCCCTCCGGGTCGGTCGCGTGCCGCGTCCAGTTCCCGTCCGGGCCGAGGTGCCAGGAGGAGGTCGTGTCGGACATGCCGGTCTCCAGCAGCCGGCTGAGGGCGGCCCGGTGGGCCGGGTCGGAGACCCGTACGAGGGCCTCGATACGGCGGTCCAGGTTCCGGTGCATCATGTCGGCGCTGCCGAACCAGACCTCGGGTTCGCCGCCGTTGCCGAAGGCGAAGATCCGGGAGTGCTCCAGGAAGCGGCCGAGGATCGAGCGGACCCGGATGTTCTCGGACAGGCCGGTGACCCCGGGCCGTACCGCGCAGATGCCGCGGACCCAGATGTCGACCGGTACGCCCGCCCGCGCGGCGCGGTAGCAGGCGTCGATGACGGCCTCGTCGACCATCGAGTTGACCTTGATCCGGACGTAGGCGGGCCGCCCGGCCCGGTGGTGGACGATCTCCTTCTGGATCCGGGAGACGAGTCCGTCCCGCAGGGACTTGGGGGCGGTGAGCAGCCGCCGGTAGGTCTCGCGGCGGGAGTAGCCGGAGAGCCGGTTGAACAGGTCGGAGAGGTCCGCGCCGACCTGCGGGTCGGCCGTCAGGAGGCCGAGGTCCTCGTAGAGCCGGGCCGTCTTGGGGTGGTAGTTGCCGGTGCCGACGTGGGAGTAGCGGCGCAGCAGCTCGCCCTCCTGCCGGACGACGAGGGAGAGCTTGCAGTGCGTCTTGAGGCCGACGAGGCCGTAGACGACATGGCAGCCGGCCTCTTCCAGCTTGCGCGCCCACTTGATGTTGGCCTGTTCGTCGAAGCGGGCCTTGATCTCGACGAGGACGAGGACCTGCTTGCCGGACTCGGCGGCGTCGATGAGGGCGTCCACTATCGGCGAGTCGCCGGAGGTCCGGTACAGCGTCTGCTTGATGGCCAGCACGTCCGGGTCGCCGGCGGCCTGCTCCAGGAACGCCTGGACGGAGGTGGAGAAGGAGTCGTACGGGTGGTGCAGCAGGACGTCCCGCTCGCGCAGCGCGGCGAAGATGTCGGGCGCGGACGCCGACTCGACCTCGGAGAGGTCGCGGTGGGTGCCGGCGACGAACTTCGGGAACTTCAGTTCGGGCCGGTCCAGGGAGGCGATGCCGAAGAGCCCGGTCAGGTCGAGCGGCCCGGGCAGCGGGTAGACCTCGGCGTCGGAGACCTTCAGCTCGCGTACCAGCAGGTCGAGGACGTACGGGTCGATGGCCTCCTCGACCTCCAGCCGGACCGGCGGCCCGAAGCGGCGCCGCATGAGCTCCTTCTCCAGCGCCTGGAGGAGGTTCTCCGTGTCGTCCTCCTCGACCTCCAGGTCCTCGTTCCGGGTCACCCGGAACATGTGGTGCGCCAGCACCTCCATGCCGGGGAAGAGCTCCTCCAGGTGCGCGGCGATGACGTCCTCGAGCGGGACGTAGCGCTGCGGGGAGGCCTCCAGGAAGCGGGAGAGCAGCGGCGGCACCTTGACGCGCGCGAAGTGGCGGTGGCCGCTGACCGGGTTGCGTACGACGACGGCGAGGTTGAGGGAGAGCCCCGAGATGTACGGGAAGGGGTGCGCGGGGTCGACCGCCAGCGGGGTGAGGACGGGGAAGATCTGCTGCCGGAAGAGCGTGAAGAGCCGTGCCTGCTCCTTCTCGGTCAGCTCGGGCCAGCGGATGAGGTGGATGCCCTCGTCGGCGAGGGCCGGGGCCACGTCCTGCTGGAAGCAGGCGGCGTGCCGGGCCATGAGCTCGCGCGACCGGGTCCAGATGAGGTCGAGCACCTCGCGGGGCTGGAGCCCGGAGGCGGAACGGGTGGCGACACCGGTGGCGATACGGCGCTTGAGGCCGGCGACGCGGACCATGAAGAACTCGTCGAGGTTCGACGCGAAGATCGCGAGGAAGTTAGCCCGTTCGAGGAGGGGGGTGGCGGGATCCTCGGCCAGTTCGAGAACCCGCTCGTTGAACGCGAGCCAGCTGCGCTCGCGGTCGAGGAAGCGGCCCTGGGGGAGTTCGCCCGCGGCGTCGTCGTCCTCGTACGCGTCCGGATCGGCGTCCAGGTCGGGCGCGAGGTCCGACACCGGGCCCGCGTGGACGGTGTGGGGGCGGTGCGCGGCTATGGAACCGACGGTCGGCTGGCCGTTCTGACCGTTCGGGGCTGACGTCGTGGGCGTCGCGGACGGCTGTGCGGAGGACTGGACCGGGACCTCGGCGGGCTGCTGGCTCATGGCCCCATTCTTCCGCGCGAAGGGCTGGTCGGGCGCGTCGGAGCGGGCCGTGGTCGGGGGAAGTCTCCCTTTCGGGAGCGCGGGCACGGCGGGCGTCATTGCGTGAGCGTCGCAAGCGTGTCTGAATGCGCGGTAACGAGGACGTGTCGTACCGGAATCGGGGGCGGGGCCCCTGGCGGGGCCCCGCGGCGGCTTCTAAGGGTGCCGGGCGCGCAGGACGCGGAAGGCGGCGAGGAGCGCGAGGGCGGCGAGGGCGAGGACGATGCCGGTCTCGATGAGGTGGGTGGGCCAGAAATGGGAGGCGGGGTGGTAGTCGATGTACCGCGCGGCGATGTTCTCGTCCGACCGGCACAGCCCGTTCTCGTCGAGCGGCTCGGCGCAGAACCAGCCGGGCAGCCGCTGTCCCGTGGTGCTGATCAGACCGGAGTCCATCTCCAGCCCCCCGTCGGGCACCCAGAGCGTGGGGCCGGCCGGGCCGGTGATCGTCCGTACCGGCAGGAAGTCCCAGCGCAGCGCGTGCAGCGCGAGCAGCACGGCTCCCATCACCATGCCGGTCACCGACATGGCCACCAGCGTCCGGCGGACGAGCTGACCGACGAGCGCGCCGACGGCGATGGCGAGCAGGCCGTGCGCGATGAGGAGGGGGCCGGTCGACTCGTACGTACCCCGCTCGTCCCAGGTGAACTGCCAGTCGCCCGCCACCCGGGCCAGGCCGAGGGCGTAGGCCGCCATCAGCGCGAGCGTGCCGCCGACCGTCACGGCGGCCGCCATGACCAGCTTGGAGGCGAGCCAGCGGTCCGGGGAGACGGACTGCGTGAGGGCGACCTTGTACGTCCCCGACTCCAGCTCGCGGGCGACCAGCGGGCCCGCCACGAAGACGCCGACGAGGAGGGGAAGGGTCACCATGCCGACGGCGAAGTACTCCATGCCCCATCGCAACAGCGTGTAGCCGTTGTCCTGATTGGTGCCGGGAATACGGGAGTCCCAGAAGCGCAGGCCCGCCACGCTCACAAGGCCCAGTCCGGCCGTGACCGCGACCGCCCACACCGCCCGCCGGTGCTGGCGGGCGGTCACCCAGTACGGGCCCTTCAACGCGAGGCTGCTCATGCGGGGGCTCCTTCGGGGGCGCGGGCGGCGCGGAGGTGGGCGAGGAGGAGTTCCTCCAGGGTCGGTTGCGAGGTCTCCCACGCGCCTTCGATCCGGCCCTCGTGACGGACGAGCGCGGTGAGCTGACGCCCCGTCGTTCGGGCCTCGACGACCGTGTGCGGAGCGAGGCCGGCGACCGGGCCCCTCAGGACGGTGTGCGCGGCGAGCAGGTCGTCGATGGGGCCGTCGAGGCGGACGCGGCCGCCGTCGACGAGGACCAGGTGGTCGCAGGCGCCCTCCAGCTCACTGAGGACGTGGGAGGACATGACGACCGTGGTGCCGTGCTCGGCGGCCTCGGCCATCAGGGCGCCCATGAGCTCGTGACGGGCCAGCGGGTCGAGGTCGGCCATCGGCTCGTCCAGGAGCAGGAGCTCCGACCGCTTGCCCAGCGCGAGCGCGAGGGCGACGCGGGTGCGCTGGCCGCCGGAGAGCGTTCGGACGCGGGCTCCGGTGTCCAAAGGCCCGGCGGCGACGATCCGTTCGGCGGCCGCCGCGTCCCAGCGGCCCGGGTTGAGCTCGCGCCCCATCGCCAGCGTGTCGGCGACGGTGAGCTGGGGGTGGAGCGGCTTGTCCTGGGCCACGTAAGCGAGCTTTTCGCGGGCGGGGCCGTGGAGCGTGCCCTCGGTCGGCTTGAGGAGCCCCGCCGCCAAGGCCAGGAGAGTGGACTTTCCCGCCCCGTTGGGGCCGACGACGGCGCAGACGCGGCCGGCGGGCAGGCGGAAGGAGCAGTCCTTCAGGGCCCAGCCCCGGCCTCGGTACCGTTTGCCGAGGCCTCTGGCCTCCAGAACCGTGTCGGTCGTCATGCGTCGTCCCCCTTGAAGTGCTGATCCAGTACGGAAGTGAAGAGCGCCGCCACGTCGTCCCGGTCCAAACCCTCCGCCCGTGCCCGCCGGGCCCAGTCGGCGAGTTCGCCGCGCAGGGGGGAGGCGGCGGCGGGGGTGGTTCCGAGCGTCGCGCGGATGAAGGTGCCCAGGCCGCGGCGGGCCTCGACGAGGCCCTCGCGCTCCAGTTCGCGGTAGGCCTTGAGGACCGTGTTCGGGTTGATGGCCGTCGCTTCGACGACCTCGCGCGCGGTGGGCAGCCGGTCGCCGGGTTCCAGGACGCCCATCCGCAGGGCCTGTTTGGTCTGCTGGACGATCTGGAGGTAGGTGGCGATCCCGCTGCGCCGGTCGATCCGGTACTCGAGCACGTTCTTCCACCACCCTTTCACTAATCAAGTAGTGAAAGGGTGGTGGAAGAGAGGGGGCGGTGTCAACCGCCCCCTCTCAGCCGGACTTCAGGCCGTCGGCCTCAGGACTCCGTGCGGTACATCAGATCCACCTCGTGCGTGACGAAGCCGAGCCGCTCGTACACCGTCACCGCCGCCGTGTTGTCCGCGTCCACGTACAGCATCGCCGTCGGCAGCGTCTGCGCCGCCAGGTGCCGCAGTCCGATCGCCGTGAGCGCCTTGCCGAGACCGCCGCCCTGCGCGTCCGGCAGGATGCCGATCACGTACACCTCGCCGAGCTGCTCCTCGGCGTGCACCTTCGTCCAGTGGAAGCCGACCAGCCGCCCCTCCTTCTCCGCGAGGAAGAAGCCCTTCGGATCGAACCACGGCTCGGCCATCCGGTCGTCCAGATCGCGCTGGGTGAGCGAACCCTGCTCGGGGTGGTGGGCGAAGGCCGCCGCGTTGACGGCGAGCCAGGCCGCGTCGTCCTGGCCGGGGACGAACGTACGGACGGTGACGCCCTCGGGCAGTACCGGCTCCGGAATGTCCAGCGGCACCAACGGGCGCCGCAGCTGGCGCAGTTCGCGGAAGAGGGTCAGGCCGAGCACCTGCGCCAGATGGCGTGCGGCCGACTTGCCGCCGTGCGCCCACACCCGCAGCCGCTTGCCCGAGGCGGCGAGCAGGGCGGTGCCGAGCGCCCGCCCGTGCCCGCGCCCCCGGTGCGAGGGGTGCACCACCAGTTCGGCGGCCGGGGCCTCCACCGGGTCGGTGTCCTCCAGCTGGGCGTAGCCGTAGAGGTGCGGGCCGACGGTGAGCAGGAAGTGCCGTACGCCCTCCCGCTTGCCGTGACGCAGATACAGCCGCCCCTGCTCGGACACCGCGTGCATGCCGTCCGCGCGCTCCGCGGCCTCCAGCAGGGCGAGGACGTCCTGGACCTGCTCGGGGGAAAGCTCGTCGAGGGTATGGATCTGCCGTCCGGGTTCGAGGGCCGGTGCCACGTCAGAAGTCATGGGACGAGCCTACGGCGCACCCGGAAGCAACTGTCTTGTAACCCGCTACCCCCTGTTGCGCTACGCGCGTTGACTCTAGGCTGCGGCTCGCAGCATTGCGGAACTCAAGGGGAGCGGATGGCAGCGACACCGAAGCGGTCGAGGAAGAACAGGGCGGGGCGCAGGATCCTCGTCACGGGAGCAGGGCTCGCGACCATCGGCGCGCTCATCGCCGCGATCCCGGCCGGGGCGTCCCCCGCGGGCGCCGGCGCCGAGGCGGCGTCGTACAGCACGAACGGCAAGGGCTGGGGGCGGATGGTCGACGTCCAGCTCCTGTCCTTCAACGACTTCCACGGCAACCTGGAGCCCCCCACGAGTTCCTCGGGGCGGCTCACGGAGATTCAGCCCGACGGCAGCGTCAAGACCATCGAGGGTGTCGGCGGCGTCGAGTACCTGGCCGGCTCGCTGCGCAAGGCCCGCCAGGGCCACCCCTACTCGATCACGGCCGCCGCGGGCGACCTGATCGGCGGCAGCCCCCTCATCTCCGCGCTCTTCCACGACGAGCCCACGATCGAGGCGATGAACGCCCTCGACCTGGACGTCACGGGCGTCGGCAACCACGAGTTCGACGAGGGCGCCGCCGAGCTCAAGCGGATGCAGGACGGCGGCTGCCACCCGAAGGACGGCTGCTACGCGGAGGGGCGGACCTTCGAGGGCGCGCAGTTCCCGTACCTCGCCGCGAACGTCGTCGACGAGAAGACCGGAAAGCCGATGCTCGACCCCACCTATGTGTGGAAGAAGGACGGCGTCAAGATCGGCTTCATCGGCGTGACCCTGGAAGGCACGGCGGACATCGTCACCGCCGAGGGCGTCAAGGGCCTGAAGTTCCTCGACGAGACCGAGACGATCAACAAGTACGCGCGCGAACTGCAGAAGAAGGGCGTGAAGTCGATCGTCGCGCTCATCCACGAGGGCGGCGCCCCGGCGTCCGACGCGTACAACTACGGCTGTGACGGGAACGGCCCCGGAACCGGCATATCCGGCCCCATCGTCGACATCGCCAAGGGCGTGACCGCCAAGGTCGACGCCCTGGTCACCGGCCACACCCACGCCGCGTACGCGTGCACCATCCCGGACCCGGAGGGCAAGCCGCGCACGGTGACCTCCGCCGCGTCCTTCGGCCGCCTGTACACGGACACCACGCTGACCTACGACCGGCGCACCGGCGACATCGTCCGTACCTCGGTGAGGTCCGCGAACCACGTGGTCGTCCGGAAGGACCCGGCCTCCGACCTGACCGACCTGATCACCCGATACAAGGCGATGTCCGCCCCGATCGGGAACCGACCCATCGGGTGGATCGCCTCCGGGGCCGCCGTCCCGAGCGGGCCGGACGACTCCCCGCTCGGCAACCTGATCGCGGACGCCCAGCTCGCGTACGCCAAGTCCGTGGACCCGAGCGCGGACCTCGCGCTGATGAACCCGGGCGGGGTGCGGGACAGCCTGGTGTACGCGTCTTCCACGGCCGGTGAGGGCGACGGCGTCGTCACCTATGGCGAGGCGTTCCGGGTGCAGCCGTTCGGCAACACGGTGAACCTGCTCGACCTGACCGGCGCGCAGCTGCTCACGGTCCTCCAGCAGCAGGTCACCGGCCCGAAGAACGAGGCGGCGCCGAAGGTGTTGCAGCCCTCGTCGGGCCTCACCTACACGCTGGACCTGACCAGGACCGGCGCGGACCGCGTCGTCGCCGACTCGGTGCGGCTGAACGGCGCTCCGCTGGACCCGGCCGCGACCTACCGGGTCGCCGTCAACTCCTTCCTCGCGGGAGGCGGTGACGGCTTCGGCGAGCTGGCGAAGGGGACGAACAGGCTGGTCGGCGTGGACGATCTGCTGGCCTTCGAGACCTACCTCCGCACCAACTCCTCGGCGAACGCCCCGCTGCAGGTGCCGGCGGCGGACCGCGTCAACGTGGTGTACCCCCCGAAGCCGTAACCGGCGTCGATGGCGCAACAGCCCCGGGACCCCGGCGGGCCGTGACGGCCCGCCGGGGTCCCGTGTGTCACGACCGACTCCGCGCACGGACCTCGATGTTCACCGGCGTTTCCTGCCGGAACGGCCCCGCCGGACGGAAGTCGCTCCTATGCTGCGAGTGATCTTGTCAGCACACGATCAATTTTTGTGATCTCTGGAGGGGCAAGACTGTGAGACATCCCGTCAGACGCTCCATCACCGTCGTCCTGACGCTGCTCCTGGCGTCCGTGGGCATATCGGCGCCCGCGCATGCCGGTTCCACCACCGGCGACCGGGTCTTCTACTGGAATCAGGCGCTGCTCGACGCCTACGTCACCACGGGCGGCGCTCCGGGGCCGCTGGCACGGTACGGGGCCATGATGCATCTGGCCATGTACGACGCCGCGAACGCCAGCCGCTGCCACAGCAGCGGCGGCTTCAAGCCGGAGAACTGCCTGGGGGCGCTCTACACCCCCGGCATCAGCGTGAAGGCGGGCGTCGCTCCCAACGTCGAGGCGGCCCTGGACCACGCCGCCTACAACACCCTCAAGTCCGCCTTCCCGGCGCTCGACTTCACCCCCTACCTCACGGCGGCCCGCACGGGCGAGCCGGTCGACGCCACCACCACGGAGGGCAAGAGCGTCGGGGAGAAGGCCGCCACGGCGATGATCACCCGCCGTACCAACGACGGGTCCCAGGACACCACGCCGTACACCCCGAGCACCGAACCCGGTCAATGGCGGCCGACGGGCTCCGGTCCGGCAACGACTCCGAACTGGGGCAAGGTCAAGAAGTTCATCGACTACGGCGACTACCCGTGGACGCACTTCAAGACCACGGCGGCCGACCTGCGTCCGCAGCTGCCCGGCGGGATCGCGACGATGCCCGAGCTGCTGAAGAGCTCCGCCTACACGGCCCAGTTCAAGGAGGTCGCGGAGCTCGGCGCGGCCAACAGCAAGACACGGACCGCCGAGCAGACCGAGATCGCCTGGTTCTGGGCCAACGACCTGAACGGCACGTACAAGCCGCCGGGGCAGCTCTTCGAGCACACCCGGATCGTCTCCACGCAGCGCGGACTCGACCAGCTCGCCAACGTCCAGCTGTTCGCGCTGGTCGCCGGCTCGATGGCGGACGCGGGGATCTCCGCATGGGACGCGAAGTACCAGACTTCCATCGATCTGTGGCGGCCCGAGAGCGCCGTCCGGCTGGCCGACTCGGACGGCAACCCGGACACCGCGCAGGACAGTTCCTGGCAGCCGCTCTCAGCCGATGAGGCCGGGAACCACTTCAGCCCGAACTTCCCCGCGTACGTCTCCGGGCATGCGACCTTCGGCGGAGCATGGGCCGAGTCGATGAAGCAGTTCTTCGGCACGGACGACATCTCCTTCACCGGCACCACCGACGATCCGCACGCGGTCGGGGTCACCCGCACCTTCCCGAACTTCAGCGCCGCGGCCAGCGAGAACGCCCGGAGCCGGGTCTACCTCGGGGTGCACTTCCAGTGGGACGGCGACCTCGGCGTCGCGACAGGCCGGAAGGCCGCCGGCCAGATCATCAACAACGGGTACGGCTGGACGAGCGCCAGCGACCAGACACCCAGGTTCTACAGCCCCAGTCTCACCACTGTGGGCAAGTCATGGCTGATCAAACCCATGGGCGCCACATCCGTCGGCAACCGGTACGACGGCCCACACCAGTCCTGGTACTGGTGTGACGAATACGGGGCGGACAACACCTACAACCAGCTCATCTGGAGCTCCTACGGCTGTGTGAACGGCTACGACGGCTCCTCGCACGCCTACTACGTTCCGCGCTAGTACCGGAAAGGATGCTCTTCCCATGATCAGAAAGCATCTCCGACGCATCGGCGCGACCGCCGGTGCGATCGCCGCGCTCGTCGCCGCCTCCGTCGCGGTCGCCGGCACGAACGCGACGGCATCGCAGGCCGACCCGAGCGTGCCGGGGACCCTCCGGGTCTTCGCCGGACCGTACGAGCAGGCGCAGTTCTGCGAGGGTGGTGGCCGGACCCCGGTGATCTCCGGCGCGAGCGGCGGCGCGCTCGCTGCCTCGCCGACCGCGTTCGGCAAGGACGCGGGCAAGAACAGGAGTTACCACTCCCTGCGGGCCACCTTCGAGGTCGCCGAGCCGGGCGAGGCCGCGCTCATCACCAAGACCGAGCGGATCTGGCCGAACGGCAGGGTCTTCAACCTCGCGCTCGCCGCGGGCGAACTGAAGCCCGGTGAGTACCAGTTCCGCCTGCGGGCTGTCGGCGGCAATCAGGTCTCGGCCTGGACACCCTGGTGCGGGTTCACCGTCTCTCAGTGACCCAGAATGGTCAAGAAGGCCGGTTTCCCGTCGGGAACCGGCCTTCGGCCGGCTCACCGGCCCACTCCTAGGTATGGCAGGGGCACGTCAAGTGCGTCATAGTGCGGTGCCATGGACCGACGACGCTTGCTCGCGGGCGCAGCCGCGGCCGGTGCCGTCCTGCTCGTGGGTGCCCCCTCCGCGCGGGGGGCCGCACGCGGGACGCAGGACTGGATGGCCGCGCACGGCGACCCCACCCCGCTCCAGAAGCTCACCCTCCCCGGCACCCACAACTCCGGCGCACGGCACGGCGGCCTCTGGGTCGCCTGTCAGAACACCACCGTCGCCCAGCAGCTGGACAGCGGCATCCGCTTCCTGGACGTCCGCTGCCGGGTCACCGGCGACTCCCTCGCCATCCACCACGGCGCGTATTACCAGAACCTGATGTTCGGCGACATCCTCGTCGCCTGCCGCGACTTCCTCGCCGCCCACCCCTCCGAAACCGTCCTCATGCGGGTCAAGCAGGAGTACTCCGAGGACTCCGACGCCACCTTCCGCCGGATCTTCGACCACTACCTCGACGTACGCGGCTGGCGCCCCCTCTTCCGCATCGGCGACGGCCTGCCCTCCCTCGGCGAGGCCCGCGGCCGGGTCGTCCTGCTCGCCGACAACGCCGGTCTGCCCGGCGTCCGCTACGGCGACGGCGCGCTCTTCGACATCCAGGACGACTACATGGCCGAACCCGGCGCCAAATATCCGAAGATCGAGGCCCACTTCCGCAAGGCCGCCACCCAGCCCGGCAAGCTCTACGTCAACTACGTCTCCACGGCCGCCCTGCTCCCGCCCCGCTGGAACTCCGACCGCCTCAACCCCAGGGTCCACTCCTTCCTCGACGGCGCTGAGGCCGGCGGCTGGAAGGGCCTCGGCATCGTCCCCCTGGACTTCCCCAACACCCGCTCAGGCCTCGTCGAGTCCCTCATCCGGCACAACTGACAGCTCCGGCGGCGGAGTCGGCGCGCCCGGCAGGCGGATCACCGCCGCCGTGCCGCCGCCCTCCGCCGGCCGCAGCGCCACCGTGCCGCCCGCCTGCTGGACCGTACGGGCCACGATCGACAGGCCCAGACCCGAACCGGGCAGGCTGCGGGCCGACGGCGAGCGCCAGAAACGCTCGAAGACATGGGGGAGCTCCTCGGCCGGAATGCCCGGCCCGTGATCGCGGACCGTCAGCTCGCCCCGCATCAGGCTCACCTCGACCGTTCCCCGGGGCGGCGAGAACTTCACCGCGTTGTCCAGGACGTTCACCAGCGCCCGCTCGAGACCCGCCGGCTCCGCCCGCACGTACCAGGGAGCCAGATCCGTACGGAAGGTCAGCTCGGGCCCGCGCAGCCGCGCCCGGTCGAGCGCCGTGCGCAGGATGCCGTGCAGCGCGACCACCTCCAGCGGCCCCGGCTCGGCCGCGTCCGGACGGGCCAGTTCCTGAAGGTCGCCGATCAGCGCGGCCAGCTCCGTCATCTGCGCCTTCACCGAGGCCATCAGCGCCAGCCGGTCC
This sequence comes from Streptomyces sp. NPDC006551, assembly GCF_040611675.1. Classification (NCBI taxonomy): domain Bacteria; kingdom Bacillati; phylum Actinomycetota; class Actinomycetes; order Kitasatosporales; family Streptomycetaceae; genus Streptomyces; species Streptomyces sp. NPDC006551. The sequence continues at coordinate 40,792 of NZ_JBEXOT010000020.1, forward strand.
TCCGGCGGCAGAGCGCGTCCCGTCTCCTCACTGCGGGCCAGCAGTTCGATGTTGGTCCGCAGTGAGGTCAGCGGGGTCCGCAGCTCGTGCCCGGCGTCCGCGATCAGCTGCGCCTGCCGGTCCCGCGAGGTGGCCAGCGCCGCCGTCATCGCGTTGAAGGAGCGCGACAGCCGGGCGACCTCGTCCTCGCCCTCGACCGGGATGCGGACCGTCAGGTCCTCCGTCCGCGCCACGTGCTCCACCGCGCCGGTCAGCCGGTCCACGGGCTTGAGACCGGCCCGTGCCACCCACAGCCCGGCCGCACCCGCGCCGACGACACCGACGCCGGAGACCAGCAGCAGCACCCAGGCGAGCGTGGACATCGAGTTGTCGATCTCCGAGAGGGGCCGGGCGACGGAGACGCCGACGACGGCGTTCTGGAAGGCGGCCTGCGGATAGGTGAAGACCCGCATCTCCGCGCCGTTCTCGGCCTTCGTCGTGTGCATGCTGTACGTCGCCTGGCCGCGCGCCACGGCCACATCTCCCGGCCGCACGGGAATCGGCGAGGAGCCGTACGTACAGACCCTGCCGTCCGCGAGGACGATCTGCCAGGTGTACGAGCCGGTCGTCGGCACGGGCGTGCTCTCGGCCCTCCGCGCGCAGGTGAGGGCCAGATCGGCCACCGCGCTCGCGTCCAGCCTGCTGTCGCGCAGCGACGAGTCCAGCTCGGCCTCCAGCTGCGCCCGCGTCACGAACCAGCACGCCGCCGACACCGCCGCCACCGCCAGGGCCACCGCGACCGCCGTGAGCAGCGCCAGCCGTGACCGCAGCGGCCGCGACCGGAACCACGCCGTCGGACCGCTCACTCCGGACCTCCGCCGCGCAGCACGTACCCCACGCCCCGCACGGTGTGCACGAGACGCGGTTCACCGCCCGCCTCCGTCTTGCGCCGCAGGTACATCACGTACACGTCCAGCGAGTTCGAACTGGGCTCGAAGTCGAAGCCCCAGACCGCCTTCAGGATCTGCTCCCGGGTCAGCACCTGCCGGGGGTGCGCCAGGAACATCTCCAGGAGCGTGTACTCCGTGCGCGTCAGCTCCACCCGGCGGCCGCCCCGGGTCACCTCGCGGGTCGCCAGGTCCATCCGGAGGTCCCCGAAGGCCAGGACCTCCGCCTCCGGCTCCGCGCCGCCGGCCGCGGCCGCGTACGAGCTGCGGCGCAGCAGGGCCCTGATCCGGGCGAACAGCTCGTCCAGCTCGAAGGGCTTGACCAGATAGTCGTCGGCGCCCGCGTCGAGGCCGGTGACCCGGTCGCCGACCGTGTCCCGGGCCGTCAGCATCAGGATCGGCACGGTCGCGCCGGACGAGCGGATACGGCGGGCCGCCGTCAGCCCGTCCATGCGGGGCATCTGCACGTCCAGGACGACCAGATCGGGGGCGTACGACTCCATCTTCGCGAGGGCGTCGAACCCGTCGACGGCGTCCTCGGTCCCGTACCCCTCGAAGGCGAGACTGCGCCGCAGGGCCTCCCGTACGGCGGGCTCGTCGTCGACGATGAGGATGCGGCCGCCTTCATTCACCGGACCAGTCATGGCCCAAGCGTCGCACGGGCCGGCCTGGCCGCCGTTCAGTTGTCGCCGCCGGAGCGCAGCTCGTCCAGATCGGCCTTGAGGGTGTTCACCGGAATCGCGAATCCGAGGCCGACGCTGCCGGCCGAAGAAGAACCGTTCGAGGCGCTGGGCGCGTACATCGCCGAATTGATTCCGATGATCTCGCCGTTCATATTGATCAGCGCGCCGCCGGAATTCCCCGGGTTGAGCGAGGCGTCGGTCTGGATCGCCTTGTACGTCGTCTTCGACGAGCCGGTGTCGCCGTTGAACTCCTGCCCGCCGAACTCGAACGGCCAGCCCTGTCGCTCGTCGTATCGCGGCCGCTGCCGCTGGTCCTGGCCGTCGTCCTTGGCCACCGTCACATCGCGGTCGAGCGCCGAGACGATGCCGCTGGTGACCGTGCCGGTCAGGCCCTCGGGCGAACCGATCGCGACGACCTCGTCGCCGACCTTCACACGGTCGGAGTCGCCCAGCGTGGCGGCCTTGAGGCCGGACGCGCCCTCCAGCTTGATCAGCGCCAGGTCCTTGTCCGGGTCCGTGCCGACGACCTGGGCGTCGTACGTCTTGCCGTCGGACAGCCGCACCTTGACCGAGGAGGCGCCGGAGATGACGTGGTTGTTGGTGACGACCTCGCCGTCACCGGTGATGATCACGCCCGAGCCGGTGGAGCTGCCCGAGGCGGAGGTCGCGGAGATCTCCACGATGGAGGGGGAGACGGCCTGGGCGACCCCGGCGACCGTGCCCGCGCTGCTCGCGGAGACGTTCGTGCCGCTGACGCCCCCGGCCGCGGTCGGCGCGCCGTCCGCGGTGAGCTGCTGCACCAGCGTGGCCGTGCCGCCGCCGATCGCGGCCGCGGCGATCGCCACGGCGGCCATCAGGCCCACGCCCCGCCTGGCCCGGCGGTGCGGCAGCGGGCCCGGGGCGGGAGCGGCCGCGGCGGGCGGAGTGACCGTCGGCGGTACGTGACCGCCGCCGGGCCAGATCGTCGTGCCCGGCTCGGTGGTGACCGGCGCCGCCGGGTCGTACGGCGGCCGCGGGGGCTGCGGCGGGTAGTACGGCTGATGCTGCGGCTGCTGCTGGTAGTCCGTCATGGGTACGACTTTCGGAGCCGTACATGAGAGGTCTCTGAGGACGGCCTGAGAAGCCCGACAGAAGCCTGTATGCCCTATATAAAGACGCCTGGGCTACGGTGGCGTCAGCCGCAGCCGCAGGAACGGCGCACGATCAGCGCCGAGGGGAACTGTTTCACCCGCTCGCGCTTCGATCCCGCCACCCGCAGCGAGTCGTCGAGCACCAGATCCACCGCCGCCCGCGCCATCGCGGGCCGGTCTGAGGAGATCGTCGTCAGCGGCGGGTCGGTGAGCGCCGCTTCCTTCACGTCGTCGAAGCCCGCCACCGCCAGCTCGCCCGGCACGTCGATGCGCAGCTCGCGTGCCGCCCGCAGCACGCCGAACGCCTGGTCGTCGGTGGAGCAGAAGATGGCCGGCGGCCGGTCGGGACCCGCGAGGATCTTCAGCGCGATCTGGTAGGCGTCGTAGCGGTTGTACGGGGCCTCGAAGAGGCGGCCGTCGAGCGGGCGCCCGGCCTCCAGCATCGCGCGCCGCCAGCCCTCGACGTGGTCGGCGACCGGGTCGCCGACCGCCGGGGTGTTGGGGATGCCGCCGAGACAGGCCACATACGGGTGCCCGTGCTCCAGGAGGTGCCGGGTGGCGAGCTGGGCGCCGCCGATGTCGTCGGTGACGACCGCGACGTCGTCGAGCGCCTCGGGCCGCTCGTGCAGCAGCACGACCCGCGCGTCCCATGCCTCGATCTCGCTCGCGGCCCGCTCGCTCATGCCCTGGCTGACCAGGATCAGACCGGAGACCCGCATGCCGAGGAAGGCGCGGAGGTAATGGACCTCGCGCTCGTCGCGGTAGTCCGAATTGCCGACGAGGACCATCTTGCCGCGCTCGGCGGCGGCCTGCTCCACCGCGTGCGCCATCTCCGCGAAGAACGGCTGGCGCGCGTCCGGGACGATCATGCCTATGAGGTCGGTCCGGCGGGACGCCATCGCCTGGGCCACCCGGTCGGGCCGGTAGCCCAGCTCCTTGATGGCGGCGAGGACACGCTCGCGCGTGGCCGGGGCGACCGGCCGGGGTCCGTTGTTGATGACGTAACTCACGACCGCGGTCGAAGTACCCGCCAGTCGCGCTACGTCATCCCGCGTCACCTTGGCCACGCGCGGCAGTCTACGCGGGGTGACCTACCTCTTGGCAGGCCGTGCTGTGGCTTCCACCACGTCGACCCCGTCCTCCGTCCGAGTGGCGGTGCGGGCGGCGTCCTTGACGCGGGCCTCTTCCTTCGCCCGCGCATCCTCGGCGGCGCGCTCGACTTTCTCCGGGGTGACGAAGCGGTAGCCGACGTTCCGGACGGTGCCGATCAGCGACTCGTGCTCGGGGCCGAGCTTCGCGCGGAGCCTCCGGACATGGACGTCGACCGTACGGGTGCCACCGAAGTAGTCGTACCCCCACACCTCCTGGAGGAGCTGGGCCCGGGTGAAGACCCGGCCCGGGTGCTGGGCGAGGTACTTCAGGAGCTCGAACTCCTTGAACGTCAGGTCCAGGACCCGGCCCTTGAGCTTGGCGCTGTACGTCGCCTCGTCCACCGAGAGGTCGCCGTTGCGGATCTCCATCGGGGAGTCGTCCGCGACGATCTGCTGGCGGCCCATCGCGAGCCGCAGCCGGGCCTCCACCTCGGCCGGACCCGCGGTGTCGAGGAGGACGTCGTCGATGCCCCAGTCGGCGGTGACGGCCGCGAGGCCGCCCTCCGTGACGACGAGGATCAGCGGACAACCGGGGCCGGTGGAGCGGAGCAGCTGACAGAGACTGCGCACCTGCGGCAGATCGCGGCGGCCGTCGATCAGGATGACGTCGGCACCGGGAGTGTCGACGAGCGCGGGGCCCTCGGCAGGGGCCACCCGCACGTTGTGCAGCAGCAGGCCGAGTGCGGGAAGCACCTCGGTCGACGGCTGGAGGGCGTTGGTCAGGAGCAGCAGTGAGCTCATCGCACCCCACCTGCCTGGGTCGTCGGTCGGTCGTGCTTCGGTCGCTCGCCCATAACGTCGGTTCCTCCTCGGTCCCTGCGAGGACGTCTGTGGCTACTGCGGTGTCTCACGTGCGGCTCTCGCGCCCTGAGAGCTTTTGTTCACCCGGCCGTAACAACGGTCGGAAAACACAAAAGGACCCGGGGGCTGCGTTGCCCGGATCCTCTGGCTAGCAGAATAGCCCACAGGAGTTCCGAGGCAGAGGGCTGATTTCACATGGTGGATGTTTCCTCGATCACGTACGGCCCTCGGCGCGCCACTTTGCTCACTGATGACGGTGTCCGTATCGAGGCGGTTTACGAACCGTCCACGGCAAGTGTCACCGATACGGCCGTGGTCGTCGCGCACGGCTTCACCGGCTCGGTGGACCGGCCGGCCGTACGGCGGGCCTCCCGGGTCCTCGCCGAGCGCGCCGCCGTCGTCACCTTCTCCTTCCGGGGCCACGGCAGGTCCGGCGGACACTCCACCGTCGGCGACCGGGAGGTCCTCGACGTCGCGGCGGCCGTCCGCTGGGCCCGCGCACTCGGCCACGCGCGCGTGGTGACCGTCGGCTTCTCCATGGGCGGGTCCGTGGTGCTGCGCCACGCGGCGCTGTACGCGGCGGAGCGCGAGGAGCACGTGGAGCGCGAGGGCGGGCATGTGGAGCGCGAGGAGCACGTGGGGCGCGTGGGGGCGCACACGGACGCGGTCGCCGCCGTGAGCGCCCCCGCCCGCTGGTACTACCGGGGCACGCCGTCGATGCGCCGGGTCCACTGGCTGATCACCCGGCCTGCGGGACGCCTGGTCGGCCGCTACGGCCTCGGCACCCGGATCCACCACCAGGACTGGGATCCCGTACCCCTGTCGCCGGTAGAGGCCGTTCCGCTGATCGCGCCGACGCCCGTCCTGATCGTGCACGGCGACCGCGACCCGTACTTCCCGGTCGATCATCCGCGGATGCTGGCGGCCGCCGGGCCGTCCGAACTCTGGCTCGAACGGGGAATGGGCCACGCCGAGAACGCGGTGGACGACGAGCTGCTCCGCCGTCTGGGCGACTGGCTCACGCGCGCATAGCCCATCATGGGGAGCGGCGCGCACACGAACGAAGGGAGCGCCGCTATGGCAGCGGGGACCATCCGCTACTGGGCCGCGGCCAAGGCCGCCGCCGGGACCGCCGAGGAGCCGTACACCGCCGAGAACCTGGCGGAGGCGCTCGACGCGGCCCGCGAGAAGCACCCGGGCGAGCTCGTCCGCGTACTCCAGCGGTGTTCGTTCCTCGTCGACGGTGACCCCGTCGGTACCCGCGCGCATGAGACCGTACGGCTTGCCGAGGGCGGCACGGTCGAGGTGCTCCCGCCGTTCGCAGGAGGGTGAACCGCACAGCATGAGCAGTGATCAGCAGCATCCGTACGACCCGTACGCGCCGCAGCGGTACGAGCGGCAGCAGGGACAGCAGCAGTACGGCAGGCAGCAGTACGGGCACCAGGACCCCGACGTCACCCAGACGTGGGAGGGCCAGACCTGGGACACCCAGTACCAGCCGGTGGTCCAGCAGCCCGCGGCCCAGCAGCCGGCTCAGCCGGTCACGTACGACACGGCGTACCTGCCGCCGCAGACGCCGGCCGCGTACGAGCCCTCGGCCCATGAGCCCTCGGCGTATGAGCCCCTCGCGGAGCCCGCCGCGGGCCCCGTGCCTGAGTACTCCGCGCCCACCACCGGTAGCGACACCCGCCTCACCGCCGCCCAGCGGGCACGGGCCGAGGGACGCTCGCCCATCATCGAGCCCGGCATGCTGCCGGCCGCGCTCACCGCCGTGCTCGGCCTGCTGCTCGCCGCCGGCGCGGCCGTCGGGCCGTACGGACTGCTCGTACCGCTCGTCCTGCTCCAGGCCGTCACCGCCGCCGGCTGGTTCCGGCTCAACGGCATGTGGCCGGCCCGGCAGGGCATCGCCCTCGCCTTCGCCGGCGGTCTCGCCGCCGATGCCGTGCTGCTCGCCGCCGGGCGCGAGAACGCCCCCGCCGCCATCATCGGCACGCTCGGCGTCTGGGTGCTGCTCACGCTCGTCCTCCAGCTCCGCAGCCACGCCGACCCCGACGAGCGCATGTACGGCCTGATGGCCACCGTCGCCTCCGCCGCCCTGACGATCGTGGCCGCCGGGCACCTCGGCGCCGCCCCCGACGCCGTGACCGTCGGCGGGGTCGCGGTCGCCGCCGCCGTCCTCGCTCGCGCCCTGCCGCTGCCGGGCCCGGTCTCCGTCGTCCTGGCGCTGCTCGCGGCCGCGGGCGCCGGGATCGCGGCCGGCCAGTTCACCGGCCTGGGCGCCTCCGGGGCGCTCCTCGGCCTGGCGGCCGGGGTGTGCGCGCTGGTCGGACTGCGGGTCGCCGCCTACGACTACCCCTCCCGCTTCGTCCACATGACGGCCGGCGTCGCCCTGCCGCTGGCCGTCGCCGCGCCCGCCGTCTACCTCCTGGGCCGCGCCCTGGCGTGACGTCCGCCCCACCCGCCCCCGGGAACCATCCGGCCCCCCGACACGTCGATCAAGGTGTCGGGGGCCGGAGATTTTTGGGGGGACGCACGGGCCATGCGAGCACTGCGTGTATTGCTGATCGTGGCCGTCGTGCTGGGCGGGCTCTTCGTCGGCCTGGACCGGCTCGCCGTCGCCTACGCCGAGTCGGAGGCCGCCGACCGGGTGCGGCTCGGAGCCGCCAGGACAGGCTCGACCGAGGTGGACATCAAGGGCTTCCCCTTCCTGACGCAGATCATGGACAAGCGCCTGGACGAGGTCGACGTGAAGCTGACCGGCGTCGAGGCGACGGCCGGCAACCGGAAGATCCGGATCAGCGAGATGTCCGCCGCGCTCCACGACGTGACGCTGACCGGCGACTACACGAGCGCGCGTGCCGGCACCGCCACGGGCACGGCGCTGATCTCCTACGCCGACCTCGCCGCCGCCTCCGACCGCGAGGTGACCGTCGCCTACGGCGGCAACGGCAAGGTCAAGGTCACCGGCGGCGTCGAGGTCCTCGGCCGCGAGGTCACCCGCAGCGTGCTCTCCACGGTCACCCTGGTGGACGGCGACACGATCCGGGTCCGGGCCGACGAGGTGCCCGGCGAGGGCATCCCCGGCATCGAGCAACTGGTCCGGCAGCGCACCGACTTCGACCGGGAGATCGGCGGCCTGCCGACGGGCATGAAGCTGGAGAAGGTCGAGGCCCGCGAGGACGGCGTGGCCATCGGGGTCACCGGCAAGGACGTGGCCCTGGCGGGCTGACCCCGCCCGGCCCTGGCACATGCTCGCTTCACCCTCGCGCCGGCCTCGGCATGCCCTTCGAACGCCCCCTCCGGCCGCCTCGGCCACATGCTGAGACGGTGCTGTCCGAGGCGTAGAAGAAGCGCTGCCGACCACCAGCGCCGAGGGGTCCGGAGCGGCCTCGTGGCGGGATCTCGTCCCACACTTCGGACGATCGCGTCTCAAAATACGACACACCGGTGACACGGCCGCCTGTCCGTCCCTACGATCGTGGGCATGAAGCGACAGGCGGATCTCACGAAGCGGCGGGCAGTAGACCTGTGCCGCGTCGCCGCCATGCTCTGTCGCTCGGTCTGAGCGGGACGCCCGAGTCCCGCATTCCTTCAGGCCCGTCGACCGCCACGGTCGGGGCCACCCGTGTAGCCGTACGCCCAGCGATGCCGCGTACCCGCACCACCTTGCGCCACACCGCCGAACACTGCCCCGGAGGAGAAACAGCATGAGCCGCAGCGACGTCCTGGTAGACGCCGACTGGGTCGAGGCGAACCTCGACAACCCGCAGGTCGCGATCGTCGAGGTCGACGAGGACACCTCGGCGTACGAGAAGAACCACATCCGCAACGCGATCCGGATCGACTGGACCAAGGACCTGCAGGACCCGGTCCGCCGCGACTTCATCGACCAGGAGGGCTTCGAGAAGCTCCTCTCGGCCAAGGGCATCGCGAACGACACCACGGTCGTCCTCTACGGCGGCAACAACAACTGGTTCGCCTCCTACGCCTACTGGTACTTCAAGCTCTACGGCCACCAGGACGTGAAGCTCCTCGACGGCGGCCGCAAGAAGTGGGAGCTCGACTCCCGCGACCTCGTCGCCGAGGTCCCGAACCGCCCGGCCACCCAGTACAAGGCCAAGGCCCAGGACACCTCGATCCGTGCCTTCCGCGACGACGTCGTGGCCGCGATCGGCGCCCAGAACCTGGTCGACGTCCGCTCGCCCGACGAGTTCTCCGGCAAGCTGCTCGCCCCGGCGCACCTCCCGCAGGAGCAGTCCCAGCGCCCCGGCCACGTGCCGAGCGCCCGCAACATCCCGTGGTCGAAGAACGCCAACGACGACGGCACCTTCAAGTCGGACGACGAGCTCAAGGCCCTCTACGAGGACGAGCGGGTCGACCTGGCGAAGGACACCATCGCCTACTGCCGCATCGGTGAGCGTTCCGCGCTGACCTGGTTCGTGCTGCACGAGCTGCTCGGCGTCGAGAACGTCAAGAACTACGACGGCTCGTGGACCGAGTACGGCTCCCTCGTCGGCGTGCCGATCGAGCTCGGCGCGAACAAGTAAGCCCCGGACCTCCCCTTCTCCGGACCCCTCGACCGTAAGGATTCTCAACATGTGTGGAGCGCAGCCCGGCGGGCCCGACGCCTCGACGATCAAGCCCGGTGAGACCACCATCCAGGGCTTCGTGACCAAGGACGGCCAGCCCGTCACCGGTTACGTCCGCCTCCTGGACTCGACCGGCGAGTTCACGGCCGAGGTCCCGACCTCCGCCACCGGCCAGTTCCGCTTCTACGCGGCCGAGGGCACCTGGACCGTCCGCGCCCTGGTCCCCGGCGGCACCGCCGACCGCCAGGTCGTGGCCCAGCACGGCGGCCTCGCCGAGGTCGCCATCGCGGTCTGACGCCTGAGCGTCATCGCGACACCGAACCGGCCGAAGGGCCGTGCCTCCTGGGGGGTTGGACGCCATTCCAGGACTTGAGGCACGGCCCTTCGGTCGTACGCTGAAGATATGTACGCGCAGCGGCGGCATGCCTACTTCTGGATGATGGGCGTGTGCCTGGTGCTCTTCGTGGGGGCCTGGGCCGTGGTGCGGTTGTGGTCGATGCCCGTCGCCATCGGGATGTGTGTCGTCGCCATGGTCATTCCGCCGGTCGCCGCGGTGGTCGCGAACCGGCGGGGGCCCGACGACCGGTGGTGGGACGATCCGTCGGGCGACCCGAAGTCCGACGAGTGGTGGGACGAGCTCGACGGCAAGAAGCGCCGTCCGTAGCCGTCCGTAGCCGATTCCTGCCGTCAGTAGACGAGCGCCTGGGCGCCGTCCGCCATCGCCTCCTGGACGAAGACCTGCGCGCCGGCGATCCGCACGCCCTCCAGGACGTCCTTCTCCGTGATCTCGCGGCGTGCCGCGCACTGCGTGCAGAGCGTGATCCGGCCGGCCGCCAGGATCGAGTCGACCAGGTCGGGCAGGGGCGCCGCGTGCGGGAGTTCGAACTCGGCCGCGCGGCCCGGGAGCGCGAACCACGACGACTCGCCCGTCAGCCAGAGCGAGACCTCGACCCCGCTGGCCACGGCGACGGCGGCCACCGTGAAGGCCTGGGAGCAGCGTTCAGGGGCGTCGGCCCCGGCGGTCACCTTGATCACGAGCTTCTTCGCCATATACCGAACTGTAATGCGAGTCACTGCAACTTCATGCATGACTCACCTGTCAGTTGGGTGCGCGGGTTACGGAATCTGCGCTTCAGGTCTCGTGGGGGGACTTTTGAACAGCGAAGAAATGGGTCGACACCCGGACTCGGCGCCGCCGCCGGTTCCCGAGCACCCGCCCGTACGCCGGCGTGCCGGCCGTAGCGTCGTGCTGATCGCCGTCGCCGCCGTCCTCGGCATCGTGGGCGGTACGGCGGTGGGTTACGGCATCCAGGCCGACCGGGAGCCGACGCCGCTGGCCGCGCTGAACCAGCCCGGTCTCGCCTACCCGAAGCCGCTCCCGAAGGGGCAGGCCCCGCTGCCGCTGCCCGCCTCGCAGGACCGCGCCGCCAAGACGGAGGGGGATCTGCGCAAGCTGCTGCTCCCGAAGCCGGCGGGTGCGAAGAAGGCGGAGTTCGCGGACGACGACGGCTGGATGTCCGTGCCGGAGTACGCGAGTGAGTTCAACGAGCCGGGCAGAGCGCTGCACCACCAGCTCGAGAGCAGGGTCCGGCGCGTCGCCACCACATCCTGGAAGGCCGGCGAGAACCGTACGACCGAAATCCGGTTGGTTCAGTACCGGCCCGGCGATGCCCTCAACGCGCAGGATCACGCCGAGGAGCAGATGGACTACATGACCGACGAGGAGTACGCCCGTAACGAGGGTGACGAGCTCAAGGGCTCCACCAACGGGCGCTACTACCTCTTCCCGGTGCACAAGGAAGCGGGCTACGAGGATTTCTACGAGGCCCGGGCGTACTTCCACCGCGGCGACATCATGGTCGAGATCTTCATCTTCGACACGAAGAAGATCTCCAAGAAGGACATCAGCGCGGTGGCCGAGCGACAGCTGGGGCGCCTGTGAACGAGGACCAGAAGACCGTGACCGACGTGACCGACGACGTGTTCGCAGCTACCGTTCCGGCCGAGGAGCCGACGAAGCCGGGGCGCGGTCGCCGGCTGTTGACGGCCGTCCTGCCCGCCGTGCTCGTCCTCGGTGTGATCGGCGGCGGCGTCACGTACACCGGCGTCACGGTCGCCGCCGCGGACCGCAGTGCGCCGACCGTGGTGTGGGAGGCGGGGTCGGCCACGGAGGGCAGCGACCCGGCCGCCGGCATCGTGCGGGGCAAGGCGTCGACGCCGCTCAGCAAGCTCCTTCTGCCGGTCCCGGAGGGCTACTCGCTCGGCCCGGACATCGAGACGTACGGCAACGACGGCGAGCTGGGCGGGAAGGAGGCGGCCGCCCTGGTCAAGCGCGAGGGCAAGGGCCTCTCCGGCAAGAAGCGTCGCGAGTACGAGAAGGAGGTCGACAGGCTCGGCGTCCAGGGGATAGCGGTCCGCTCCTTCGTCTCCGACGAGAACGACGTCGTGGTCGACGTCACGCTCATGCGGATGAAGGACAAGAAGCAGATCGGCAAGATGTTCCAGCTGCGGAAGGAGATCGCCGACCTCCTTGAATTCCCCAAGGGTCCGAAGATCAGCGGGCACAAGAACGCGGTCTGTTACGTGATGCCGGAGCTCGAGGGCCTGGACAAGAAGGAGAAGGCCAAGCAGCTGGAGGGCATGGTCTGCATCGCGTACGACTCCGAGAACCTGGTCGCCGTCACCGCCGCGGGCGCCAAGCCCTTCGACAGGTCCGCGGTGGCCGCGCTGGTGAAGAAGCAGCTCGACCACATCAAGTCCCCGGGGGAGTACGTATGACCGAGCAGCAGACCGAGCGGCAGGCGGACCTGAAGGTTCCCGCGGAGGACGCGGCTCCGGCGGAAGCGCCCATCCCGGCGGCTCCGGAGACCTCCGAGGCCGTCGCTCCGGAGGCCGCCGCTCCCGAGGCCGTCGCGCCTGAAGCCGTCGCGCCTGAAGCCGCCGCTCCCGAGGCCGCCGCCTCGGAGGAGCCCGAGGCCGTTCCCGCGCCCAAGATCTCCCGGCGTCCGCTCCTGTGGGCCGTCGCCCGCTGGGGCGCCGCCGTGCTCGTGTGCGGAGGGCTCGGGGCCGGGACCGCGTTCGGGATCACCTCCATGGAGCGCACGGACGTCCCCGGCCTCGCCACCGAGAGCGACGGCCGCTGGGCCTACCCCCGCCTCAGCCTCCCGGCGCTGCCTGCCGGCGTCCCGCGACCGTTCACGGACGGCAACGACGGCGAGATCCACCACGCCGACCTGCGCAAGCTCCTGCTGCCGGCCCCGGCGGGCGCCACGGCGGACCCCAAGCTCGACGGTGGCTGGGTCAGCGTGGACCAGTACCTCTCGCTGTACGGCGAGGACCACCGGACGGAGCTCAAGCAGACGCTGGCCGACTCCGCCCTGCGCCACATCGCGGCCCGCGGCTGGACGATGCCGGACGGCACCGCGACCCAGGTCCATCTGCTCCGGTTCAAGTCGGTCGCCTTCGCCGAGGCTTTCAAGCACGACACCCTGAAGACCGGTCTGCCCGACAGCCCGGCCCTGGTGGGCGTCGAGGGCGTGCAGGTGGACGGTGACACCCTCGAGGACGTCGACGTGCTGTTCACCACCGCGTACTCCTATGTGGAGCTGCCGGCGGACGCCGAGCAGAGCCGCTGGGCCTACGTCCAGGCCGGTGACACCCTCGCGGTGGTCACCCAGTCCCGAAAGGGCGAGGCGCTCGCCGTCCCGTTCCAGCAGACGGTGACGCTGCAGAGCCAGCTCCTCGGCTGATCCGCCGCACGCAGCATAGACACACCTCACAGACGGTGCCGGACCCCAGCCCATTAAGCTGGGGTCCGGCCCGTTCTGCCTTCACCGCTCATTCGAGGAGCACCCTGTGATCATCTTCTTCGAAGCCCTGCTGGTTCTGGTCTGCGTCGGCGTGCTCGCCTTCACCGGTCTGGCCGTGAAGAAGCTGTACCAGGGCCAGCGCTAATCACCCCTACAGATCGACAGAGCTGCTCATGATCGAGATCCCGTCCGACCTCAACCCGGACCTCGTCCCCCTCGCGTTCCTCCTCGGGACGTGGGAAGGCGCGGGCGTCTCCGACTTCCCCGGCGCCGAGAAGTGCAACTTCGGCCAGTCCGTGACGTTCAGCCACGACGGCCGGGACTTCATCGAGTACCGCTCCCACTCCTGGGTCCTGGACAACGACGGCAACCAGGTCCGCCCGCTGGAGAGCGAGAGCGGCTACTGGCGGATCGACAAGGACCGCAAGGTCGAGATCGTCATGGTCCGTGACCAGGGCATCGTGGAGATCTGGTACGGCGAGCTCGCCCACCAGAAGCCCCAGATCGACCTGGTGACCGACGCCGTCGCGCGTACCGCCGCCTCCGGCGCGTACAGCGGTGGCAAGCGGCTCTACGGCTACGTCAAGGGCGACCTGATGTGGGTCGGCGAGAAGTCCACCCCCGAGGTGCCGCTGCGGCCGTACATGTCCGCGCATCTGAAGAAGGTCGTGACGCCCGAGGAGGTCGCGGAGATGGCGCGCGGCCTCGGCGACCTGCCGGACGACGGCATCGCCTTCTTCAAGTAGGCCCCAGCACGTAGGCCGTACGCGGGCCGGTATTCCGCCACGCCCTCCTACACTGGGGGGCGTGGTGAGCACCGACTGGAAGAGCGACCTGCGGCAGCGTGGCTACCGGCTGACGCCCCAGCGCCAGCTTGTCCTGGAGGCCGTCGACACGCTCGAACACGCGACGCCCGACGACATCCTCGGAGAGGTCCGCAAGACCGCCTCCGGCGTGAACATCTCCACCGTCTACCGGACGCTGGAGCTCCTGGAGGAGCTGGGGCTGGTCAGCCACGCCCATCTGGGCCACGGCGCCCCCACGTACCACCTCGCCGACCGGCACCACCATCTGCATCTGGTGTGCCGGGACTGCACGGAGGTCATCGAGGCGGATGTCGACATCGCCGCCGAGTTCACCGGCAAGCTCCGCGAGACGTTCGGGTTCGAGACGGACATGAAGCATTTCGCGATCTTCGGCCGGTGTGCGGACTGTTCGAACAAGGACAGCGGTACGCGGTCGTAGTCTGGTTGCATGCAGCGACTTTCACCGCACAGCCCCCTGCTGTCCCTGCCCGGCGCCGTTCCCGCCGAAGGGCGGGACGAAGGCGTCGCCGCGCACTACGGCGATCTCTTCCGCGAGCAGCGGTCCCTCGCCGGCGGCAGCGGCTTCGTCGACCTCTCGCACCGCGGTGTCGTCACCGTCTCCGGGGACGACCGGCTGAGCTGGCTGCACCTGCTGCTGACCCAGCACGTGGCGGAGCTGCCGGCCGGCCGGGCCACCGAGGCGCTGATCCTCTCCGCCAACGGTCACATCGAGCACGCGCTCTACCTCGTCGACGACGGCGAGACGGTCTGGGCGCATGTCGAGCCCGGTACACGGGACGAGCTCGTCGCCTATCTGGAGTCGATGAAGTTCTTCTACCGGGTCGAGGTCGCCGACCGTACGGAGGACTTCGCGGTCGTCCATCTGCCGGCCGGTTCCATCGCCGAGGTGCCGGAGGGAGTGGTCGTACGGGAGACCTCGCACGGCCGTGACCTGTTCCTGCCCCGGACCGAGCTCGAGTCCTTCGCGGCGGCGCACGGGCCGGCCGCCGGGATCCTCGCGTACGAGGCGCTGCGGATCGAGGCGCACCAGCCGCGGCTCGGCTTCGAGACCGACCACCGGACCATCCCGCACGAGCTGGGCTGGATCGGCAGCGCGGTCCATCTGCAGAAGGGCTGCTACCGGGGGCAGGAGACGGTGGCGCGCGTCCACAACCTGGGGAAGCCGCCGCGGCGGCTCGTCTTCCTGCACCTGGACGGCAGCGAGGTGCATCTGCCCGGCCCCGGCACCCCGATCCGGCTCGCCTCGGACGGCGCCGACGGCCGCCAGCTGGGCTTCATCACCACGTCGGGCCGCCACCACGAACTGGGCCCGATCGCGCTGGCGCTGGTGAAGCGGAACGTGCCGGTCGACGCGGAGCTGCTCGCCGGGGAGACGGCGGCGGCGCAGGAGACGGTCGTGGAGCCGTAGGCCCTCGGGGCGAAAGCCGGCGTCGGGCCGTAGGGCTCAGACCTCGATCAGGACCGTGAACGGGCCGTGATTCGTGAGCGACACGCGCATGTCCGCTCCGAACCGGCCCGTTTCCACCTTCGCGCCCAGCGCGCGCAGCCGCGCCACCACCTCGTCGACGAGGGGCTCGGCGACCGGGCCGGGCGCGGCGGCGTTCCAGGTGGGCCTGCGGCCCTTCCGCGCGTCCCCGTAGAGGGTGAACTGAGAAATCACCAGCAAGGGCGCATTCACGTCCGAGCAGGACTTCTCTCCCTCCAGAATGCGGACGGACCACAGCTTTCTGGCCAGCTGGGCCGCCTTCTCCGGGGTGTCCTCGTGGGTGACTCCCACCAGCACACACAGTCCTTCGCCGACGATCTCGCCGACCGTCTCTCCCGCGACGACGACCTTCGCGCCGTCCACTCTCTGCACCACCGCACGCATACGGACCAACCTACAGACCGACGCGTCTGGGGCTGAACGGGTGCAGAGCTTCTGCACACACACGTGCGGGAGTGGCACCATGCGTGTCAGGCGGTGCGGCTCCGCACCGGTCGAGGGGACGATTCACATGAGTGCACATGGCGCCGGACAGTCGCCGTCCGGTCCCGTACCGCTGATCCGGATCGGCGGGGGCGCACGTCCACCGCTGCAGCGGACGGCCGCTCCGGCGCTGCCGGAGAGTCCGCAGCCGGACATCGCCGGGCTGCGGCTGCCGGAGCTGCGCGCGCTGCGCCGGGACGCGCAAGGCGACGAGGCGGACCTGAGCTATGTGCGGCGGATGCTGCAGGGCCGGATCGACATTCTGCGGGCCGAACTGGCCCGGCGTACGGATCCGGAGGCGCCGGTCCTGGACCGGCTCTCGGAGATCCTCGCGGACGCGCCCTCGCGGCTGAGGACGTCGGCGCGGCATGTGACGCTGTCGACGCCGCGGAGCGAGGAGTACCGCCGGCTGGCGACGGAGATGCTGTCGGAGGTCGAGCTGTCGGACCTCTCCGCCCGCACGGACGAGGAGCTCCACCAGGCGATGGGGCGGCTCGCCGGCTATGAGCAGCAGGTGTCGCGGCGGCGGCAGCAGCTCCAGCGGACCGCGGACGACTGCAGCGCGGAGATCGCCCGCCGGTACCGCGAGGGCGAGGCGCAGGTGGACGACCTGCTCACCTGACGTGTTCCCGCGAGGGC
>NZ_JBEXOT010000020.1:57414-123894 GCF_040611675.1 Streptomyces sp. NPDC006551
CGAGGCGCAGGGTGGACCACCTGTTGACCTGACGCCCGGGAGGGCGAGGCGCAGGGTGGACCACCTGTTGACCTGACGCCCGGGAGGGCGAGGCGCAGGGTGGACCACCTGTTGACCTGACGCCCGGGAGGGCGAGGCGCCGGGGGGACGAGTGCCGTGAAAACCGGGATGCGGGCCCGTCGGGCCCCCGCATAGCCTCGTGGGATGAGCCTTGAGGTGCGCACGGTCGCCGAGTCCGAGTACCCCGACTGGCTGCGGGCGGTCCACAGCGGCTTCCTGCGACCGCCGGTCGTGGCGGACGAGGAGGTCGCCGACCGGCTGCCGCACACCGACCTCTCGCGTGTCCTCGGGGTCTTCGACCAGGGCCGGGTCGTCGCCACCTTCCGTTCGTTCACACAGGAGTTGAGCGCGGTCGGCGGCGGCACGCTCGTCGCCGACGCCGTCTCGGGGGTCACCGTCTCCGCGACCCACCGCCGGCGCGGGCTGCTCAGCCGCATGATGGCGACCGATCTGGCCGCCGCCAGGGAGCGCGGCGACGCGGTCGCGACCCTCATCGCCGCCGAGTACCCGATCTACGGCCGGTACGGCTTCGGCCCCGCCACCTGGACCACCGAGTGGACCGTCCACGTCCCCCGCGCCGGCCTCGATCCGCGTCGCTCCGGCCGCCCCGAGGACGGGGGCCGTATCGACTTCACCGACGGCGAGGAGATCCGCAAGATCGGTCCCGAGCTGTACCGCCGGCTGGCCGCCGTCCGTGCCGGAATGGTCGAACGGGACGCCCGCCGCTGGGACGTCGGCACCGGCGTCGCCTACCAGAGCCATCCCTGGACCGAGCCGTTCTACGCCGTCTACCGCGACGAGGACGGCAGCCCCCAGGGCTACGCCGCCTACACCTGTGACGACAAGTGGGAGGACGGCAAGCAGCCCCTGAACACGGCCACCGTCCGCGATCTGATCGCCGTCACCCCGGCCGCGGAGCGCGCGCTGTGGCACTTCCTCTGCTCGCTCGACTGGGTCACCACCGTCAAGTCCGGCTACCGCGCCCCCGACGACCTCCTCCCGCTGCTGCTTCCCGACCCTCGGGCCGCCCGTGTCACCACGCAGGCCGACATGCTGTGGGTCCGGGTCCTGGACGTCGCCAAGGTGCTTGAGGGCCGTACGTACGGTGCCTCCGGCAGCCTGGTCCTCGATCTGCGCGACGCCGGCGGTCCGGCGGCCGGCCGCTACCGGCTCGACGCCTCCCCGGAGGGCGCCGGCTGTACCCGTACCACCGAGTCGGCCGATCTCGCCCTCGACATCGCGGAGTTGGGCACGCTGTCGCTCGGTGACGAATCGGTGGTACGGCTCGTGGCCCTGGGCCGGGTCGAGGAGCTCACCCCGGGCGCGGCCGCCCTCGCGGACACCCTGCTGAGGAGCCCGCGCCGGCCCTGGTGCCCGGACATCTTCTGAGCGCTCATCACCTCGTACGCAGCCGGAACAGGCTTCCCGACGCGGCGACCGCGAGGGTGAGCAGGCCGGCGCACCAGGCCAGCGCGATCCAGGGGGCGTTGCCGACGGGCTGGTCCAGCAGCAGTCCGCGCAGGGACTCGATCACCGGGGTCACCGGTTGATGCCGGGCGAAGCCGTGGAGCCAGCCGGGCATGGTCTCGATCGGTACGAACGCGCTGCTCGGGTACGGCAGGAACATCATGAAGAAGGTGAACCCGCCCGCCGCCTCGGGTGTCTTGGCGAGGAGTCCGGCCGCCGCCGACAGCCAGGAGATGGCGGTGATGAAGGCGAGGAGCAGCCCGATGGCCGCGAGCCAGCCGACGGGGGTGGCCGAGGGCCGGAAGCCGATCAGGAAGGCGACGCCGAAGACCAGCGTGGTGGCGAGGAGGTTGCGGGCCACGCTGGCGCCGACGTGGCCGGCGAGGATCGGCGTACCGCCGATGTCGAGGGACCGGAACCGGTCGATGATGCCGCCCTTCATGTCCTCGCTGACGGACACGGCGGTGCTCGCCGACCCGAATCCGGCGCAGAGGAGGAGGACGCCGGGGACGACGTACGTGACGTAGCGCGTACCGGTGTCGATGGCTCCGCCGAAGAAGTAGACGAAGATCAGCATCAGCATGACGGGCAGCATCATCGAGGTGATGACGGCGTCCAGGTTGCGGCGGCTGAGACGGATGCCGCGACCGGTCAGGGTGCCGGTCGCGGTGAGCGCGTCAGACATGGGCGGGCTCCTCGGGGGCGCGTGCGGTGAGGGTCAGGAAGACGTCGTCGAGGGTCGCGGTGTGCAGGGTGAAGTGCGCGATGTCCACGCGCTCCGGGTCGAGTTCGTCGAGGAGTGCCCGGACGTGGGCGGCGCTGCCGTCGGTGGGGACGCCGAGGGTGAGGGTCTCGGGGGAGTGGTGGACCGCCCGGCCGGAGAGCCGGAGGTAGGCGCGCTCGTCGGCGAGGACCAGGTCGAGGCGGTGGCCGGCGACGCGTGACTTGAGCGCGTCGGCGGTGCCTTCGGCGACGATCCGGCCGGAGTCCATGACGGCGATGTGGTCGGCGAGCCGGTCGGCCTCCTCCAGGTACTGGGTGGTGAGGAAGACGGTCGTGCCGCCGGCCGACAGCTCGCGGACGGTCTGCCAGAGCTCCTGGCGGCTGCGGGGGTCGAGGCCGGTGGTGGGCTCGTCCAGGAACATCACCTCGGCGTCGCGGACGAGCCCCGCGGCGAGGTCGAGGCGGCGGCGCATGCCTCCGGAGTACGTCTTGGCCAGGCGGCGGCCGGCCTCGGCGAGGCCGAAGCGTTCCAGGAGTTCGGTGGCGCGCCGGTCGGCGGCCCGGCGGGACAGGCCGGTGAGACGGGCCGCCATCCGGAGGTTCTCGTGGCCGGTCTGCATGTCGTCGACGGCGGCGAACTGGCCGGTGAGGCTGATGGCCCGGCGGACCTTCGAGCGGTGGGCGACGACGTCGTGCCCGGCCACGCGCGCGTGCCCGGCGTCGGGCCGGGTGAGGGTGGCGAGGACGCGGACGGTGGTGGTCTTGCCCGCGCCGTTGGGGCCGAGGAGGGCGAAGACGGTGCCCCGTTCGACGCGGAGGTCGAGCGAGTCCAGGACCGGGAGGGTCCCGTAGGCCTTGCGCAGGCCGACGGCTTCGACGGCGCTTTCGCCCCCGGTGCCGTCGGCGGCTCGGGCTCTGGTTCGGGTGGCGGCTTCTGTGGTGGGTCGCATCGCGGCTCCTTGAGGTCGGACCTCTTACTGCGTATGCCCTACGCGGTACTGTGTAAGGGTTACGCATTACTAGGATGGCCGTCAAGCGCGAAATGTGGAGGCGGCGGCTCATGGCGGACGACAAGGGCGGTGGCGGGACGTTCCTGCCGCCGAGCATCGAGGCCGCCTGGGGGTTGCGGGAGCGGCCAAGCAAGGGGCCTAAGCCGGGCCTCACCCTCGACCGGATCGTCGACACGGCCGTACGCCTCGCCGCGGCGGAGGGCCTCGACGCCGTCTCCATGGGGCGGATCGCCAAGGAGCTCGGTGTCTCCCCCATGTCGCTCTACCGTTATGTGGGCGCCAAGAGCGAGCTGTACGTGCTGATGCAGGACGCGGCCACGGGCGCCCCACCGGAGCTGTTCCCGCCCGGCGCCGGCTGGCGTGAGGCGATGGAGGCGTGGGCCTGGGCGTTGCGCGAGGTCTACCGGCGCCACCTCTGGCTGCTCCGCGTACCCGTCTCCGGCCCGCCCGCGACGCCGAACGCGGTCGCCTGGTGGGAGAAGGCCATGGTCGCCCTCGGCGGCACCGGCCTCGACGAGGGGAACAAGATCTCCGTGACCCTGCTGGTGGGCGGATTCGTCAAGAGCGACGCACTGATGAACGCGGACCTCGCCGCCGCGATCGGTGCGAGTGACGAGGAGCCCGGCGTCGTCATGGCGCGCTACAGCCATACCCTGCGCCGGCTCGCCGACCCGGCCCGCTTCCCGGCGGTGGCGCGGATGCTCGACTCGGGCGTGCTCGACGAGGCGGACGAGCCGGACTACGAATTCCGCTTCGGTCTCGCGCGGGTCCTCGACGGGGTCGCGGTCCTGGTGGACGGGGAGGCGGGGAAGGGGTGAGCGGGCTGCGCGAGCGCAAGAAGCGGCAGACCCGGCAGCTCCTCTCCGACACCGCCATCGCCCTGTTCCTGGAGAAGGGATTCGACGCCGTCTCCGTCGCCGAGGTCGCGGCCGCCGCGGAGGTCTCCAAGCCGACGCTCTTCCGCTACTTCCCGGCCAAGGAGGACCTGGCCCTCCACCGGTTCGCCGATCACGAGGACGAGGCCGCCCGGGTCGTCGCCGCCCGCCCCGCGAGCGTCGGGCCGCTCGACGCCCTGTACGCGCACGTCCTGCGGGGGCTCGACCGCCGCGACCCGGTGACCGGGCTCTGCGACCACCCCGACGTCCTCGCCTTCCAGCGGTTCCTCTACGGCACCCCGGCGCTGGTCGCCCGGCTCCACGGCTACCAGGCCCGGTCGGAGGCGGCGCTGGCGCGGACACTCGGGGGCGAGCCGCTGCCGGGCCGCCTCGCCGCCGCTCAGATCGTCGCCGTCCTGCGGGTCCTCGCGGAGGAGAACGTGCGCCGGATGGCGGCGGGCGAGAGCGCCGACGCCGTGCACCCGGAGGCCGTCGCGGCAGCCGAGCTCGCGTTCAGGAGCCTGCGGGAAGGGCTCGCGCTTTAGCGACTCAGTAAAATATGTAACTCGGTAACGCCATTCCTCTATGCTTGTCGGAATGACGTCACCCGACCTTGAGCCGGCCACTGAGCCGGCCTTCGAACCGGTCCTCGAACTCGCCCGCGAACGCGACCATCACGACGCCTGCCGCGCCGCCCTGGCCCGGATGGCCGAGGACGTGGCCGAGCAGGTCGTCACCGGCGAGGACGTCGCCGCCTCCGGTGCCGACGCCGAAGCCCTCGGCTACCACCTGCGCAGCCGCGCCAAGGAGTTCGGCGAACAGCCCCCGGGCCCCCTCTTCTTCGGGCGCCTCGACCGCGAGGACGGCCAGATTCTTCACATCGGCCGCCGCCGCATCGCCGAGAACCCGGCCACCCCGCCCCTCGTCATCGACTGGCGCGCCCCCGTCTCACGCGCCTACTACCAGGCCGGCGCCCACGACCCCCAGGGCGTGGTCCGGCGGCGTCGCTTCGGCTGGGCCCCGTACAGCCAGGGCGACTCGGCCGATCTGACCGGCCTGGAGGACGAGTACCTCCGCTCCGGGACCGGCACGGCCGGCGAGATCGTCACCCAGGAGATCGAGCGCCCCCGGACCGGCCCGATGCGGGACATCGCCGCCACCCTCCAACCCGAACAGGACGACCTCGTGCGGTCGGGGCCCGCCGTCTCCCTGTGCGTCCAGGGCGCCCCCGGCACCGGCAAGACCGCCGTCGGCCTGCATCGGGCCGCGTACCTCCTCTACACCCACCCGCAGCGCGTCCGCCGCTCCGGCCTCCTCGTCCTCGGGCCCAGCCGGACCTTCCTGTCGTACATCTCCGAGGTGCTGCCCGCGCTCGGTGAGAGCGGGATCCGGCAGTCGACGGTCGACGAGGAGATCGCCCGGCAGGGCGTGCGCGCGGTGGACGGCGAGGCGGCTGCGCTGGTCAAGCACGACGCGCGAATGGCGCGAGTGCTGCGCACGGCCCTGTACGCACGGGTCGACACCGCCCCCGCCGTACCGCTGACGGTCCGCGACGGCTCGTACCACTGGCGGCTCACAGCGGACGAACTGGCGCGGATCGTCACGGCGGTACGGGAGGAGGCGCCGCCGTACGCGACCGGGCGCGAACGGGTGCGCGACCGGGTCGTCCGGGCCCTCCAGCTCCAGGCCGAGCGGCGGGCCGGGCCCCTGGGCGGGGCATGGGCGCGGAGGATCGAGCGGGCGCGTCCGGTGTCGGCGTTCGTGGACGGCTGCTGGCCGAAGGTGACGCCCGAGGAGGTGCTGGCCGAGGTGCTCACCGACCCGCGCGACGAGGCGCTGACCTCGGACGAGCGGGAGGCGATCCGGTGGGCGCGGCCGCCCCGCTCGTACCGTTCGGCGAAGTGGACGGCCGCCGACCTCGTACTCCTCGACGAACTGGCCGGGCTGATCGAGCGGCCCGAGGGTTACGCCCATGTCGTCGTCGACGAGGCGCAGGACCTGTCGCCGATGCAGTGCCGGGCGATCGCCCGCCGCGCCGCGTTCGGCTCGCTGACCGTGCTCGGCGACCTGGCCCAGGGCACCACCCCGTGGGCGGCCGGCGGTTGGCGGGAGCAGCTGGTCCATCTGGGCAAGCCGGACGCCGAGGTGGTGCCGCTGACCATCGGCTACCGCGTCCCGGAGGCGATCGTGGCCCTCGCCAACCGACTGCTGCCCACCCTGGGCGCGGACGTGGCACCGGCCGCCTCCCTGCGGGCCGGCGGCGAGGTGACCTGCACCGCGGTGGAGAGCCTGGTCGAAGGGGTCGTCGAGGCGGTCGCCAAGGCGCTGACCAGGGAGGGGGCGATCGGTGTCATCGCAGCCGAGCCGATGGTCGCCCCCGTCGCGCGGGCCCTGGCCGCGATCGGGATCGAAGCCGACGGGCGGGTCGCGGTGGTCCCCGCGACGCTCGCGAAGGGGCTGGAGTACGACCACGTCGTGGTGGCCGAGCCCGCCGCGATCGTCGCGGCCGAGCCGCGCGGCCACCACAGGCTGTACGTCGTCCTCACCCGGGCCGTCTCCCGCCTGGACCTCGTCCACAGCGAGCCCCTGCCCGACTGCCTCGGTGGCGCGGCGGCCTGACGGGTCATCGGCCCAGCGGGTCACGGGGTCAGGGGGCGGTGAGGCGGGCCTCGCGCGTGGCCGCCGTGCCGGGGGCCGGGACCGGGGCGGGGGTCGGTGACGGGGCCGGGGTCCGTCGGGGGCGGCGCAGGACCGTGGCGGCGACGGCCAGGGCGGCGAGGAGGAGTCCGGTGCCGACCGCGAACGCCAGGTGGTAGCCGCCCGTCAGGGCTTCGGCGGCGGGGCGGCCCGCGGCGGTGAGGGACTCGGTGCGGGAGGCGGCCAGGGTGGAGAGGACCGCGATGCCGAGGGCCATGCCGATCTGCTGGGTGGTGTTGAACAGGCCGGAGGCGAGCCCCGCGTCCTCCTCCTTCGCACCGGACATGCCCAGCGAGGTCAGGGCCGGCAGCGCGAGGCCGAACCCGGCGGCGAGGAGCATGACGGGCAGCAGGTCGGTGACGTACGAGGCGTTCACGGGCACCCGGGTCAGCAGACCGAGCACGCCGACGAGGAGGACGAGACCGGCCAGCAGCACCGTGCGCTCGCCGAAGCGGGCGTTGAGGCGGGCCGAGACGCCGAGGGACACCGCGCCGATGACGGCGGCGGCCGGCAGCATCGCGAGGCCGGTCTCGGCGGCGCCGTAACCGAGCACCTTCTGCAGGTAGAGCGCGACGAGGACCTGGAACGAGAAGAGCGCGGCGACCATCAGCATCTGCACCAGGTTGGCGCCGGCCACGCTGCGCGAGCGGAAGATCCGCAGCGGCATGAGCGGGTTCTTCGCGGTGGCCTGGCGGACGACGAACCCCGCGAGGAGGGCGAGCGCGAGGCCGCCGAGGCCCAGGGTGTGGGCCGAACCGGCGCCGTACTCCTCGATCTTGACGACCGCGTAGATGCCGAGCATCAGGCCGGAGGTGACGAGCAGCGCGCCGAGGACGTCCGCTCCGGCCTTCAGGCCGAGCCCGCGGTCGCCCGGCAGGGCGGGGAGGGCGACGAGGAGGACCGCGATGCCGATCGGCAGGTTGATGAAGAAGATCCAGTTCCAGGTGAGCGCGTCGGTGAGGACACCGCCGAGGACCTGCCCGAGGGAGGCGCCGGCCGCTCCGGTGAAGCTGAACACGGCGATGGCCTTGGCCCGTTGGCGCGGTGCGGTGAAGAGCGTGACGAGGATGCCGAGGCTGACGGCGGAGGCCGTCGCGCTGCCGACGCCCTGGAGGAAGCGTGCGGCGATCAGGACACCGGGGGAGGTGGCGACGCCGGCCAGGAGGGAGGCGGCCGTGAAGACTCCCGTACCCGCGAGGAACATCCGCTTGCGGCCGATGAGATCGCCGAGCCGGCCGGCGAGGAGAAGCAGCGAGCCGAAGGCGATGAGGTAGGCGTTGACGACCCAGCTCAGCCCGACCGGAGTGAAGCCGAGGTCGCTCTGGATGGCCGGCATGGCGACGGTGACGATGCTGCCGTCGAGGACCGTCATCAGCATTCCGGTGGCCAGGACCCCGAGGGCGAGCCGGTGGGAGCGCGAGGGGATATCGGTGGGCGGCATGGCGGTCTCTCCTGTCGTTGGGAGGCAACAGGAAGGACCGTAGCAGATAGTTTTGTTGCAGACTATCTTTTACGGAACGAGGGTTGTGTGTACGTGCGTCACCCCTTCTGGCGTGCCCGGCGGGCCGGCCGGGGGCCGTCGACGGGTGTTTCCAGATGCCCCTTGACCAGCCGGTTCAGCGCGCGGATCAGGATCTCGCGCTCGTCGTCGGGCAGGGATCCGAGGGCGCTCTCATGGACGTGATCGACGATCTTCTGGCTTTCCTGAGCGGCCTTCGCCCCCTTCTCGGTCACGGCGATGATCCGCGCCCGCCGGTCGGTGCTCGACGGCCTCCGCTCGGCCAGATCGGCCTTCTCCAGGGCGTCGACGGTCACCACCATCGTGGTCTTGTCCATGTCTCCGATCTCGGCGAGCTGGGCCTGTGTCCGCTCTTCCTCCAGGGCGTGGACGAGGACGCAGTGCATGCGCGGGGTGAGCCCGATCTCCCCGAGTGCCGCGCTCATCCGGGTCCGCAGGACGTGACTGGTGTGGTCCAGGAGGAAGGACAGGTCCGGTTCGGTGCGCGTGGGTGCCATGGCGGTCATGTCCGCAAGGGTAACGAAGGTCGATCCGTCGCGGATTATCAGGAAGTGGACGACTGGGCGGCGGGTGCCACCCAAGCGCTCCGGGACCGTCACCCCGGGCGCGCGTGCGCGGAGCGGTCGGGCGGGCTTCTCACCGTACGGGGAGACGGTTCACCACCGGCTGCCCGGCGCTGGCAGGGTGGGGGTATGAGACCTGCGCGAAGCGGCGACGACGGGGGCGGGCGGGGTGGCACGGCGCCGCTGCGGCCGCTGCTGTTCCTCGACGTCGACGGGCCGCTGATCCCGTTCGGCGCGCCGCCGCCCTGGCATCCGGCCGGCTACCCGACGTACGGCCCGGCCGACGCCACGCACCCCCTCCTGAACAGGATCGACCCCGGGCACGGTCCCCGCTTGGCGGCCCTGTCGTGCGAGCTCGTGTGGGCCACGACCTGGATGTCGGAGGCGAACGACACCGTCGCGCCCCGGCTCGGCCTGCCGGAGCTGCCCGTGCTGCTTGGGCCGGGCACGGGGCGGGGTCCGGGCACGGGGCGGGGTCCGGGCACGGGGCGGGGGCCGGACACGGGGCGGGGGCCGGACACGGGGCGGGGGCCGGACACGGGGTCAGGTCCGGACACGGGGTCAGGTCCGGACACAGGGTCAGGTCTGGACACAGGGTCAGGTCTGGACACAGGGTCAGGTCCGGGCGCGGGACCACGTCCGGGCGCGGGACCACGTCCAGGTCCGGCTCTCGACGTCGGCCGGTCCGCCGAGGACGAGTGGTACGGCCTCCACTGGAAGACCCGTCCTCTCCTCGCGTGGGCGGCGGGGCGGCCCTTCGCCTGGGTCGACGACGAGATCACCGACGCCGACCGCTCCTGGGTCTCCGCACATCACCCCGCCCCCGCCCTGCTCCACCGCGTGGAACCCGGACTCGGCCTGACAGCCGCCGACTTCGAGGTCCTCGCCGACTGGCTGTCCCAGCACTGACCCGCGTCCCGTAGGGGCTCCGGCGCCCCTACGGGATCGTCGTCACGGGGTGCGGGGCTGGGCGAACCTCAGCATGTTGCCGGCCGGGTCGCGGAAGGCGCAGTCGCGGACGCCGTAGGGCTGGTCGACCGGCTCCTGGAGCACTTCGCCGCCGGCCGCCCGGATGCGTTCGAAGGTGGCGTCGCAGTCGTCGGTGGAGAAGATCACCCCACGCAGGACGCCCTTGGCCAGGAGTTCGGACATCGCCTGCCGGTCGGCCGGCGAGGCGTCGGGATCGGCGAGCGGCGGTTCGAGGACGATCTCCACGTCCGGCTGCGCGGGCGAACCGATGGTCACCCAGCGCATCCCCTCGAAGGCGACGTCGTTGCGCACCTCCAGGCCGAGGACGTCGCGGTAGAAGGCGAGCGCCTTGTCAGGGTCGTCGACGGCGATGAAGCACTGGGAAAGCTTGATTTCCATGCCTCGACGCTACGGCCGGCCCTCGGATTCCGCTTCTCCGATCCTGACCGGTGTGCCGGTCTTGACCGGTCGGGTCAGCACCTTGGCGACACACGCGGGGATCGCGGCGCCCGCCTCGTGACTGCGGGCCCGGTAGGCGCTGGGGGTCTCGCCGACGAGCTCGGTGAAGCGCGAGCTGAACGACCCGAGCGAGGTACAGCCGACCGCGAAGCAGACCTCCGTCACGCTCAGGTCCCCGCGCCGCAGCAGCGCCTTCGCCCGCTCGACACGGCGGGTCATCAGATAGCTGTACGGCGTCTCGCCGAAGGCGGCGCGGAAACTGCGGGAGAAGTGCCCGGGCGACATGAGGGCGACGGCGGCCAGCGTCGGAACGTCCAGCGGCCGCGCGTAGTCGCGGTCCATCGTGTCCCGGGCGCGCCGCAGCCGCACCAGGTCCTCCAGCATCACGCGCCCAGCATCGCACGCGACGGACCCGCGCGTCGCGGGACCGGGGTGGCGAGGTTCACCGCTCGCCGTGCTCCGTCGCCTCGGGGAGCTCGGAGCCACGGACGTCGCCGCGAGCAAGCGGTACTACGTCGACCAGGGCCTCGCCGTGGCCAAAAGCTTCGGCCGCGTCTACCTCGAGTTCGCCTCCGGACCGAACCCCGTCAAGCCGGCGCTCCACAGGCACCGTGCCCTCGCCGAGGTCGTCGGCGTCTCTCCCGCCGGGACCGGATCGCACCGGCCGGCGATCAATGGCGCGTCCGGGTCGTTCACCGACCCGGACGGATTCACGTGGGAGGCCGCATCGCCGGTCTTCACACGAACCCCTCCGGCGGCGGCGGTACGACGTACCCCAACACCTCGCACCAGAAACGAGCGACGCGCTCAGGTTCCGCGCAGTCGAACTTGGAACTGCTTGATCGACGACATCGGTCCACCGTAGTGGCGCGTCCCGTGCGGCCGTCCGGGCCCCGTGAGACACGACACTATTGCAAGCGGGTGCTTGCAATAGTTAGCAAGGGGTGGCAGGGTCGGAGCATGGCATCACTCAACGTCGGCAATCTTGGCGAGTATCTCCGCGAGCAGCGGCGCACCGCGCAGCTGTCCCTGCGGCAGCTCGCCGATGCCGCCGGGGTGTCGAATCCGTATCTGAGCCAGATCGAGCGCGGACTGCGCAAGCCCAGCGCCGAGGTGCTGCAGCAGGTCGCCAAGGCGCTGCGGATCTCCGCGGAGACGCTGTACGTCCGCGCCGGGATTCTCGACGAGAAGGAGCGGGAGGAGCTGGAGACGCGCGCCGTCGTCCTGGCCGATCCCTCGATCAACGAGCGGCAGAAGCAGGTGCTGCTCCAGATCTACGACTCCTTCCGCAAGGAGAACGCGGCCGAGGCCGCCGAGGCCGCGGTCGACAGCGATGCCGAACCACCCTCGCACGACGACCCTCGAACCAGTACGTGACATCCGGGAGGACCACCACCATGGCCATCATCGAAGAACTGCGTACCCCCCTCTACTTCGCCGCCGGCACCGCCGACCTCGCCGTCCAGCAGGCCAAGAAGGTGCCCGGGCTGATCGAGCAGATCGCCGCCGAGGCGCCCGCGCGGATCGAGGCCGTACGCAAGACGGACCCGAAGGCCGTGCAGGAGAAGGTCTCGGAGCGGGCCAAGGAGGCTCAGGTCACCGTTCAGTCGAAGTTCGCCGAGGTCGTGGGCAGCCTGGACACCGATCTGAAGAAGCTGGGCGAGACGGCCCAGGACCTGGCCCTGCGCGGGGTCGGGGTCGCCGCCGAGTACGCGGTCAAGGCGCGGGAGAAGTACGAAGAGGTCGCCGCGCACGGCGAGGAGGCCGTCAAGGCCTGGCGCGGTGAGGCCGCCGAGGAGATCACCGAGATCGCCATCGCCGTCGAGCCCGACCCGGAGCCCAAGGTCCAGCCCAAGGCTCAGGCCAAGACGGCCGACGCCAAGGCCGACGCCACGGCAGGGGTCACGGCCGAGGACGCCAAGCCCTCCCGCAGGACCACGGCCCGCAAGCCGGCCGCGAAGAAGCCCGCGTCCGCCACCGAGCAGTAAGCCCGGGCACCGATCACCGAGAAGTAAGCCCGGGCACCAATCAAGGTGCCCGGAGCGTTGAACCGGGTACCTTGACCGCGAGGCGCTCCATCCACTCACGAGGCGGTGCTACGCATGTTGCGCGCGGGATTCGACTCCATCATCTGGCTGGTGATCGGCCTGGTCTTCATCGGCTTCGCCGTCACCGCGCTCGTCTTCGCGGCGATGGCGCGCGAGGACGCCTACCGCGCGGCCGACAAGCAGACCAAGAAGTTCTGGCTGATCATCCTGGGCATCAACCTCGCCCTCAACCTGCTGCTGCCGATGCTCTTCCTCCAGATCGCCGGCCTCATCGCGGCCATCGTCTTCATGGTCGACGTCCGGCCCGCCATTCGGCAGATCTCGGGTGGTGGCGGCGGCCGTCGCGGTGGATCGAGCAGCGACGGGCCGTACGGCCCCTACAACGGCGGCCGATAGCGGCGACCACCGCGGCCGGGGCAACCCGTGGCCAATAGTCGCGACCACCGCGGGCGGGGGCCGGGGCAACGACGGCCGATAGCGGCGACCACCGCGGCCGGTGACCGCGACAACGGCCGCCGGTGGTCACAGCGGCCGAGCACGACGAGCACGTACGGACAGGGTCCGGGGGCTATCCCCGGGCCCTTTCCAGTGCGAGGACCGCCACGTCGTCCGTCAGCTCCCCGCCGTTCAGCGCCCGGACCTCCGTCACCGCCGCCTCCAGGAGCTCCTCGCCCCGAAGGCCCTCCGCCAGCTGCCGGTTGATCATCTCGACCATCCCGTCCTGGCCCAGGCGCGGCGAGCCCGGACCCGCCGAGCGACCCTCGATCAGGCCGTCCGTGTACATCAGCAGGCTCCACGTGCCGCCCAGCTCCACCTGGCGCCGCGGCCAGCGGGCCCGCGGCAGCAGACCGAGAGCCGGGCCGCCGTCCTCGTACGGCAGGAGCTGCGCCGCCCTGCCCTGCCGGGCGATCAGCGGCGACGGGTGCCCGGCCAGGCACAGGCCCGCCCGGCGCCCGTCCGGCGCGATGTCGACCGTGCAGATCGTCGCGAAGATCTCGTCGCTCTCCCGCTCGTGCTCCAGGACCTGCTGCAGCGTGGAGAGCAGTTCGTCCCCGCACAGGCCGGCGAAGGTCAGCGCCCGCCACGCGATCCGCAGCTCCACACCCAGCGCCGCCTCGTCCGGGCCGTGCCCGCAGACGTCGCCGATCATGGCGTGGACCGTGCCGTCGGGGGTGCGCACGGTGTCGTAGAAGTCGCCGCCGAGCAGCGCCCGCGAGCGGCCGGGCCGGTAGCGGGCCGCGAACCGCAGGTCGGAGCCCTCCAGCAGCGGGGTGGGCAGCAGGCCGCGCTCCAGGCGGGCGTTCTCCTGCGCCCGCAGCCGCGACTCGGCCAGCTTCACCTGCACCGCGTCCGCCCGCTTGCGCTCGACCGCGTACCGGATCGCCCGGCTGAGCAGCCGTCCGTCGAGCTCCTCGCGGAAGAGGTGGTCCTGCGCCCCCACCCGTACCGCCTCCGCCGCCAGTTCCGCGTCGGCCGAGGCCGCCAGCGCCAGAACGGCGTGGCGCGGCGCGAGGCGCAGGACGTGCCGCAGCGGGGCCAGCGGGTCGTCACCGGCCGCACGGGGCCCCGGCAGGGCCAGGTCGACCAGGACGCAGTGCACGTCGTCGGTGAGCAGCCGCTCCGCCTCGGTGAGGTTTCGGGCGGTACGGATCCGGACGCGAGTCCCGTCCGCGTCGAGCATTTCGGGTACGGCGAGGGCACCCGCCGGGTCGTCCTCGACGACCAGAAGGGTGAGATCGGTGCCTGTCGCCGCGGTGGCAGCGCCGGGCGCCGCAGCAGAGACGATTCTCTGTCGCGGTACGGGTACGGGCATCGGTCTTGTTTTCCTTCCCTCCCCCCGAGGGCGCGGCAGGGCGACGAACGACGTCCCGCCAGACGGGGACCATAGCGTCACCCCGGCGGGCAACGGAATGGTGATCACCACACGGGCGCCGAAGTGGCGTTGGCATATGCCGCGCATGGGGAGGTTGTTGACGTCCCGGCCATGACGAACATCACGCCACGGGGCGCCCGGCGACGGCCGTGAGCGGCGTCACTCCGGGCGGACGACTCCCAGGATCTCCATCGAGCCCGCCCCCGCGATCGTCACGTTCCGGCCGGGACGCGGCGCGTGCACCATCGCTCCGTCACCGATGTACATCCCGATGTGGCTGGCGTCCTGGTAGTAGACGATCAGGTCGCCCGGCCGCATGTCCTTGATGTCCACGCGCGGCAGCAGCCGCCACTGCTCCTGCGAGGTGCGCGGAATGGCGCGGCCCGCCGCGCCCCACGCGCTCTGCGTCAGGCCGGAGCAGTCGTACGAACCCGGACCCTCCGCGCCCCAGACGTACGGCTTGCCGATCTGCGCCGTCGCGAACTCGACCGCCTGCTTTCCGCGCGCGGTCGCCTTCCCGTCCAGGCCCTTGAGGACGCCGGTGCCCAGCCAGGCGGTCTGCGCCCGGTACTGCTCCTGCTGCTCCAGGTGTCGCAGCCGCTCCAGCTCTTCGGCCTCCAGCTCGGACTCGAGCTTCCTGGCCGCGGCGATCTTGCCGTCGATGTCCTTCTTGGCCTCGGCCTGCTTGACGCGGTTGGCCTCCAGCTTGGTCCAGTTGGTGCCCGCGTCCTTGGCGTACGAGGTCAACTCCGCCTGAACCTGGCTCATTTCGGAGAGCAGGTCCTTCGTGGCCTTCTGGCCCTGCTGGAGCCGTCCGGCGTTGTCCAGGAAGAGCTGCGGGTCGTCGGTGAGGACGAACTGGGCGCCGTCGGGCAGCCCGCCGTTGCGGTACTGCGCGCGAGCGGCGGCACCCGCCTGGGCCTTGAGCCGGTCGATCTTCTCGCGGCCGGCCACGATCATCCGGGCCAGCTTCACGATCTCCTCGGACTGCTCCTTGGTCTGCTCCTCGGCGAGGTTGTACGCGTCGGTGGCGACGGCGGCCTGGCGGTACAGGGCGTCAATCTCCTTGCGTACCTCTTCGAGGGTCTTCTTCGGTCCGGCGGGCGCGGCCGGTGCGGCGGGCGGCGCCGGCGGGAAGGGTGCCGCCGCGGCGGAAAGGGTCAACGCGGGTGAAGCCAGCACCGTCAGGGCGCAGACCACGGTGATCGCGGCGGTGGCACAGCGGCGTCGGTTCACAATCTCCCCCTCGGACGGCCCTGGACGGCCTTGCGTCCCGTATCTGATTTACCGTCAGTAACTTGCTGGTGACCTTGGCGATAGTGCCATGCGGAACGTGAAAGCAACAGGGGAAACCTGGGCTTGTCGGGTCACTTCCCCCGTCGAGGACGAGCGTCCGGGGCGTCGCGTTCCCCCGTGGCGAGATTTTCCCGAGACCGCCCCCGCCGACCTCACCGACCGGCCGACGTCGGAGCCGGCGCCAGTGCCTCCCACCGCACCGTCACCTCACCCTGGCGCCACCGCCGATGGCCGTCCGTCAGCGGCCAGTCCGCCGCCAGGTAGCGTACCGCCCGGATCCAGCGCTGCCGCGCGCCCAGCGAGGCGTACGGAGCCGCCGCCGCCCACGCCCGGTCGAAGTCCCGCAGGAACGCGTGCACCGGCTCGCCCGGCACGTTGCGGTGGATGAGCGCCTTCGGCAGGCGCTCCGCGAGGTCCGAGGGGCGCTCCAGCGAACCCAGCCGGGTCGCGAACGTCACCGTCCGGGGCCCGGACCGGTCGAGCGCCACCCATACGTGCCGGCGCCCGATCTCGTCGCAGGTCCCCTCCACCAGCAGGCCTCCCGGCGCGAGCCGCCCGCACAGGCGCTCCCACACGGCGGCGACCTCGTCCTCGTCGTACTGGCGCAGCACGTTCGCGGCCCGGATCAGCGCGACCTCCCCCGCCACCGGGACCTCGAAGCCGCCGTGCAGGAAGTCCAGGCCCTCGCGCGCGTACGGCTGGGCGGCGGCGACCCGGGCCGGCTCGATCTCGATGCCGACGACCTCGGTGCGCGGGTCCGCCGTGCGCAGCCGGGCGAGCAGTTCGACGGCCGTCCAGGGAGCGGCGCCGTACCCCAGGTCGACGGCGACGGGCGGGGCGGGCGACCGGCGCAGGGCCGGGCCGTGGACGGCGGCGATCCAGCGGTCCATGCGGCGGAGTCGATTGGGGTTGGTGGTCCCGCGGGTCGTCGTGCCGACGGGGCGGGTCCCGGCGGGGCGGGTGGTGCGCGGGGCCATGGAACGAGGGTAAGGGGCGCGCCACGCCGTTCCCGCACGGCAATGAATTGGCAAAACGGAAATGGATGACGACATTCCGGTGTTGTGCCGCCTGGAGGGCGCAGTACGCCGTCCGGTTCGCCGTGCCCGCCGTCCTCTGTCCGCCGGGCACGTCGTCCCTGCTCTGCCCGTCATGCCCTCGCTCCGAGCGGAAGGACCGTCGACGTGAGCCAGTACGTGTCCCGGCTCGCCGGCTCCCTGACGTCATCGTCCAGGCTCCGGCTCCCCGGCCGTCACCGCGCCCCGCGCCGGGTGGCCATGCTCAGCGTCCACACCTCACCCCTCCACCAGCCGGGAACCGGCGACGCCGGAGGCATGAACGTCTACATCGTCGAGCTGGCCAAGCGGCTCGCCGCGATCAACATCGAGGTCGAGATCTTCACCCGGGCCACCACCGGCGGCCTCGCCCCGGTCGTCGAGCTCGCGCCCGGTGTCCTCGTGCGGCATGTGGACGCCGGACCGTACGAGGGCCTGGCCAAGGAGGAGCTGCCGGCCCAGCTCTGCGCCTTCACGCACGGTGTCATGCAGGCCTGGGCGGGCCACCGCCCCGGCCACTACGACCTGGTCCACTCGCACTACTGGCTCTCCGGCCATGTCGGCTGGCTCGCCGCCGAGCGCTGGGGCGTCCCGCTCGTGCACGCCATGCACACGATGGCCAAGGTCAAGAACGCGGCGCTGGCGGAGGGGGACACCCCCGAGCCCACGGCCCGGGTGATCGGCGAGACCCAGATCGTCTCCGCCGCCGACCGGCTGATCGCCAACACCGCCGAGGAGGCCGACGAGCTCGTCCGCTTCTACGACGCCGATCCCGGCAAGGTCGCCGTCGTCCACCCCGGTGTGAACCTCGACCGCTTCCGCCCGGCGGACGGCCGCGCCGCTGCCCGGGCCCGCCTCGGGCTGCCCGCCGACGCCTTCGTCCCGGTCTTCGCGGGCCGGATCCAGCCGCTCAAGGCCCCCGACATCCTGCTGCGGGCCGCCGCGCTCCTGCTCGCCCGCGACCCCTCGCTGCGCTCCCGCATGGTCGTACCGGTCGTCGGCGGCCCGAGCGGAAGCGGCCTGGCCAAGCCCGAGGGGCTGCAGAAGCTCGCCGCGCGGCTCGGCATCGCGGACGTCGTCCGCTTCCACCCGCCGGTCGGCCAGGAGCGGCTCGCGGACTGGTTCCGCGCGGCTTCGGTGCTGGTCATGCCCTCGTACAGCGAGTCCTTCGGCCTGGTCGCCCTGGAGGCGCAGGCGACCGGGACGCCGGTCGTCGCGGCGGCGGTCGGCGGCCTCCCGGTCGCGGTGCGCGACGACGTCACCGGCTTCCTGGTCCAGGGGCACGACCCGGCCGACTACGCCCGCGCGCTCGGCCGGTTCCTGGACGATCCGGCGCTGTCCGTCCGGATGGGCGAGGCGGCCGCCCGGCACGCCGGCTCCTTCGGCTGGGACACAGCGGCCTCGGGCACGGCGGACGTGTACACGGCGGCGATGCACGACCACCGGACGCGGGAGCACGGGCGGGATCACCGGGCTCATGATCAGCGCCGTCGCGTACGCTCGCACCATGGCTGACGTCGTACGTGCCCAGCGGGTCATCGAGGACACCTTCAAGGACGCCGAGCTGGAGTGGGAGTCCCCCGAGCCCGGCTCGTACGTCGTGAAGCTCCCCGGTACGCGCAAGCTCTTCACCACCCTCTCCCTCCGGGTGGGCCGGCACTCGCTGTCCCTCAACGCCTTCGTCATCCGCCACCCGGACGAGAACGAGGCGGGCGTCCACCGCTGGCTCCTGGAGCGCAATCTCAAGCTCTACGGCGTGAGTTACGCCGTCGACGGCCTCGGCGACATCTATCTGACCGGCAAGATCCCGCTGGCGGCCGTCACGCCCGAGGAGCTGGACCGGCTGCTCGGCTCGGTGCTCGAAGCGGCCGACGGTTCCTTCAACACCCTTCTGGAGCTGGGATTCGCGAGCGCGATCCGGCGCGAGTACGAGTGGCGGGTGTCGCGCGGCGAGTCGACACGCAACCTCGACGCGTTCACTCACCTGACCAAGAAGCCTTCTCGCTGACTGCCGGTCACGCCCCGTAAGACCTCATCTAGACCCCTTCCCCACTTGCCTCGGCCGTGCCATGCTCACGCCCGGCGCGGATCTGAACACCATTCATGTACGTGAAAGGGGCTCGGGGTATGGCACCCAGCGGCAGGGCACTCGGCAGACGGCAGTTCGTGAGCGGCGCGGTCGCGGTGGCGGCGGCCGCGACGACGACCGGGTTCGCCCCGGAGCCCGTGACGTCCGCCTCCACCCTCTGGAAGGAGTTCGAGGCCGCTCCGTACACCCACCCCCAGATCCCCTACGTGGGCCGCGCCGGCGCTCGCCGCGGCGCCACCGTCCTCGCCCGGCCCCGGGTCGTCACCGACGTCCTCTCCCACGGCGCCACCCCCGACGGCTCGGCGGACTCGGCCCCCGCCTTCAACCGGGCCCTCGCCGAGGCGGGGGAGCGCGGCGGCGGGACGGTGCTCGTCCCGCCCGGCACGTACCGGATCGACGGCCTCATCCACATCGGCCACAGCGGAGTCGTGCTGCGCGGTGCGGGATCCGCCCGTACGAAACTGGTGGCGACGAAACACCTCACCGAGCTGATCGGCCCGTACGGCTCCCGCTACGGCGGCGACAAGTCCTCCTGGTCCTGGGCCGGCGGCCTCATCTGGCTCGCCCCGCGCGCCCGGCACGCCTCCCTCGTCGCCGCGATACGGGAACGGGCCTGGCCCTTCGAAGGCTGGACCGGCAACGGGCGCGACGAGTGGACCTCCCTCACGGCCGTACGCCCGGCCCGCCGCGGCGACTGGACGGTCACGGTCGACGACCCGTCAGCCCTGCACCGGGGCCGGATCGTTCTCCTCCGGCTGGCCGACGACGCCGGTCACACACTCCTGGAGCACATGGCGGGCGGCGGGCCGGGAGCGGAGTCGTACGTCTGGGACGACAAGACCAAGCTGACGTCCTACGTCCCCTACGAGTGGCCGGTGCGGATCGCGTCCGTACGCGGCCGGAAGGTCACCTTCGAGCGCCCGCTCCCGCTCGACGTACGTCCGGAATGGGACCCTCGCCTGACCACGCTCGCGGAGCCGCTCACCGACGCGGGGGTGGAGGGACTGACCCTGGAGGCGGTCGAGACGCCCCAGGCCCCGCACCTGCTGGACAAGGGTTTCAACGGCGTCACCTTCCAGTGCGCCTACGACTGCTGGGCCGACGACGTCGTCGTCCGCCATGTCGACAACGGCTTCGGTCTCGTCGCCGCCTCCGCCTGCACCCTGCGCCACACGCGCGTGGAGGGGCGCGGCGCGCACCACCCGTACTTCTGCCGCGAGGGAGCGCACGACAACCTCGTCGAGGACTTCCGGATCGCCGCCCGTACGGTCCCGGCGCCGCCGGGCACCCAGCTGCACGGCATCAACGTGGAGGGCCTGTCCAGCCACAACGTCTGGTCGCGGGGGGTGATGGAGATGGGCACCTTCGACACGCACCGGGGAATGCCCTTCGCCAACGTGCGGACGCAGATCACCGTCGAGAACAACGGCCGGCACGGCGGCGACGCGTCGGCGGGCCCGCTGTACGGGGCCCGGTTCGCGCACTGGAACGTGACGGTCACCAACGGGCGGGCGGGCTGCGTCAAGATCGACACGGTCGCGCCGTACAGCGCGAGCGTGGGCATCAGCGAGGTCCGCGAGTTCGACCAGATCGACGTGCCGGACTTCACGGGCGACCTCCACGCGCGCGTGGAGGCGTACGGGAGTCCGGGGGCGGTGCGCCCCCGGAACCTGTACGAGGCGCAGCGGAACGTCAGGCGCTGACGGCGGGCGTCCGGTCCGGCGGGGCGGACTCGTCCTTGCCGGGCACGGGGGACTCGTCGGCCGGCTGGTCGGCCGACGAGTCGGCCGGTGCGCTGGGTGCGTCGGGTGCCGTCTGTGCCTTCGGCGCGTTCGGCTCGTCCTCGGTGAGGGCCTTGCGCAGCCGGGTGGTGTAGCCGATCGCCGCGAGCGAGCCGATCACCGCGCAGGCCGCCCACAGCACATC
The DNA here is from genome assembly GCF_040611675.1 of Streptomyces sp. NPDC006551. NCBI lineage: Bacteria > Bacillati > Actinomycetota > Actinomycetes > Kitasatosporales > Streptomycetaceae > Streptomyces > Streptomyces sp. NPDC006551. The sequence goes on from NZ_JBEXOT010000020.1 coordinate 78,041, forward strand.
CGGTCCGGGGCCGTCCACGACCCAGCCGGCCAGGATCGGCGCGACGAAGCCGGCCACGGCCCAGGACATGCCCATCACGCCCTGGTAGCGGCCACGGGCGTGCTCGGGGGCGAGCCTGGCGGTGGCGGCGGCGTTGGTCGGCACGTGGACCATCTCGCCGATCGTCCAGACGACGACGGTCGCGGCGAAGGCGACCGGCGAACCGGCGAGGGCGGTCGCTCCCGTGCCGAAGGCGAACAGCAGGGAGGAGACGGTGAGGAGCATGGCCGGCGACCGCTTGTCGGTCACCTTGTTGACCAGGAGCTGGAAGCCGACGATCACGACGCCGTTGACGGCGATGACGGCACCGTACGAGGCGGGGGAGAGGCCCTGCTCCGCCATGGAGAGCGGCAGGCCGATCCAGGGGGCGGTGAAGACCAGGCAGACCAGGAGGTTGAGCAGGACGAGGGTCCGGAAGGGGGCGTCGCGCAGCACGGTGAGGACGCTCACGCGCTTCTCCTGGACGACCTTGCCCGCGGTGTCCCGACGGGCCTCGGGGCGCGTCTCGGGGAGCCGGAGGAAGACGATCAGGGCACACAGGACGGTGGCGACGGCGTCGACGACGAAGAGGCTGCGGTAGCCGAGGAAGATCGCGGCACCGCCGCCGAGCGCGGCGATGGCGAAGCCGAGATTGAGGGCCCAGTAGTTCAGCGCGTACGCCCGGCGCAGGTCGTTCTCGGGGACCATGTCGGCGATGGTGGCGTTGATGGACGGCCGTACGCCCTGCATGGCGACGCCCATGAGAAGGACGACGACGGCGATGGCCCACGCGCTGGTGACGTACGCGAGTGCGGCGGCGCAGGCGGCCGCGGCCAGGTGCATCGTGACCATGGTGGGCCGCCGGCCCCACCGGTCGGTGAGCGTGCCGCCGAGGGGTGATCCGGCGACCCCGCCGAGGCCGTGCAGGGCGACGACGAGTCCGGCGAACCAGGCCGAGTGCCCGAGCTCCTGGGTGAGGTAGAGGGAGAGGAAGGTGAGGACGAAGGCGCCGGTGCGGTTGACGAGGGTGGAGAGCCAGAGCCACCAGAATCCGCGGGGAAGACCGGAGACGGTCGCGACGGCTGATCGTCTGAGCGAGTCGATGGACATGTGTGGCCGGCCCCCAACGTATGTAAGCGTCCCTATCCCGATCCGTAACTTACGGGGAGAGGCTTCGTGGGCGCCAGTGAATTGACGGGGAGCGTCGGGCGCCGGGCGTCGATTAGGCTCGGGCGCATGGCCGACGCACCGTACAAGCTGATCCTCCTCCGCCACGGCGAGAGCGAGTGGAACGCGAAGAACCTGTTCACCGGCTGGGTGGACGTCAACCTCACCGAGAAGGGCGAGAAGGAGGCGGTCCGCGGCGGTGAGCTGCTCAAGGACGCCGGCCTGCTGCCCGACGTACTGCACACCTCGCTCCAGAAGCGCGCCATCCGCACGGCGCAGCTCGCGCTGGAGGCCGCCGACCGCCACTGGATCCCGGTCCACCGCTCCTGGCGTCTGAACGAGCGTCACTACGGCGCGCTCCAGGGCAAGGACAAGGCGCAGACCCTGGCCGAGTTCGGCGAGGAGCAGTTCATGCTCTGGCGTCGCTCGTACGACACCCCGCCGCCGGTCCTCGCCGACGACAACGAGTTCTCGCAGGCGCACGACGCGCGCTACGCCACGATCCCGCCGGAGCTGCGCCCCCGCACGGAGTGCCTGAAGGACGTCGTCGACCGCATGCTGCCGTACTGGTACGACGGCATCGTCCCGGACCTCCTGACCGGCCGCACGGTCCTGATCGCCGCCCACGGCAACAGCCTGCGCGCCCTGGTCAAGCACCTGGACGGCATCTCGGACGCGGACATCGCGGGCCTGAACATCCCGACGGGCATCCCGCTCGCCTACGAACTCGACGAGAACTTCAAGCCGCTCAAGCCGGGCGGCACGTACCTGGACCCGGACGCGGCGGCGGCCGCGATCGAGGCTGTGAAGAACCAGGGCAAGAAGTAGCGCACCCCGACACACGACGACCCCCCGCCCGCTGGTTCCCAGCGGGCGGGGGGTCGTCCGTCAGTGCATGTGCATCGGGGCGTCGGGCGGCTGCAGCCCCGGCAGCAGCCAGTCATGGAAGGGTGTCAGACCGGCGAGCACCAGCAAGCCGACCCCCACCGCCGTCGAGAACACCGGCCCCAGCCGCCACAGCTTCTCGATGAAGATCACCGTCGCCACCCCCGCCATGGCCGCGATGTTCATGACGCCGAGCGGAATCAGGACCACCATCAGGCCCCAGCAGCAGCCCACGCAGTACAGCCCGTGGTGCGCCCCCACCCGGAAATCCCGGGCCCATGGCCGGAACTGCGCGTAACGCATCAGTTGGCTGATCGGGCTGCGGCAGTGCCGCAGGCAGACGTTCTTCAGCGGCCCCAGCTGCTGGAGCCCGGCCAGCAGGAACGCGGTGAAGCCGATCCAGCGGCCCGCGCCGGGATGATCCTGGACGAGCTCGCCGGTGGCGCTCAGCGCCCCGTAGGCGAGGAGTCCGAACACCGTCCAGACGAGCAGATAGCCCCCGATGAAGCCGGCCGTCCGTGCCGCCCGCCTCGCTCCCGTCGAACGACGGCCGATGGCCCGCGCCCAGGTGATCGCCACCGGAGCGACCGACGGCAGCATCATGCCAGCCATCATCGCCAGCCACAGCAGCAGGAAGAGAGGGATGCCCATCCCCATCGTTCCCGGTTCGATCCCCATGTCGCGGGCCTGCCCGACGGTCAGCACCCACGCGAGGACGGCGATCAGCACGAGCAGCGACCAGGCCGTCACGAGCACCCGAGGCGGAAGCAGATTCCCCGGCCGCAGCGGCGGCTCGGTGGCCATCCGGCGGTGGTACGCGGCGGTGGGCCGGGAGTGGTTCACGGCGCTCCTCCCCGGGCTGGGCCGCCCGGGCTGGAAGATCCCCTTCCAGGACAGCACGCCTCGGCATGCCGTGCACCCGTGGCCCTGGCCCCGCGATCGGTGGCGGGTGCAGGATGGAAACGAGGCCACGCAACCGAGCGATATCGGTGATGCCTGAACAGTCGGCCGCCCTGTCCCCTCCGCCCGCCCGGTGCGTGGATCAGGAGGAGGTCCGGATATGACTGACACGGCCGAGACAACCACCACCATTCCCCGCTGGCACGTCGCGGGCGACTGGTTCGACACCTGCAAGTGCAATGTGCCGTGCCCCTGCACCTTCGCGCAGCTACCCACGTTCGGTGATTGCGAGGGCGTGATGGTCTGGCACATCCGTGAAGGGAGTTACGGCGACGTCGCCCTCGACGGCCTGAACGTGCTGATACTCGGTTCGTTCACCGGCAACGTCTGGGCGCGGCAGCACTCCGACGCGTACGCCGCCCTCTTCATCGACGAGAGAGCCGACGAGGCGCAGCGCGGAGCCATCCAGATGATCTTCGGTGGCCAGGCCGGCAGCTGGCCCGCCGAATTCGCCAGGATCTCCGCCATGGAGGTGCGGGGCATGGAATTCGCCCCCATCGAGTTCCAGATCGACGACGACCTGGGCTCCTGGAGCGCCGCGATCCCCGGCCGCGTCGAGGCGCGGGCCGAGGCGCTCACCGGCCCGACGACCCCGGAGGGCGCACGGGTCCAGAGCACCAACCTGCCGGGCTCCGAAACGGGACCGGGCCAAGTCGCGACCTGGGGCCGCGCGACGGCCGACCGGGCCGACGCGTACGGCTTCATGTGGAGCCGCGAGGGCCAGTCCAGCAAGCACATCACCTTCGACTGGGCGGGGCCCGACTGAACGCGTGACGGTGCGGGGCGCGGCCTCCGCACCGTCCATATTCACGGGCGAAGATCACGAACGGTCGGTACGGTCCTGGCCATGACTTCGTCGCTCCGTCTGGAGAAGATCACCCCCGAGAACGTGGACGCCGCCCTGGAGCTGCGCGTCCGGCCCGAGCAGGAGAAGAACGTCGCGTCCGTCGCGACCTCGCTCGCCGAGGCGTACGCCTTCGGTGACAACGCCTGGCCGCGGCTGATCTTCGACGGAGACGAGCTGGTCGGGTTCCTGATGGCCTTCGTCGACATCCAGTGGGCGCCCAAGAAGGACCCGAACGACCGCCGCAGCGGCTTGTGGCGCCTCAACATCGCCGCAGACCGGCAGGGCCGGGGGTACGGCCGCTTCGCCGTCGAGTCCGTCATCGCCGAGGTCCGCCGCACCGGGGGCAGCAAGGTGTACGTGTCCTGGGAGCCGGGCGAGCACAGCCCCGAGGAGTTCTATCTGAAGCTCGGCTTCCGGCCCACCGGCGAGACGACGGGCGGCCAGCCGGTCGGCGTCCTGGACCTCTGAGCGCGGCCCGGCAAGACGGCAACGACATGGCCAAGGGCCCCGTCCCGATCCTCGGATCGCCGGACAGGGCCCTTCGTCATCGCCTAGCCGGAGCAGCCCCCGCACTGGCACGGCCCGCCGGACTGGCAGCCGCAGCCGCAGCCGGAGCCGCACCCGCAGGCGCCGAGGACGGGCAGGAACACCGCGTCGCGCGGGGCCTCCTGCTGGGGATCGGTCGTGGCGGAATCAGCCATGGGGTCCCTCCTCGAAGGCGTGGGTCGCCTTTCCCCATTGCATGCCCACCCATCCCGGCGCATCAACGGCGCACAGAAGTGCGGCCCCCCCGCAGGGCTTACGCGCCCTCCACCGGCGCGTCCGACTGGTGCAGCTCGTCCGCGTGCTCTCCGGTCACCAGGTACACGACCCGCTTCGCCACCGACACCGCGTGGTCCGCGAAGCGCTCGTAGTAGCGGCCGAGCAGCGTGACGTCCACCGCCGTCTCGATGCCGTGCTTCCACCGGTCGTCCATCAGGTGCTGGAACAGCGTCCGGTGCAGCAGGTCCATCTCGTCGTCGTCGTGCTCCAGCTGCAGCGCCAGGTCGACGTCCTTCGTGATGATGACCTCCGCCGCCTTCGCCATCAGGCGCTGCGCCAGCTGACCCATCTGCAGGATCGTCGAGTGCAGGTCCCGCGGCACCGCCGTCTCCGGGAACCGCAGCCGCGCCAGCTTCGCCACATGCTGCGCCAAGTCGCCCGACCGCTCCAGGTCCGCGCTCATCCGCAGCGAGGTCACCACGATCCGCAGGTCCGTCGCCACCGGCTGCTGCCGGGCGAGCAGTGCTATCGCCCGGGCCTCCAGATCGTGCTGCAGATCGTCGACCTTCTGGTCCGCCGCGATCACGCTCTCCGCGAGCTTCAGGTCCGCGTCGAGCATCGCCGTCGTGGCGCGTCCGACCGCCGACCCGACAAGACGGGCCATCTCGACCAGGCTCTCGCCGATCGAGTCCAGTTCCTCGTGGTACGCGTCCCGCATGGATGTCCCTCTCTCACAAGCGTCCGGGGTCCGGGTGGGGCTCGGACCCCCACGCTCCCACGTTCGGCCCCGTACGCGTCCGGCTCCTCCACCCCGAATGAACCGGCCCTTTCTCCTCGGTGAACTCTGGGCGACGCACGTCAACGTCCCGAGCGGGGCAAATGAACCACCACCATCCCCATGGTGAACTCTGGGCGACGACTGTTCGAGCAGCCACTCGGACGGCTGGGAGAGTGTCCGTCACCCCGCATAACCTGGATGGCATGGACGTGAACGCGGCGGTCGCCGCATTGGCCGCGATCGCCGGGGTGTGCACCGGCGTGATCGCCATGCTGGCGTTCCGCTGGAGCGAGCGCGACCAGGCGCGGCCCACCCGTACCTCTCTGCACACCGACGCCGTGCTCCCGCCCGGTGTCGACACCGTGCTGTCCGTGCTGCGCTCCTCCGCTGTCGTTCTCGACGAGAGCGACTCGGTGGTCAAGGCCAGCTCGGCGGCGTACGCCCTCGGCCTGGTACGCGGCGGGAAGCTGGCCGTCGAGCCCATGCTCAACATGGCCCGCGACACCCGCCGCGACGGTGAGATACGCCAGGTGGAGCTCGACCTGCCCCGGCGTGGCACCGGACGCGGCGAGGCCCTCGCCGTCTCCGCCCGCGTCGCGCCGCTCGGCTCCCGCCTGGTGCTGCTGCTGGTCGAGGACCTGACCGAGGCCCGCCGTATCGAAGCGGTACGGCGCGACTTCGTCGCCAACGTGAGCCATGAACTCAAGACTCCCGTAGGTGCGCTCTCCCTGCTCTCCGAGGCCGTCATGGACGCCTCGGACGACCCCGAGGCGGTCACCCGTTTCGCCGGCCGTATGCAGATCGAGGCGACCCGCCTCACCAACCTCGTACAAGAGCTCATCGACCTCTCCCGGGTGCAGAACGACGACCCGCTGGAGGACTCCGAGCCCGTACGGGTGGACGAGCTGGTCGCCGAGGCCATCGACCGCTCCCGGCACACCGCCTCCACCAAACAGATCACCATGGCCTCCGGAGGCACCGCCGACCTGTACGTCTGGGGCAGCCGCGGCCAGCTCGCCGCGGCCCTCGGCAACCTCGTCGAGAACGCCGTCAACTACTCACCGGCCCGTACGCGGGTGGGCATCGCCGCCCGCCGCGTGACGGCCCCGGGCGGCGACCTGATCGAGATAGCCGTGACCGACCAGGGCATCGGCATCTCCGAGAAGGACCGCGAGCGGATCTTCGAGCGCTTCTACCGCGTCGACCCGGCCCGCTCCCGCGCCACCGGCGGCACGGGCCTGGGCCTGGCCATCGTCAAGCACGTGGCCGCCTCGCACGGCGGGGAGGTCACCGTCTGGAGCACCGAGGGCCAGGGCTCCACCTTCACCCTGCGGCTGCCCGAGGCGGGCGCCGTACGGGACCGCCGTTCGTCCGGCAACGGCGCCGGCCACGGCTCCGGAGCCTCCTCCGCCTCTCCCACCCCTGATCTCATGACCGAACCGCTCCCTGCCCCGGAGGTCCTTCCGTGACCCGAGTGCTCGTCGTCGAGGATGAGGAATCCTTCAGCGACGCCCTGTCGTACATGCTCCGCAAGGAAGGCTTCGAGGTCGCGGTCGCCGCGACCGGGCCCGACGGCCTCGACGAGTTCGAGCGCAACGGAGCGGATCTCGTCCTCCTCGACCTCATGCTGCCGGGGTTGCCCGGCACCGAGGTCTGCCGCCAGCTGCGCGGCCGCTCGAACGTCCCGGTGATCATGGTGACCGCCAAGGACAGCGAGATCGACAAGGTCGTCGGCCTGGAGATAGGGGCTGACGACTATGTGACCAAGCCCTTCTCCTCGCGGGAGCTGGTCGCCCGCATCCGCGCGGTGCTGCGCCGGCGCGGCGAGCCGGAGGAGGTCACCCCGGCGGCCCTGGAGGCCGGCCCGGTCCGCATGGACGTGGACCGTCACGTCGTCACCGTCGCGGGCGGCAAGGTCGACCTCCCGCTGAAGGAGTTCGACCTCCTGGAGATGCTGCTGCGCAACGCGGGCCGCGTCCTGACCCGTATGCAGCTCATCGACCGGGTCTGGGGCGCGGACTACGTCGGCGACACCAAGACCCTCGACGTGCACGTCAAGCGTCTGCGCGCCAAGATCGAACCGGATCCGGGCGCGCCGCGCTACCTGGTGACGGTCCGCGGCCTGGGCTACAAGTTCGAGCCGTAAACCGGCCTGGCTCACGTTTCGAGCCGTACATCGCGCGGACGACGAAGGGGCGCCCCGCCGGATCTCTCCGGCGGGGCGCCCCTTTCCGCGTCGTGACGCGCTCCGTCAGTGACCGGACCCGTGGTCGTCCTCGTCCCCGTGTGCGGCCTCACCCGTCGGAGTGGCCGTCGCGGAGGCCGTCGGCGTGGCGCCCGGCGGCTTCGGGACCTCGACCGGGCCGAAGTCCTTGAAGTAGCTGGTCGCGGGGACGACGAACGCCTCCAGGCTCACGTCGCCGGTCTTGCTCAGCTTGAAGACGACCTGCTGGGCGTCGCCGACCTTGGCGGCCTCGCTGCCGTTCTCGATCGTGGCGGAGGCGTTGCCCTTGCCGCCGATGATGACCGAGCCGCCCGCGGGGACGGTGATCGGGCCGGCACCCGTGGCGGCCTTCAGCTGCACCGTGGCCTTGGTGCCCGGCAGGGTGATCGCGTCGAGGGTCTGCGGCGTGCGGCCGTTGTTGAAGACCGTGGCCGAGACGACGGCCGGGCCCTTCACGGTGGAGTCCGGCTGGGTGATCACGAGCGCGTTCTGGATCTTGACGTCGTCCACCGATACGGCGGCGTTGTCCGGCCGGACGCCGAGCGTCTGCGCGTCATTGCCCGCCCCACAGGCGGACAGCGAGGCGATCGAGAACACGATGGCGGTGGCGGCGAGGGCGCCGCGTCGAAGGCTGCGGCTCACGGCGGCGGCAACTCCTAGGACGTTCGGACGGGCGATGGACAAGCCGGCTGAGGTCGAGCTGTGATCAACCGGCTAAGGGTGAGCTAAAGGTGCGTCAGCGCGCTTAGGTTACCGAGCCGCACTCTCCGGCCCGCACCCGACCCGCCCCTACGGCCCGCGCGTGCACTCCGGCCCCCGCCACCGGCGCCCGTTCCAGTCGCCTCCGGCTCCGCAGCCGGCTCCGCAGCCGGCCCCGCGTCCGGCCCCCCGGTCCGCCCGTCGCCGCAGTGGCCGGATGACAACCCCATTGACCGCGCGTGACGCGCCGTTCACATAACCGTCGTGATCAATTCGCCGACCGACCACGCATTTCGCGAACCCGCATCCGCGGAAAAACCCGCACCGCCGTCCGGTGATCAATTCGGGATTCGATCCGGGATGCGTCCGTACGGGTGACCGATCCTCGAACGGAGTACATGAAGAGGTCCGTCCGGAACCCGGCAAACCGGTACATCACTCCTTCTTCGGGGGGTCTCGCGCGGGTGTGACGCGCGCGTTTCCGTCCGTCCGTACAGCCGCTCCGACCTGCGAATACCCCCTCCCGGAAGCCTGTCGCAGCACGTTCGTGTTGCTGTTGTCAAGCCCCGAGATATGCCCTGACCTGCGAAAACGCCATTCAGAAGAAGCCGTATCCGTGTTACCCTGGATAGCCACGGAAGGGGTACCTGTCACATGACGTTCAAGGTTGGCGACACCGTGGTCTATCCCCATCACGGGGCCGCGCTGATCGAGGCCATCGAAACTCGCCAGATCAAAGGCGTGGACAAGACCTACTTGGTGCTCAAGGTCGCCCAGGGCGACCTGACGGTTCGGGTGCCGGCGGACAATGCGGAGTTCGTCGGAGTTCGCGATGTGGTCGGTCAGGACGGGCTGGACCGGGTCTTCGAGGTGCTGCGCGCACCGTACGCCGAAGAGCCCACGAACTGGTCCCGGCGCTACAAGGCAAATCTCGAGAAGCTCGCCTCCGGCGATGTCATCAAGGTCGCCGAAGTGGTGCGTGACCTGTGGCGCCGGGAGCGCGAGCGCGGACTTTCCGCAGGTGAGAAGCGCATGCTCGCCAAGGCTCGGCAGATCCTGGTGAGCGAGCTGGCCCTCGCGGAGAACACGAACGAGGACAAGGCCGAGGCTCTCCTCGACGAGGTCCTCGCGTCCTGAGTGCAGCGATGCCGCGGTGCCCGCTGACGTGCTGTGAAACACCACAGTGCCGTCGCCGGGCGCTGCGGCATTTCGTCTCCCCGCACGTCCTTCACGCCCCGCGGGCCGTTCACGCCCCGCACGCGCACCACCTCGTGCACCTCACGGACGCACAGGACGCACGCGTCACCGCAGGCACGCAACCGTCACCGTACGGCGCACATCCCGCCGTACGGCCGTAGGCGTCCACGAAAGCCCACCCAGCACACGAAGAGACCCGTAGTCCCAGTCCCCTCGCGCCACATCCCCTGTGCCCGTCGCGCTACGCCCGACCGTCGTCACGGAAAGGGCCCGGTCGACGCGTCGCGTCCGGCACGGTGAGGGCCTACCCACGTCGGCCGAGGAAACAAACCTGCCGGAGTGCAACCGATGTCAGACGAAGCGCGTCCTGTCCGTACCGCCGCGGTGATCCCCGCGGCCGGCCGGGGCGTACGCCTCGGCCCGGGCGCCCCCAAGGCGCTCCGCGCGCTGAACGGCACCCCCATGCTGATCCACGCCGTCCGCGCGATGGCCGCCTCCCGCGCGGTCTCCCTCGTCGTCGTGGTCGCCCCCTCCGACGGCGCCGCCGAGGTCAAGAACCTCCTCGACACGCACGCGCTGCCCGAGCGCACCGACTATCTGGTCGTCCCGGGCGGTGAGACCCGCCAGGAATCCGTACGGCTCGGCCTCGAAGCGCTCCCCGAGGGCATCACGACCGTCCTGGTCCACGACGCGGCCCGCCCGCTGGTCCCCGTCGACACCGTCGACGCGGTCATCGAGGCCGTACGGGACGGTGCGGTCGCCGTCGTCCCGGCCCTGCCGCTCGCGGACACGGTGAAGGAGGTCGAGCCCGCGGAGAACAAGGGCGAGGCCGAGAAGGTCGTCGCCACCCCCGAGCGCTCCCGGCTCCGCGCCGTCCAGACGCCGCAGGGCTTCGACTACGACACGCTCGTCAACGCCCACGCCACCGTCGCCCTCATGGGTGATGGCGCCACCGACGACGCCGGCATGGTCGAACGGCTCGGCGCGCCCGTCGTGGTCGTGCCCGGCCACGAGGAGGCGTTCAAGGTGACCCGTCCGCTCGACCTCGTCCTCGCCGAGGCCGTTCTCGCCCGCAGGAGGGCCAACGATGGCTTCTGAGCCCCTGAAGCTGCCGCTGGTCGGCATCGGCACCGACGTCCACGCCTTCGAGCGCGGCCGCGACCTGTGGTGCGCCGGCCTCCTGTGGCCGGACGAGGAGTACGGCCTCGCCGGGCACTCCGACGGCGACGTCGCCGCCCACGCCGCCTGTGACGCCCTCTTCTCCGCCGCCGGCATCGGCGACCTCGGCGCCCACTTCGGAACCTCCCGCCCCGAGTGGTCCGGAGCCTCCGGCGTCACCCTGCTCGCCGAGGCCGCCCGCATCGTCCGCGCCGAGGGGTACGAGATCGGCAACGTCGCCGTCCAGGTCATCGGCGTCCGGCCGAAGGTCGGCAAGCGCCGCGACGAGGCCCGGAAGGCACTGAGCGAAGCCGTCGGCGCCCCCGTCTCCGTCTCCGGCACGACGACCGACGGCCTCGGTCTCACCGGCCGCGCCGAGGGCCTCGCGGCCATCGCGACCGCGCTCGTCGTCCGCGTACGGCCGTAGGTGGTCGCTCGCCGATCCGGCCCGATCGGCGGCACACACCCCTGGAAGCCCGTAACGACGGTGAAAAAGACGCCCCGCGGCCGGGAATCGGTCGCGGGGCACTACCACACGCCCACTACCCTGGAGTGGTGACTATTCGCCTGTACGACACCAGCGCCCGGCAGATCCGTGATTTCACCCCGCTCACACCGGGCTGCGTCTCGATCTACCTCTGTGGCGCCACCGTGCAGGCCGCCCCGCACATCGGCCACATCCGGTCGGGGCTGAACTTCGACATCATGCGCCGCTGGTTCGAGTACCGCGGCTACGACGTCACGTTCATCCGCAACGTCACCGACATCGACGACAAGATCATCGCCAAGGCGGCCGACCAGGGCCGCCCCTGGTGGTCCATCGGCTACGAGAACGAGCGCGCCTTCAACGACGGCTACCAGGCCCTCGGTTGCCTGCCGCCCACCTACGAGCCCCGCGCCACCGGTCACGTCACCGAGATGGTCGAGATGATGCGCGGCCTCATCGAGCGCGGACACGCCTACGAGGCCGACGGCAGCGTCTACTTCGACGTGCGCTCCTTCCCCGGCTACCTCGCCCTGTCCAACCAGGACATCGACGACCTGCGCCAGCCCGCCGAGGAAGGCATCACCGGCAAGCGCGACCCGCGCGACTTCGCGATGTGGAAGGCCACCAAGCCGGGCGAGCCCGACTGGGAGACCCCGTGGGGACGCGGCCGCCCCGGCTGGCACCTGGAGTGCTCGGCCATGGCCCACAAGTACCTCGGCTCCGCCTTCGACATCCACGGCGGCGGGCTCGACCTGATCTTCCCCCACCACGAGAACGAGATCGCCCAGGCCAAGGCGTTCGGCGACGACTTCGCCTCGTACTGGGTGCACAACGCCTGGGTCACCATGAGCGGCGAGAAGATGTCGAAGTCCCTCGGCAACTCCGTCCTCGTCTCCGAGATGGTCAAGAACTGGCGCCCCATCGTCCTGCGCTACTACCTCGGCACCCCGCACTACCGCTCGATGATCGAGTACAGCGAGGAGTCGCTGCGCGAGGCCGAGTCCGCGTTCGCGCGGATCGAGGGCTTCATCCAGCGCGTCACCGAGAAGGCGGGCAAGACCGTCCCGCCCGCCCCCGAGGTGCCGCCCGCATTCGCCGACGCCATGGACGACGACCTGGGCGTCCCGCACGCCCTCGCGATCATCCACACCACCGTCCGCCAGGGGAACAGCGCGCTGGCCGCCGACGACAAGGACGAGGCCATCGCCCGCCTCGCCGAGGTCCGCGCCATGCTCGGCGTCCTCGGCCTCGACCCGCTCGACCCCCAGTGGGCCGGCGAGGCCGGCGGCGGCGAGGACCTCCACGGCGTCGTCGACACACTCGTACGCCTCGTGCTCCAGCAGCGCGAGTCGGCCCGCGAGCGGAAGGACTGGGCGACCGCGGACGCGATCCGCGATCAGCTCACCCAGTCCGGCCTGGTCATCGAGGACGGCCAGGACGGGTCTCGCTGGACGCTCGGCTCCCGCTGAGGCGGGCGCGGCACCCACTGATGTGCCGCTCGGCGAGCCGGGCGGCACACTTCATCTACAGACTTATGTACGCAGTCGAGGAAAACAGGTAGTCATGGCCGGGAACAGCCAGCGCAGGAACCGTCGCACGTCCAACAAGAAGGGCGCGACGGTCGGCAGCGGTGGCCAGCGGCGCAAGGGCCTCGAGGGCAAGGGCCCCACGCCGCCCGCCTCCGCCCGCAAGGGTCACAAGAAGAACCGCATCGCCAGCGCCCAGGCCAAGCACGCCGCCGCCCGCCGCCCCGCACCCCGCCGCGGCGGACCGAAGGGCACCTCCGAGATGGTCGTCGGCCGCAACCCGGTCTTCGAGGCGCTGCGCGACGGCGTCCCGGCGACCACGCTGTACGTCCAGCAGTTCATCGACAACGACGAGCGCGTACGCGACGTCCTCAAGCTCGCCGGCGAGCGCGGCAACATCAACCTGATGGAAGCCCCGCGCCAGGAGCTCGACCGGATGACGAACGGGCTCAACCACCAGGGCGTCGTCCTGCAGGTCCCGCCGTACGAGTACGCGCACCCCGAGGACCTGACGGCGGCCGCCTACGACGCCCACGAGGACCCGCTGATCGTCGCCCTCGACGGTGTCACCGACCCCCGGAACCTCGGCGCGATCGTCCGTTCCGTCTCCGCCTTCGGCGGCCACGGCGTCGTCGTTCCCGAGCGCCGCGCGGCCGGCATGACCGCCGGAGCCTGGAAGTCCTCGGCCGGCACCGCCGCCCGTACCCCCGTCTCCCGCGTCACCAACCTCACCCGCGCGCTGGAGGGCTTCCAGAAGGAAGGCCTCACGGTCGTCGGCCTCGCCGCCGACGGCGAGCACACGGTCGAGGACCTGGAGGCGCTCGACGGCCCCGTCGTCATCGTCATCGGCAGCGAGGGCAAGGGCCTCGGCCGGCTCGTCGGCGAGACCTGCGACTACCGCGTCCGCATCACCATGCCCGGCGGCGCCGAGTCGCTCAACGCGGGCGTCGCCGCGGGCATCGTCCTCTACGAGGTCGCCCGCCGCCGCGCGCGCTGACCCTCCGTACGCCCCTCGTACGGCGTACACAGGGAACGGGCCCACCTCGCTGAGCTGGGCCCTTTCCCGCATCGGGCGATCTTGACGGGTCTCGGACATTCCGAGCCCGTCAAGGCAGTGTCCTAACCCCGCGTCACTCGGTTAGATGAGTGTGGACACCAGAACGCCCCGGCCGGGGTTCGACGATCAGCCCGCGCTGAGCATGGTCAAAGTGGATTCCGACCCCGCGCAGGTCATCGTGAACCACGCCAGCTTCCGTGTGCGGCTCGCGCCGACCGCCCAGCAGCCGAAGTTCGCCGCCTCCCCCCGCCTCTCCGCACTCGGCGGGGGAGCCGCCGTGGGTGCGGCCGCGGCCGTGGGAGCGGCGGGCCGCCGCCGCCCCGTCGTCTGGACCGGAAAGTCCTCGCCCGGCGACCCCGGAGCGACCGGACTCCTCCAGGCCATGCGCGAGTCCTCCGTCTCCACCCTCGAACCCCCCGGGTCTCTCGACGCCGGGGCGACGCAGGCCATCCCGCGCATCGACGACACCATGCGGACCCCCGTCGTCCCCGGCACCACGGACGGGCCCCCGCTGCTGCCCTCCATGCGGCGCGCCGAGGGTGCCTACGACACGCCGCATGCCGCGTCGTACGAGCCGCCCTACGGCCCGTCGTACGACGACGGGGACGCCGGCCGGGACGACGACCGCGCCCGCTCGCACCGCCACGGCGCCGACCCGGTCCGGCACGCCTACTACCCCGGGCGCCGGATGAACCTCGGCGTCGTGCTGCTCCCGCTGCGCGTCTTCCTCGGCTTCATCTCGATCTACGCCGGCATGGGCAAGCTGTGCGACCCCGTCTACTTCGACGGCGGCGAACGCGGCTCCATGGTCAAGTGGCTCAACTCGCTCCACCCCTGGGCCCTCGCCGAGCCCCTGCGCGACTCCGCCCTCCAGCACCCCGTCGGTGCCGGCCTGACCGTCGCCTTCCTCCAGGTCGTCGTCGGCGTCCTCACCGTCCTCGGACTCTGGCAGCGGGTCGCCGCCGTCATCGGCGCCCTGCTCTCCGCCGCGCTGATCCTCACCGTCAGCTGGAAGAGCGTCCCGGTCTACGACTCCGCCGACATCATCTTCCTCGCCGCCTGGTCCCCGCTGGTCATCGCCGGCGCCCCCGTCTACTCCATCGACGGCCGCCTCGCGGGTGAAGCCTGGCGGACCCTCGGGCCCCGCTCCGAACTGTGGGACCTGCGCCGCCGCGTCCTGCGCCGCGGGGCCGTCGTCACCTCCGTCGTCGTCGGTCTGACCCTGCTCATCGGCTCGATGCTCGGCGGAGCCGTACGCTCCACCGAGATGGTCACGGTGCCCGGCCCGAACGACGACCCGATCAACCACCTCCCCGGCCGGCCCCTCCCGCAGGAGCCCGGCGAGCGCAGCCCGTCCAAGTCCGCCTCCATCCGCCCCACGCCGTCGGAGACCGCCGGCGCGAGCGGGGAGCGCGAGGAGGAGAGCGCCTCGCCGAGCGAGACCGCACGGGAGACCGGCCGCGTCGAGGAGAGCCGGCCCACCGCCACCCGAGGCACCGACAGCTCCCCGAGCCAGTCGAGGCCGGCCCCGACCACCAGCTCCGGCCCGACGAGCACCGGCGGGGGCAGCGGGGGCAGCGGAGGCTCGGGCGGCTCCGACTCCGGCGGCGGCAGCGGGTCCACGGACGGCGGCTCGACGACGGGCGGCAACCGCAACCCGATCGGTGGCCTGCTGGGCTGACGTACCGGCGGCCATACGCAGAGGGCGACCCCCCGCGTGGAAGCGGGGGGCCGCCCTTTTCGTCTGCGTACGGGGCTGTCGGAAGCTGTCGGGAGGCGGCGTGCGGGGCTGTCGGAAGCTGTCGGGAGGCTGCGTGCGGGGGGTTTGTCCGGGGCCTGGCTGTCCGGGAGGCCCGTGGGGAGAGCCACTTCGGGAGCCTGTACAGAGCCACTCCGGGCCGGTGCGGGGCCTTCCGGGTCTTCCAGGAGGGCCTTGCCCAGAACCGCTCCGGAGCCACTCCTGGGCCCGGCAAGCTGTCAGGGACCCTGGGAGCCCAGCTCCTTCGCCGCCTCCGTGAGGTCCTTCGCGGTGTCGATGGCCCGCCAGTACGCCCCTTGGGGCAGCGGGAAGCCCGCCAGACGGCGCTCACGGGCGAGACGGGGGAAGGTGGTGCGCTCGTGGTCGCCCCGGTCCGGCAGAAGGTCCGTGAAGGCCGCGGAGAAGACGTACACGCCCGCGTTGATGAGATACGGCGACGGCGGCGACTCGATGAAGTCGGTGATGTGCCCGAAGGTGTCGGTCTCGACGGCGCCCCACGGGATCCGGGGGCGGGCGAGCGCGAGGGTGGCGGTGGCGTCGCGCTCCGCGTGGAACCCGGCCATCTCACGCAGGGAGAAGCGGGTCCAGATGTCGCCGTTGGTGGCGTACCAGGGCTGCCCCGGTTCGGGCAGATGCGCCGCCGCGTACTTCAGACCGCCGCCGCGGCCCAGCGGCTCCGTCTCGACGACCGTCGTCACGCGCAGGGGGAGGACGGCGGAGGCCAGCCACTCCTGGAGCACCTCGGCGAGATGGCCGCAGGAGATCACGGCGTCCGTGACGCCCTCGGCGGCGAGCCAGGACAGCTGATGGCCGATGATCGGGGTCCCGGTGCCCGGGATCTCGACCATCGGCTTGGGGCGGTCGTCGGTGTAGGGGCGCAGGCGCGAGCCCTGGCCGCCTGCCAGGACCACGGCCTGCGTGGGGGTGGTGTGCATACCGGGAACGATATGCGTCCCTCTCGAGGCTGAATCGTCGATCGGCGTGCCGGCTCAGCTCGCGTACATTACGCCGGACGCGAACGAGGTGTCGCAGACCGGGCGGGAGTAGGACTGGGCGCGCGTGGGGCCGTAGTGCTGGACGGCGGCGCGGCCGAGGGCGCGGGCGATCGACATGCAGTGCTTGGCGAGGGACGGGCGGTTCTCGACCTCGCGCTGGAGGTGGGTGAGAGCCGTTCCGGGGTCCTTCTCCTGAAGCTCCGCGAGGAGCCGGTCGCGGAGAACATCCTGCGGGGCACGGGGCTTGGCGGGGACGGAGACGTCCTCGGAGGATGCGGTGAGCATCTGGGTCCCGGAGCCCTGGCCGGCCCACGGAACGGCGGACACCGCGAGCGTGCCGGAGAGCACCAGGACGACGGGCAGGACGAGGGCGAGAGAGCGGCCGATACGGCGGGCAGTGTGCGTCACGCAGGCGAGCGTAGCGGTCGGTAGTGATAGGGAGACATTTAGTCACTCTCGCGGGGGATGGTTCGAGGCGGCTTTTCGAATTCCGTGTTGACGCGGGTGCCCGAATTGGAGGGTCTGCCGGGGTATTTGTCGGCAGGCGCGGCGGGGAATACGGGGGTACGCGAGAGGCCCCGCGCCCGCAAACGGGAACGGGGCCTCTCGGCGGCCGGCCGGGGTGCCGGTCCCGGCGTCAGCCGGAGAGACGCTCGCCCGTCGAGGTGGAGAAGACGTGCAGCTCGTCGGCGCGGGGCACGACGTGCAGCGTGGAGCCCTTCTCCGGCACGGCGCGGCCGCCGACGCGGACGACCAGGTCCTTGTCCTCGCCGCCGACGCGGGAGGAGCCGTAGACGTAACCGTCGGCGCCGAGCTCCTCGACGACGTTCACGGAGACGGCCAGACCTTCCTTGCTGGTGGCGCCCGAGACGTCGAAGTGCTCGGGGCGGATGCCGACCGTGACGGTCGTGTCGCCCTTGGCGGTGGCGGCGGAGAGCGCCTCACGGGAGACCGGGACGACGCTGTTGCCGAACTTCACGCCGCCGTCGGTGATCGGGACCTCGACCAGGTTCATGGCCGGGGAGCCGATGAAGCCGGCGACGAAGAGGTTGGCGGGACGGTCGTACATGTTGCGCGGCGAGTCGACCTGCTGGAGCAGACCGTCCTTCAGCACGGCGACGCGGTCGCCCATGGTGAGGGCCTCGACCTGGTCGTGGGTGACGTACACCGTGGTGATGCCGAGCCGGCGCTGGAGGCTGGCGATCTGCGTACGGGTGGAGACACGGAGCTTGGCGTCGAGGTTCGACAGCGGCTCGTCCATGAGGAAGACCTGCGGCTCACGCACGATGGCGCGGCCCATCGCGACGCGCTGGCGCTGACCACCGGAGAGCGCCTTCGGCTTCCGGTCGAGGTACGGCGTGAGGTCGAGGATCTTCGCGGCCTCCTCGACCTTGGCGCGGATCTCGGCCTTGTTGACGCCGGCGATCTTGAGCGCGAAGCCCATGTTGTCGGCGACGGTCATGTGCGGGTACAGCGCGTAGTTCTGGAACACCATGGCGATGTCCCGGTCCTTCGGCGGCAGGTGCGTGACGTCGCGGTCACCGATGCGGATGGAGCCGCCGTTGACGTCCTCCAGGCCGGCGAGCATGCGCAGGGAGGTCGACTTGCCGCAGCCGGAGGGGCCGACGAGGACGAGGAATTCGCCGTCCTCGATCTCGATCTCGAGCTGGTCGACGGCGGGCTTGTCGGACCCCGGGTAGAGCCGGGTCGCCTTGTCGAACGTGACAGAAGCCATGGTGATGTGTCCCTTCACCGGCAGGAACGTGCCGGACGATCCGAGTGGAAGGAAGGATGTGGTGTAGTCCACCGGAGTGAACTCCGGCTGACGCTACCCG
The DNA here is from genome assembly GCF_040611675.1 of Streptomyces sp. NPDC006551. Taxonomy (NCBI): domain Bacteria; kingdom Bacillati; phylum Actinomycetota; class Actinomycetes; order Kitasatosporales; family Streptomycetaceae; genus Streptomyces; species Streptomyces sp. NPDC006551. The sequence continues at coordinate 96,395 of NZ_JBEXOT010000020.1, forward strand.
GCGGCGGCGGATCTGTCAGCAGTCCAGGGGCGGTGATATTTCCGACCGGGGTGGGTGGGTCGTTGGTTACACTGCACTCGCTGCCTCCTTAGCTCAGCTGGCCAGAGCACCGCTCTTGTAAAGCGGGGGTCGTCGGTTCGAACCCGACAGGGGGCTCCACGCAAAGGGCCAGCGCAGGGGGACGTTTCCCCGGCGCCGGCCCTTTCGCATGATCACGGCCGTGCCACCTACGTGCCAGAAGGCGGCGGATCGCTGTCCTTCCGGGCCTGGCGGATCATCTCTCCGAGCTTCCCCGCGATGTGCTGATCACGGTCGCTCGTCATGTGCTGGTAGATCAGGGCGGCCCGGGTGGTGCTGTGCCCCATCCGCGTCATGAGCTCGCGCGTACTGGCCCCCGCGCTGGAGGCCAGGGTGTTCCCGGTGTGACGGAGATCGTGGAAGTGCACGTCCCCGGAGATGCCGGCCTTGGTGCGGGCGGTCGTCCAGTCGTCCCGGAAGTTGCTGCGGCGCAGGAGCCCGCCGCGGGGGCCCTGGAAGAGGTGACCGTCCTGTCCGGCACCGGCGAAGTGCTCCAGGCGGTGAGCGAGCTCGGGGACGAGTTCGGCCGGGAAGGCGACCGGGCGGACACCGGCGGCGGACTTCGGAGCTTTGTCGGCCAGCGTGCTGTTCTGCGTGTCTCCTCGGGGAAGTCCGAGGCCAGATCGAGAACTCGTGCGCGGTCGGCGGATGCAACGAGCGTGGGGTCTTTAAGGTCCCCGATCCAGTCAGCCAGTGTTTCGATGGCGAGTCCATGCTCACCAGCCCTGAGGAAGTCGAGCACGTGGCCACGCAGCGGCTCCGAGCCGGGCCCCATCAGGGACGCGAGGAGGTCCCGTACGCGCTTCTCCCAAGCAGCATGTGATCGCACCATCCCGGCATCCTGCACGCGTGCCCCTTGCGTGCCCGATCAGTGGGGAAGCAGAGGGTAGCCACGGGGAACGATGGTCAGTGCACCCGCTCCGCCGCAGGTCAGTGAACGTGCAGGTCAGCCGGAATCCGCATCCGGGATCTTCCAAACTAGACCCCAGGCCAAGGCGCCTGGGCACGGCGTGGTCGGATAGCGGTCCACAGGATTCCAGTCGCTCCAGGAGAGGTGGCCTGTCGGTGGTCGAAAGGCGGCGGCGCGACTGGCGAGCCCGCGCCGGGTGGCTGTTCGTAGCCCTGTGGTGCGGGGGAGAAGCCGCTTTCTCGGATGGGGGATGGCGGCGAATTCTCTACGCCACCGCTCTGCTCTTCATGCTGATCGCTTCCGCTGCGCACGCGGTTCGCCTTCTCCGGGAGCGGCGGATGGCGGGTGACATCCCGCAGCTGACGCGACGCAGTCGCGGCTCTTCGCGGACAACCCGCCAACGGAGTCGATGAGCCGACCTAGCGGGCCGTGAGCTGTACAGCAGCGCAGTACCGCAACCCAGCAACCGACCCCGTTCGGTAGCGTCCCTCCCGGGCCCCATAGCGGCCGGAATGGCCGCCACTGACCGCTCCGGCGAGAGCTACGGAACAGAAGGCACAGGGCCGACGGCTCGTACTCGTCGGCCCTGCGCCATACTCGCGGCGTGCCCCTCCCCCAGGAGACAGTCGAGCCGATAGACCCCGCAGAGGTGCTGTCCAGAACAGCATGGAGCACTCTGGAGCATGCCTACGGAACGGCTCAGGACGTACCGCAGATGCTGCAAGGTCTCATGGACACCGATCTGCGCGTGAGGTCAGAGTCATTGAGCCGTCTGCATCACGTGGTGCACCACCAGAACACCCTGTACACCGCCACGGCGCCGGCTGCCATGTACGTGGCGGGCATCCTCGGCGATGCCCGAACCCTCGAAGCCGTCGAGAAGGGGTCCAACGGCTTCTCTGGACCGATGCGCGCCGAGTTGCTGGGGTGGCTTGACTCCGTCGCCGATGCAGCAGACGACGAGGCCGCGGCCACCAGTCGGCGTTTCGGGTTCCCGCCCGAGGAGTACCCGCCGTTCGTCGCGATCTGCCGGATTCGGCCGCAGCTCTTCCACGCCGTCTCCGCGTTCCTCGATGATCCCGACACTGACGTACGCGCAGCGGCTCTCTCCGCCTGTATCCCGCTGCTCGACGACCCTCTTCTCATTCACCTGCGAGACGCCCTGGCCCCCATGCTGCGCGACGTCTTGGCTACGAGTGAGGCATGGAAGTACCAGGAGAGGGCGATCGATGCGCTGGCAACCTGGGGCCATGACACCACCGGGTTGGAGGTCCTGCAGGAGCGATATGCCTTCTGTGACGCCGAATCCCAGCCTCAGCCTTGGGGTGTCGAGTCGCAGGACGGCTACGACACCGCTCCCCCCTTCTGAAGGCTTCCCGCCCGCCACCACTTCCGCTGGGCTCCGTCTCAGTTTCCGTCTCGTTCGGCACTGTCCGGGGTAGTTCATGGAGGGCCGAGAGCCGTGACACCGCCAGCAGCCGAACGTGAGTGGACACTGACGAATGCATGGGCCCCTGAAGAGCGCCAACAGACTTGGAAAGCGTGCGCGCGGCCGGCGCTGACAGGGCACTCTTGGCCATCGGCGGAGCCTGACCGTCGGTTGGGTCCCGGGCTTGCATCGGGCCGCCCCCGGACAAAGTCAGGGATGCAGCTGCACTACAGAGCTGAACACCTCGGAAGCCGACCACGCGCAGGTGGACGCTATCCCGAGGCCCTGACAGACCGCGGGGAAGACCGTGCCACATCCGTGCCAGATCGTGCGGGAAGCCTCGGAGAATGAGGGGCGTTGTCGGGCTCCGGGGTGACGGTCAGCTCTCGCAGTGTTTGTGCAGGTCAGGCATGGCCCTGCCTTCCCTCTCTTGTAAAGCGGGGGGCGTCGGTTCGAACCCGACAGGGGGCTCCAGGCGGAAGGCCCCGGACCGATCATGGTCCGGGGCCTTTGGTGTTTGAAGGGGGCGATACGCGGCCGCGCCCCAACCCGGTGTCACGTAGAGCGTATGAAATGTTGCGGACCGTGATCGAGGGGGGTGAAGCTGAGCGGGATGCACCGGATCCCAGTGAGCGCGGACGGAACCGCGCAGGTCGCGGTGCGCGAGGAGAGCGTGCGATGCGGATGATGATGAAGGCCCGCATGGACACCCAGATGTCGAATCAGGTGACGAAGGGCGGAGCGATGCCCCAGTCGCTGAAGTCGACCATCGAGCGGCTGAAGCCGGAGGCCGCCTACTTCACTCCTGAGGGCGGACGCTCCATGATTCTCGTGTTCGACATGAAGGACAGCTCGCAGCTGCCCGCCATCGCGGATCCGTTCTTCCAGGAGATGGGCGCGGAAGTCACCTTCGAGCCCGTCATGAACCTCGACGATTTGCAGAAGGGCCTTGCTGCCCTGAAGTAGCCGAACTGACCTCAGCGATCGCCCCTCGTTGTTCGCATCGAGGGGCAGCCTGACATCCCCGGCGGCCGACTGCGGGCTCGGGAGCCTCATACGGCGCTCGTGTCGGATCACGTGACGCGCAGCAGCTCGGCGGGGCCACGGCTGAGGCAGCCCGCCACCGCCGGATCACCGACGAGGTTCGTCTCCCTCGCGTGCCCGGCCCGGGACCGCGGTGTGATCTGGTGGGCGGCGGTCTGTAGGGCGAGGGCAGGGCCGTCAGCGGCCCGAGAGGCGGTTGGCGAGGGTGGCGAGGGGGGCCGTCGTCGGTGTGTGGGTGGTGGATTCGCGGTGGTCGGCCGTGCGGTAGGCCGCGTACATCGTCTGGACGCCGAGCCAGCGGAAGGGCTCCGGCTCCCACTTGCGGACCTTGTGGTTGACCCAGGGGAGCGCCGTCAGGTCGGTGGGCCCCGACTGGCCCGAGTCCTGCTGGATGAGGTCGCGGAGGGTGCGGGCCGCGAGGTTGGTGGTGGCGACGCCCGATCCGACGTAACCGCCCGCCCAGCCGAGGCCGGTGGAGCGGTCGAGCGTGACCGTGGCGCACCAGTCGCGGGGGACGCCGAGGACGCCGGACCAGGCGTGGGCGATGCCGAGGCCGGCGAGGGACGGGAAGAAGCGGATGAGGATCTCGCGGAGGGCTTCGACGGTCTGGGGCTGGGTGCGTCCGTCGTTGTCGGTGCGGGAGGCGTAGCGGTAGGGGACCCCGCGGCCGCCGAGGGCGATGCGGCCGTCGGCGGTGCGCTGCGCGTACATGTAGGCGTGGGCCATGTCGCCGAGGGTTTCGAGGCCGTTCCAGCCGACGGTCTCCCACTGGGCGTCGGTGAGGGGCTCCGTGGCGATCATGGAGGAGTTCATGGGGAGCCAGGTGCGCCGCTGCCCGGTGAGGGAGGCGGTGAAGCCTTCCGTGCAGCGCAGGACGTACGGGGCGCGGACGGTGCCGTACGGCGTGATGGCGTGCTTGGGCTTGATCTCGGTGACCGGCGTGGACTCGTGGATGGTGACGCCGAGGGCTTCGACGGCCGCGGCGAGGCCCTTGACGAGTTTCACCGGGTGCAGGCGGGCGCCGTGCGGAGTCCAGGTCGAGCCGACGGCGCCGGTGACGCGGACGCGGTCGGCGGTCTCGCGGGCGCCGAACAGTTCGCGGTCCTTCTCGCCGAAGGCGATCTCGACGGCGTGGAAGTCCTTGAGGCGGGCGAGCTGGGCGGGGGAGGTCGCGACCTCGAGGACGCCGCCCTGGTGGATGTCGGCGTCGATGCCTTCCTCGGCGGCGACGCGGATGACCTCGGTGACCGTGTCGTTCATCGCCTGCTGGAGGCGGACGGCCGCGTCGTGGCCGTGGAGCCTGGCGTACCGGTCGCGGCCGGCGATGCCGTTGTAGAGCCAGCCGCCGTTGCGTCCGGAGGCGCCGTAGCCGCAGAACTTGGCCTCGAGGACGGTGATGTTGAGGAAGGGGACGGCCTTCTTGAGGTAGTAGGCGGTCCACAGGCCGGTGTAGCCGCCGCCGACGATGCAGACGTCGGCCGTGGCGTCCCCGGGCAGAGGTTCGCGGGGGGCGGGGGTGCCTTCCTGCGCGTACCAGAATGAAATGCCGCCGTTGACCGTGCTGCTCATGGTGCCCTTCTCCCTGGGGTGTGGGCGGGAGGTTACTGGAGCCGTCGCCCTTGTGGATACGGGCGTTCCGGCGCGAGGGCGAGAGCCGGCGGCGGCCGTCCCGTTCCAGGACCTGCCGGGGGCGCCCCGGACGACGCGGCCGCTTATTCGCGTGTGCCGAAGAACGCCGGTGCCTAGCATCGCCGTGTGCCTTTCCATTTGATCCATGTGCCGGAGGAACTCGCGGAGTCCCAGGCGCGGTTCAACGGCGACGCCGGGCGCGCGTTCGTCGCCGCGCTGCCCGAGCGGGCCGCGCACTATCTGGACCGCTGGGGGCTGCGGCCGACCGGGCCGTCGATGTACGGAGTGGCGTCGCTGGTCCTGCCGGTGACGCGGACTGCCGACGGTGCGCGGGCCGCGCTCAAGATGCAACTCCTGGACGAGGAGAGCGCGGGGGAGGCGGTCGCGCTGCGGGCGTGGGGCGGGGCCGGGGCCGTCCGTCTCCTCGAAGACGATCCGGAGACGGGAACGCTGCTTCTGGAGCGGCTGGACGAGAGCCGGCATCTGTCGACGGTGGAGAACACGCGGGAGGCGACGCGGATCCTGACGGACGTGCTCGCCCGCCTCGTGGCGGTGCCCGCGCCGGAGGGGGTGCGCGGGCTGGGCGACATCGCGGCGCGGATGCTGGAGGGCGTGCCGGAGGCGGTGGCACGGCTCGGGGCGGCGGACGCGCGGCTGCTGCGGGACTGTGCGTCGGCGGTACGGGAGGTCGTGGGCGAGCCGGGGGACCGACTGCTCCACTGGGATCTGCATGTCGACAACATCCTGGCGGCCGACCGGGAGCCGTGGCTGGCGATCGACCCGAAGCCGCTGGCCGGGGACCCGGGATTCGATCTGCTGCCGGCGCTGACGAGCGCCTTCGATCCGGATCCGGCGGAGACGCTGTGGCGTTTCGACCTGATGACGGAGGTGCTGGGGCTCGATCGGGGGCGGGCGGCGGCCTGGACGCTGGGGCGGGTGCTGCAGAACGGGCTGTGGGACGTGGAGGACGGGGAGCCGGCGCTGGACGAGGAACAGGTGTCCATCGCCCGGACACTACTGGCACGCACGCGGTGACCCGTGCAGGCTGAGCGCATGATTCGTACTGCCACTCCTGCCGATGTCCCCGTCATCCACGCGATGGTCCGTGAGCTCGCCGAGTACGAGAAGGCGCTCGACGAGGCCCGCGCGAGCGAGGTCCAACTGCGCGAGGCGCTGTTCGGTGAGCGCCCCGCCGCGTTCGCGCACATCGCCGAGACGGACGAGGGCGAGGTGGCCGGCTTCGCGCTGTGGTTCCTGAACTTCTCGACGTGGCGCGGGGTGCACGGGATCTATCTGGAGGATCTGTACGTGCGGCCGTCGCTGCGGGGTGGCGGGTACGGGAAGGCGCTGCTGCGGGAGCTGGCGCGGATCTGTGTGGAGCGTGGGTACGAGCGCCTGGAGTGGTCGGTCCTGGACTGGAACACCCCGTCGATCAACTTCTACAAGTCGCTGGGCGCGAAGCCGCAGGACGAGTGGACGGTGTACCGGCTGACCGACGAGGCGCTCGCGTCGCTGGGGGCGTAAGCGGGCACTGCGGTTCGGGGGCTCGGGCGGTTCTCCCGTTCAGGGGCTCCGCACGGCTTTACGGGATCAGGACCACCTTGCCCACCGTGCCGCGGGTTTCCAGTGCCCGGTGGGCGGTGGACGCCTCGGCGAGGGGGAAGGGGTGGACGGCCGGGCGGAGGTGGCCAGCGGTGGCGGCGGCGAGCGAGGCGAGTTCGAGGTTGCGGATGTCGCCGCCGGCCTTCTGGATCATGACCGGGCCGAGGACGCTCTCGGAGGTGATGCCCCGGGCGGCGAGCTCCTCCTCGGTGAAGGTGAGGGGTTCGCCGTCGTGGGGGCCCTTGCCGGACCAGCCGAAGACGAGGTGCTGTCCGCCCTTGCCGAGGAGGTCGACGGCGGCGCGGCCGGTGTCTCCTCCGACGGAGTCGAAGACGACGGTGGCCATGGGGGTCCCCCCGGACGGAGTCCGGGGGAGGCGGCCGAGGAAGGCGCGGACCTCGTCGGGCCAGTGGGGGAGCGTGTAGTCGACGGCCAGGTCCGCGCCGTTGTCCTGGACGAGGGCGACCTTCTCGGGGCCGCCGGCGAGGCCGATGACGGTGGCGCCGGCGTTCTTCGCGTACTGGACGAGGAGCGTGCCGATGCCGCCGGCGGCCGCCGGGACGACGGCGACCGAGTCGGGACCGAGCTCGGTGAACTGGAGGATGCCGAGGGTGGTGCGGCCGGTGCCGATCATGGCGACGGCTTCGGTGTCGCCGAGGGTGTCGGGGAGCTCGTGGAGCCTGGCGGCGTCGACGACGGCGAGTTCGGCGTAGCCGCCGGGGGCGAGGCCGAGGTGGGCGACGACCCGCTTGCCGAGCCAGGCCGGGTCGGTGCCCTCGCCGAGCGCGTCCACGGTGCCGGCGACCTCGCGGCCGGGGATCGTGGGGAGTTCGGCGGGGGCGGGGAACGGGCCCGACTGCCCCCTGCGCAGGGCGGTGTCGAGGAGGTGGACGCCGGCCGCGGTGACCGCGACGCGCACCTGGCCGGGGCCCGGGACGGGGTCGGGGATCTCCTCGTACGTCAGGTTCTCGGCGGGGCCGAAGGCGTGGAGGCGGATGGCGTGCATGGCGGGCTCCCCGGGTCGCGTGGTCGTACGGCGCCTGATCGTTTCGGCGCGTGATCGTTCGGTGAGCCCAGCTTTCAACCTCAAGCGCGCTTGAGGTCAAGGCGGGTGGCGCGCAGAGCCAGCGACACCGCTTCGACGGCGCTGGTGAAGGAGACCTCCGAGAGCACACCGGGCGCCGCGACCTGGTCGCCGACGAGGTAGACGCCGTCGCCGCGGTCGATCGCCGGGCGGTCGCGCCAGGTGGTGCCGGGGCGGTCGACCGCCCCCGTACGGCCGTTGGAGACGGCTTCGCGGCGCCAGACCGTACGGTCGCGCCAGCCGGGGAATCCGAGGTCGAGGAGGCGTTCGGCGTGGGCGACGCCGTCGGCCTTGGACCGGTCGGGGCCGATGGGCAGCTGGGCCTGGATCAGCTGTTCGCCGGCCGAGGCGAGGGACGGGTCCTGTGCGCTGAAGCGTTCGATCCAGCCGGGGGCGTCCAGGTCGGAGATGACGAACGGGTCTCCCGTGCGGCGGCGCAGCGCCAGGTCGAAGAGGACCGTGCGGCCGCTCTCCCAGGTCAGGCCGGGGTCGCCGAGGAGGCGGGCGGCCGCGGCGAGGGAGGTGGCGACGATGACCGGCCCGTCGGCGAGCGGCAGCGCGTCGAGGCGGGAGGAGGTCTCGATCCGTACGCCCAGGTCCCAGGCCCGGGCGGCCATCCGGTCGATCAGCTCTCCCCACCCACCGCGGATGTAGTGGGCCTCGGGAGGCAGTGCGGCGGCCCGGTGGAGCCGTTCCTGGACGAAGCGGGCGGAGAGCGAGCCCGGGTCGTGGTGGTAGAGGGCGACACCGGAGTACGCGGCGGCGTCGCGGGCGGCCCGGGGGCCGGCGACCCGGGTGGCCCAGGTGAGGAAGTCGAGGTCGACGGGGGCCTGTTCGGCCGTACGGAGGGTGTGGCGCAGGAAGCCGAGGGGCGGGGTGCGGCGCAGGGCGCCGTCGCGGTGGAAGCGGAACCGGGCGGCCTCCAGCGGCGGGAGGGGCGCGAGCGGGCCGAGGAGTCCGCGCTGCTTGAGCCAGGTCCAGTGGGGGCCGCCGTTGTAGAGGGCGTGGGGTCCCTCGTTGGTGCGGTACGGGCCATCGGCGGTCCGGGCGCGGCCGCCGAGGGTGTCGTGGGCCTCGTGGAGGGTGACCTTGGTCCCGGCCTCGGCGGCGGTGAGGGCCGCGGTGAGTCCGGCGAATCCGCCGCCGACGACGGTGATGTGCTGCCTGTTCCGCTGCATGTGACGCTCCCTGTCCCTGTCCCTGGGTCGGTCTCATGGAGGGGACGGACGCGGGGGTGTGGGTTGTGACATCGGGGCGTTGTCAGTGGCGCACGTCACTATGGGGGCATGGCGACACGGAACGGCAAGAAGGCGGTGGCCGCCGTGCGGCGGGCGGAGGTGCGGCTGCCGCCGCTGACGGCGTACGAAGGGGGCTCGAGCCGGACGGGGACTATGACGGCCTCGAGTTCACCGGCCTCGATCTGGCGGGGCAGGAGGGGGCGGGCGCGCGGTTCATGGACTGCGCGTTGCGGGAGTGCGCGCTGGACGAGACGCGGCTGACGTCGGCGCGGGTGCTGGACTGTGTCCTGAGCGGGATACGGGGTGTGGGGACGGACCTGGCGGGGGCGTCGCTGCGGGACGTGGAGGTGCTGGACGCGCGGCTCGGGGGGACGCAGCTGCACGGGGCGGTGCTGGAAAGGGTCGTGGTGCGGGGCGGGAAGATCGACTATCTGAATCTGCGGATGGCGAAGCTGAAGGACGTCGTCTTCGAAGGCTGCGTGCTGAGCGAGCCGGACTTCGGCGGCGCGCGGCTGGAGAGGGTGGAGTTCCGCGACTGCGTGCTGAAGGGGGCGGACTTCGGCGGGGCCCGGATGAAGGACGTGGACCTGCGGACGGTCGAGCGGCTGGAGATCGCGCGCGGGGTGGACGCCTTGTCGGGCGCGGTGATCAGTACGGGCCAGCTGCTGGACCTGGCGCCGGTGTTCGCTGCCCAGTTGGGGGTGCGCGTGGAGGACTAGGGGGTGGCGGCGTCAGGGGAGGCGGGGGAAGCGGGCCTGGAGGTCCCAGATCGCGGGCCCAGTTGGGGGTGCGCGTGGAGGACTAGGGGGTGCCGGCGTCAGGGGAGGCGGGGGAAGCGGGCCTGGAGGTCCCAGATCGCGGGGTTGTCGCCGAGGCCCTCGTGCATGTCGGTGAGGTCGGCGATCAGGTCGTGCAGGAAGTCACGGGCCTCGCGGCGCAGCTCGCGGTGGTTGAAGGTGAGCGGGGGCTCGTCGCCGGGCATCCAGTCGGCCTCGACGTCCACCCAGCCGAAGCGGCGCTCGAAGAGCATGCGGTCGGAGGACTCGGTGAAGTCGAGCTCGGCGTACTGGGGACGCGCGGACCGGTTGCCGCGCGGGTCGCGGTCGAGCTGCTCGACGATGTCGCACAGCGCCCAGGCGAAGTCGAGCACCGGCACCCATCCCCAGGCTGTGGACAGCTCGCGGTCGGCCTTGGGGTCGGCGAGGTAGACGTCCCCGCAGAAGAGGTCGTGACGCAGGGCGTGGACGTCCGCGCGGCGGTAGTCGGTCTGCGGGGGATCGGGGAAGCGACGGGAGAGGGAGTAGCCGATGTCGAGCACGGGTCGATGGTCCCACGCCGGGGGAGGCGATGGGCCGGGCCGGGCGGCGGCCGGTGCGGGGGCGACTGCGGGCGCGGGTCGGGGGGTGGGTCTGCCGGCGCCGTCAGGCGTTCGTGCGAGGCCGGGGAGGCGACGGGCCGGGCCGGGGTCGGGCGTGGGCCCGGGTGCCCTTGTGCCGTCAGGCGCCCGTACGGGTACGCGTAGGGGTTCGGGTGCCGGTCCTCGCGTGGACGGTCCTGGCGTGGACGGTGCGGGCGAGGCGGGGGCCCAGCCAGCGCTTGAGGCGGCGCAGCGCTTCCAGTTGCCCGGCCGCCTTGTCGATCCGGTAGTAGAGCTGGGGCGGGATGTGCGGCAGCAGAGGAGAGTGCCGCTGGCCGAGGAGGGCGAACATCCGGGCCGGTTCCAGGTGCATGTAGCGGGGGAGGTTCTCGTACCAGCGAGCGCTGTAGCGGGCCGCGCTCTGGGCCGACAGAAGCTCCGCGCGCCGCCGCCGGCCGTAACGGCTCAGCGCCCCGTCGAGGTCCCGGCCGGCCCCGGCCGCCCCGGCCTGGCCCCCAGGCTCGCGCGGATCGCGCAGGGCGTCCGGATCGCGCCGGGCCTCCAGGTCGCGCAGGGCGTCCGCGAGGGCGAGGGCGTCCTCCAGGGCCAGGGTGGTGCCCGCGCCGATGGAGTAGTGGGTGGTGTGGGCGGCGTCGCCGAGGAGGACCACGTTGCCCCGGTGCCAGGTGCGGTTGGTCAGGGTGCGGAAGTGCAGCCACCGCGCGGCATCGTCTGCCTGCGACCGGCCGATCAGCGGATGGCCGTCGAGGAGGTCGTGGAAGAACTTCTCCAGCAGGTTCAGGCTGTCGGCCTCGCCCCGCGTGTCGAGGCCGAGGCCGGCCCATGTCTCCGGGGAGCATTCGACGACACACGTGGACTGTTCACCGCTGAATCCGTAGGCGTAGCACCAGATCCAGCCGTGCTCGGTCTCCTTGAAGGCGAAGCTGAAGGAGTCGAAGACCTTGGTGGTGCCGAGCCAGATGTACGGGTTGCGGCCGGTGGTCACCTCCGCGCCGAAGTGGTCGCTGTGGGCCTCGCGCAGCACGCTGTTGACCCCGTCGGCGGCGACGATCAGGTCGGCGCCGGCGAGTTCTGGGGCGTCCTCGCCGGTGATGGCGTGCTCGAACTCGACCCGTACGCCCAGGGCTTCGGCCCGCTCGGCGAGGAGGGCGAGCATCCGGCGGCGGCCGATGCCGAAACCCTCGTCGCCGCGGTGGACGGTCCGCTCGTCGCGGACGATGGCGACGCCGTCGGTCCAGCGCACGGACGCCTCGCTGATGGCGTCGGCGGACTCGGGGTCGCCGGCCCGGAGCTTGTCGAGGAGCCCGGCCCAGTAGGTGACGCCCCAGCCGTAGGTGGAGCCGGCGGGGTTGCGTTCATAGACGGTGATGTCGTGGGACGGGTCCTGTCGCTTCATCAGGATCGAGAAGTACAGGCCGGCGGGCCCGCCGCCGACGCAGGCGATCTTCACGCGCCCTCCCGTTGTCTCACACCGTGTGATGGAACGGTAGCGAAGCGTAGCAGGAGGGGGAGGCTCAGGGCAGAAGGCGCTGTTCCTTGGCCACGGCCACGGCGCCCGCCCTCGTGTCGACGCCGAGCTTGGCGTAGATCCGGCCGAGGTGGGTCTTCACGGTCGCCTCGCTGATGAAGAGCGCGCGGGCGATCTCACGGTTCCCCAGGCCGTGGGCGAGCTGGCCGAGGATGTCCCGCTCGCGGTCGGTGAGCGTGGGCCCGGCCGCGCCGCGCATCCGGTCCATGACGCGGCTGGCGACGGGCGGGGACAGGGTGGTGCGGCCCTGGGCGGCGGAGTGGATCGCGGCGAACAGCTCCTCGGGCCGTTCGGCCTTCAGGAGGTAGCCGGTGGCGCCCGCCTCGATGGCGCGGGTGATGTCGGCGTCCGTGTCGTACGTGGTGAGGACCAGGACGTGGACGCCGGCGCCCGACCCCGCGATCCGGCGGGTCGCCTCGACGCCGTCGATGCCCGGCCCGAGCTGAAGGTCCATCAGGACGACGTCCGGGGCCAGCTTCGCGGCCATCGCGACGGCCTCCTCGCCGCTGCCGGCCTCGCCGACGACCTCGATGTCGGGCGCGCTGCCGAGCAGGGCGAGCAGCCCGGCGCGTACGACGGCGTGGTCGTCGCACAGCAGGATCCGTACCGCCGTCATGAGGTCTCCAGAGGGGGTGCGAGGGGGATCGCGGCCGAGAGCACCGTGCCCTCGCCTGGCGTGGATTCGATGGTGAGCGTGCCGCCGAGCTGCTGGGCACGCACCCGCATGGCGGGCAGGCCGTGGCCGCGTACCCCCGGTTCCGGGGACGCCGGGGGGTCGAAGCCGCGGCCGTCGTCGGCGATGTCGAGGACGACCTGGTCGTCGAGGTAGGTCAGGGTCAGCGCCGCGGAGGTGGCGGCGGCGTGCTCGCGGACGTTGGCGAGGGCGCCCTGCGCGATGCGCAGCAGCGCCGACTGCACCCGGTCGGGCAGCGGCACCGGCACCCCGTCGACCCGGAACGCGGCGGACTCGCGGCCCGCGAGGGTGCGCAGCGCCTCCTCCAGGCCGCCGCCCTCGGCGAGGTCGGCGGGGGCGAGATCGTGGACGAAGCGGCGGGCCTCGGCGAGGTTGCGTTCGGCGATGGACTCGGCGGTACGGACGTGGCGGCGGGCGGTCGCCGGGTCGCTGTCCCAGGTGCGGTCCGCGGCCTGGAGCAGCATCTGCTGGCTGGACAGGCCCTGGGCGAGGGTGTCGTGGATCTCCATCGAGAGCCGCTGGCGCTCGGCCAGAGTGCCCTCGCGACGCTCGATCGCGGCCAGTTCGCGGCGGGTCCGGATCAGGTCGTCGATCAGCGCACGCTGCCGGTCGGCCTGGCGCTGCGCGTGCACGAAGACGGCGGTGGCGATGGCGGCGACGGCCGGCGGGGCGATGATCAGGTTCGGGTCCCAGCCGCCGTGCGAGAGCTGGACCTGGGCGGCCACGACGAAGACCGTCAGCAGCGCGACCAGGACGAGGGCGGCGCGCGGCGGGAGGGTGCGCAGACCGGTGTAGAAGAGCGGGACCGCGCACCAGGCGAAGCTCGGCGCGAGGACGACCAGCAGCACCCAGACGGCGACGACGGTGAAGAGCCAGGCGATCCGGCGGGGGGTTGCGCGGGTGCCGAGCACCGGGCCGAGGACGTAGAGGGAGGCGAGGGCGCCAGAGAGGGCGACGATCCACGGGCCGCGGTCCTCCCACGGGTGCCGCAGCAGGAAGCGGACCAGGGACGCGCCGAGCAGGAGGAAGAAGGCGACGTGCATGACCCGCGCCAGCCAGCGGGCGTCCGGGTCCTGCTCCATCACATGCCTTTCCGTACGGGTCCTGACCTGGGTGTACGTCTCCATGGTGGCCCTGGGGGACCACAGGGGCATCAACCGATCGGCTGACCCGCGTGTCATCCGTACCGCGCGGCGGAGGCAGCCGCTCCGTCGACGGTGGGGGACCGGATCCGGCCGGAGGATCGATGGCAGAGCGACTCACGCAGCCATCCCAGGGAGTTCACCATGAAGAAGATGCTCATCGGCGCCACCGCGGCCGCCGCCCTCGCCGCAGGCACCTTCGGCGCCGTCTCCGCGAACGCCTCCGCTCCGGCCGCCGCCCCCGCCGCCGCCGTCAAGGCCGACGCCTCGAACAAGAACCTCCAGCAGACCACGCACCTGACGATCGACGCCGCGACCAGGGCCGCGCAGGCCACCCTGGACGCCGCCGAGGCCGAGAACCAGCGCGTGACGGTCGCCGTCGTGGACCGCAACGGCAACACCGTCGTGACCCTCCGCGGCGACGGCGCGGGCCCGCAGTCCTACGAGTCGGCCGAGCGCAAGGCGTTCACCGCGGTCTCCTGGAACGCCCCGACCTCCGTCCTCGCCGGGCGCCTGGCCCAGGCCCCGAACCTGAAGGACATCCCCGGCACCCTGTTCCTCGGCGGCGGCGTCCCCGTCACGGCCAAGGGCGCCCCGATCGCCGGCATCGGCGTGGCCGGCGCGCCCAGCGGCGACCTGGACGAGAAGTTCGCCCGCGCCGGCGCCGAGGCGCTCGACAACTAGGTCCTGTAGGTCCTGTCCGGGACCCAGGCGTATCACCCCCGGCCCCCAACAGCCTCCCGGTGCGGGGGAGGTGGCGCCCGGGCCCCCGCCGGGCGCCACCGGATTCGTACCCCCGCCTAAGATCGTTCCGTGGAGAGACGTACCCGAGCCGCCCTGGCAGCCGCCGCGACGCTGCTGCTCCTCGTCGGCTCCGCCGGCTGCACCGGTGAGACGGGCGGGCCGGTGGACGGCACCCCCGGCGCCGCGGGGCTGCGCGATCCGTACTTCCCCAAGCTCGGCAACGGCGGCTACGACGTCCGGCACTACGCCCTCACGCTCGACTACGACCCCGCGAGCGGCCGCCTCGAAGCCACCGCCGAGATCACCTCTCGCGCCACCCAGGACCTGAGCGCCTTCAACCTCGACCTCTCCGGTCTCACCGTCGGCCGCGCCACCGTCGACGGCGCCCCGGCCGCCGTCAACCGGGCGGGCGGCGAACTGACGCTCCGGCCCCGCGAGGAGATCGGCAAGGGAAAGATCTTCCGGACGACGGTCACGTACTCCGGCGTACCGCGGAAGATCACCGACGCCGACGGGGCGGGGGAGGGCTGGCTGAGGACGAAGGACGGGGCGCTCGCGCTCGGCGAACCGGTCGGCTCCATGGCCTGGTTCCCCGGCAACCACCATCCGTCCGACAAGGCGACGTACGACATCACCCTCACCGTCCCGGCGGGACTGCGGGCCGTCTCCAACGGCACCCTGCGCAGCGAACGGACGGCCGGCGGCCGGACCACCGCCGTCTGGCACAGCGCCGAGCCGATGGCGAGCTACCTCGCCACGGTCGCGATCGGCCGGTACGAGACGAGGACCGCCACGACCCCCTCCGGCGTCGCCGTGCACACCGCCGTCGACCCCTCCGTCGCCGCCGACAGCTCCGCGCTGCTCGACCGCATCCCCGAGATCCTGGAGTGGCAGCAGGAGAACTTCGGGCCCTATCCCTTCACCTCCACCGGCGCGATCGTCGAAGCGGCCGGTGACGTCGGCTACGCCCTGGAGACCCAGACCCGGCCCGTCTTCCCGCAGGACTCCTTCGATGCCTCGACCCTCGTCCACGAGCTCGCGCACCAGTGGTACGGCAACTCCGTCTCGCCCGCGACCTGGCGGGACATGTGGCTCAACGAGAGCTTCGCGACGTACGCGGAGTGGCTGTACGCGGAGGACTTCGAGAACGTCCCGGCCCAGCGCAGCTTCGAGACGGCCTTCGCCGAGCAGGCCAACTGGGCCTTCCCGCCCGCCGAACCGCCGTCGGCGGAGAACCTGTTCGACCCGCCGGTGTACCAGCGCGGCGCGATGGTGCTGCACAAGATCCGGCAGACGGTCGGCGACGACACCTTCTACGAGATCCTGGCGGGCTGGCCCGCGAAGCACCGGCACGGCAACGCCTCCACGGAGGACTTCACCGCGTATGTGGAGGACGTGGCGGGTGAGGACCTGAGTGAGCTGTGGGACGTGTGGCTGTACGGGGACGGGAAGCCGGAGAGCCCGCGGTGACCGGACGCGGTCAGAGGCTCTTGCGCAGGACCAGGCTGGGGCGGCCGTGTTCCAGGTCCGGGCGGCGGGCGATCTCGGCGTAGCCGAGGGACGTCCAGAAGGCGAGGCCGCGCGGGTTGTTCTCCAGGACCGCGAGCTTGACGCCCGTACGGCCTTCGGCGCGGAACCGTTCCTCGACCGTGCCGGCGAGGGCGCGGCCGTGGCCCGACCGGTGGGCGCGCGCGTCGACCATCAGAAGGCCGATCCAGGGATCCGGGTCGTCGGGGTCGGGGTGGTGGTCGAGGGTGACCGCGATGCCGATCAGCCGGCCCTCGGAGCGGGCGAGGAGCACCTCGGAGCCGGGGCGGGCGAGTTCGTCGGCGAGGGCGGCGGCGACCTGCTCGGGGAGGATGCCGTCGGGGTCCGGGAAGTCGCCGGTGACCGCGTGGAAGTCGCGGTTGGAGGCGTAGAGCTCGGTCAGCTCGGTGAGAAGCGGGCCGGGCAGGGCGTGGTCGGCGGAGGCGTAGGGCTCGACGATCATGCGGAAACGGTAAGGCCCCGGCCGGAGCCGGGGCCTTGGCGTACGGCGCGCGTACGGTGCGTGTCCGTCAGAGGTTGACGCCGAAGTCGCGGGCGATGCCCTCGAGGCCGGAGGCGTAACCCTGGCCGACCGCGCGGAACTTCCACTCCGCGCCGTTGCGGTACAGCTCGCCGAAGACCATGGCGGTCTCGACGGCGGCGTCCTCGGAGAGGTCGTAGCGGGCGAGCTCGGTGCCGCCGGCCTGGTTGATGATGCGGATGTAGGCGTTGCGGACCTGGCCGAAGTTCTGCGAGCGGTTGACCGCGTCGTAGATGGAGACCGGGAAGACGATCTTGTCGACGTTCGGCGGCAGGGCCGCGAGGTTGACGTTGATCTGCTCGTCGTCGCCGCCGCCCTCGCCGGTGCGGTTGTCACCGGTGTGGACGATGGTCTGGTCCGGGGTGGACTTGTTGTTGAAGAAGACGAAGTGCGCGTCGGAGGCGACCTTGCCGGCGGCGTCCACACCGATGGCCGAGGCGTCGAGGTCGAAGTCGGTGCCGGTGGTCGTGCGGACGTCCCAGCCGAGGCCCACGGTGACGGCCGTCAGGCCCGGAGCCTCCTTGGTCAGGGAGACGTTGCCGCCCTTGGACAGGCTTACAGCCATGGGAAGTCCCTTTCGTCGTGATGTCGACTGTCGTCGTCACACGGGATAACGCGGACGGGGCCCTGCCGGTTCCATCGGGGCCGGACGGTGTGACTTCCACCGGGGAGACCGGCCGCGAAAACAGGGTGACGTGCGGGGCCCGCTCCGGGGAACATGGACGGCATGTCCGGTCCGTATGTCATCCGTGGCTCCGTCTCGCTTCCCGAGGCCGAGCTGATGTGGCGTTTCTCCAGGTCGTCCGGGCCGGGCGGGCAGCACGTCAACACGAGCGACTCCCAGGTGGAGCTCCGCTTCGACCTGGCGCGCACGGAGGTGCTGCCGGAGGTCTGGAAGGCGCGGGCGCTCGAACGGCTGGCGTCGCGTCTGGTGGGCGGGGTGCTGACGGTACGGGCGTCGGAGCACCGCTCGCAGTGGCGCAACCGCGAGACGGCGGCGGTCCGACTCGCCGCGCTCCTCTCCGAGGCGACGGCCCCACCGCCGAAGCCGCGCCGGGCGACGAAGATCCCCCGGGGTATCAACGAGCGCCGTCTGCGGGTGAAGAAGCAGCGCGCGGAGACGAAGCGCGGCCGCCAGGGCCGCGACTGGGGCTGACGGGAGCCTTTCGGCGCCCTGGTGTGCCCTTGTGGGCCTGCTCCGCTCCCCGAAGCCCTGCCCGACGTGTCGGCGGGCGCGTCAGGCCAGGTGGCGGTACTTCCCCTTGAAGTAGGTCAGCGGGGCGCCGTCGGACGAGGGGAAGGCGGCCGTCAGGACGCGGCCGATGACCAGGGTGTGGTCGCCGGCCACGACGCGGTTCTCCGTACGGCACTCCAGCGTCGCCAGCGCGCCGCCGATCAGGGGCGCGCCGCTCTCCTCGCCCCGCGTGTACGGCACGTCCTCGAAGAGGAGACGGTCGCTCACCCGGCCCTTCATCGCGAAGCGGCCCGCGACATGGCGCTGGCTCTCGGAGAGGACCGAGACGGCCCATACGGGGACCTCGGCGAGCAGGTCGTCCATCCGGGAGCCGTTGCGGAGGCTGACCAGGACCAGGGGCGGGTCGAGGGACACCGACATGAACGCGGTCGCCGTCATCCCGACGTCCTCACCGCGAGGGCCGTCGTCCGGGTCGTGCGCCGTCACCAGCACCACGCCCGCCGCCAGCCGGGACATCGCCGCCCGGAACTCGTCGTTGCTCACCCCCTCAGCATGAGGGATGGCCGGCGGAGGCGAGGTGAGGGTCTTCTGCAGCACACCTCGCACGCTAGTCGCGACCCCGTCCGCCCCGCATCGGGCCCCGGGACCAGAACGGGCACCCCCGCCGGTCCTAGGACCGGCGGGATCGAGTGTCCGTTCGTTTGCGTTCAAGAAAGAACGGGAGCGCTTTCCACCGCACCCGGCAACCCTTCAGACCCTGTTGTGACTTGAGTCACAGAGCCCAGTATTTGTTGACCCTGTGTACCGGGTGCACAGCTCGCTGTGATTCAGTGGCGGAGACAGTGCAGCAAGTAAGCCGATGAGAACCCTGGAGTTGCTGTCGAGGTCTCGGGGAGAGCGAGCGATGGAGACCGAGTCGGAGCCGTACGTCCGTCTTGCGACCCTGCGGCAGCTGCATCAGGTCGTGGCCGACCTCAATACAGCGCGCAGTCTGGCGGACACCCTGCAGACCGTCGCCGACGGCATCGTCGCCGGTCTCAACTATGAGCTGGCCTGCGTCAACCTCGTCCGCCCCGACGGAGACCTCGTCGTCGCCGCCTTCGCCGGCAGCCCCGCCGCCGAAGCCCTGATCACCGGCCGCGTCGGCTCCCGCGAATCCTGGGAACGCCGCCTCTCCATGGGCGTCGCCTGGGGTGACCTGCGGTTCATCCCGCACACCGAGGGCTGGGTCCTCATCGAGGACGACGTGCCGCAGTGGCACACCGAAGGCCCCGCCCCCCGCTTCGAGGACGAGTGGCACCCCCACGACCGCCTCTATGCCCCGATGTACTCCCCCGGCGTACGCTCCGCTCACCCGGGGGGACCCCCGGGCTCCGGCCGTGAGCTCCTCGGCGTGATCTCCGTCGACCGGCCCCGCAACGGCC
Source organism: Streptomyces sp. NPDC006551 (assembly GCF_040611675.1). Lineage (NCBI taxonomy): Bacteria > Bacillati > Actinomycetota > Actinomycetes > Kitasatosporales > Streptomycetaceae > Streptomyces > Streptomyces sp. NPDC006551. The sequence continues at coordinate 115,582 of NZ_JBEXOT010000020.1, forward strand.
GCCACCCCGGGCCCTGGGGCCGGGAAGCGCTCCAGATGTACGCCTCCCAGTCGGCGATTGCGATCAGTAACGCGCGCCTGCGAGCAAACATGCAGCGCGCCCTCGTCCGCCTCGAACGCGAGCAGCAGGCCCTGCGCGCCAGCGAGGAGTCGTTCCGGCAGGCCTTCGAGTACGCCCCCTCCGGCATGGCCATCGCCGAGATGGGCGGCGACCAGCACGGCCGGCTCCTGCGCACCAACGACGCCCTGTGCCGCCTCCTCGGCCGGCCCGCCTCCGTCATGCGCCGCTACTCCTTCGCCGACCTGGTCCACCCGGAGGACATAGGGACCCTGCTGCGCACCTCCGCTGAAGGAGGCCGCGCCGAACTGCGCCTCGGCCGCCGCGACGGCACGTATGTCTGGGTCTCGCTGCGCAACTCCGTCGTCGCCGACACCGCGGACGGCCCCCGCTTCCTCCTCACCCACGTCGAGGACATCGAGGAGCGCAAACGCCACGAGCTGCAGCTCGCCCACCGCGCCTCCCACGACGCCCTCACCGGTCTGCCCAACAGCGCCGAGCTGCGCTCCAGGCTCAGTGCCCGGATCTGCGAACGCCCGCTGGCCGCCCGCGCCGGCGAGGCGGGGGACCTCGACGCCGGTTACGACTCCCCGTACGGGCACGAGCACGGCTTCGGCTTCGACCCGGCACCCGGCGCGGCGACCGGAGGCCCGTACGACCATCACGTCCACGCCGTCGCCCCCGCCGGCGGTGAGGTCGACGACGGAACGAAGGGGCTCGCCGTTCTCTTCTGCGACCTCGACGGCTTCAAGTCGATCAACGACCGTTTCGGACATCACACCGGGGACGCCGTTCTCATCGAGGTCGCCCGCCGGCTCACCACCGGCGTACGCGACGGGGACACCGTCGCCCGGCTCGGGGGTGACGAATTCGTCGTCCTCGCCGACGGGCTCGGCGCCGCGGACGCCGCTGACCTGGCCGTTCGGCTGCGGAACGCCATCATTCCGCCGATCCGGGTCGACGGACGGGCGGTCAGGGTCGGGGCGAGCTTCGGCATCGGCTGGGCCGAGTGCGGCATGACCGTCGAAGAGGTGCTGAACTCCGCCGACCAGCGGATGTACATCGAGAAGCGCTCCCGTGCCAAGGTCCACCGACGCGCCGGATAGCCCTTTTCTTTACCCGTGAGTCACTTCCTGGTCGATCACCGGCCTGTCAAGGAACGGATCGAAGCGTTCCTCGTTCGAGGTAGGCTCGGCCGGTCGGCGACGGCTGGCGAGCATGGATAGGAGTGACCAGGGATGGCTGCCGGTAACGACGGCGCGAATACGCCCGAGGACGACGATCCGTTCGGCTACCTGTACGCGGACGGTCAGGCGGCAGGCGCACAGCCGCCCCGTCAGGGCGGTGGCTACGGCTACCCCGGCCCGGCCGCGCAGCCCGGCGTCCCCAGAACCTCGTACAACCAGGTCAGGACGGTCGGCGAGCGCCAGTACGGCGGACCCGCCCAGGCCCATGTGCCGCATCAGCAGAGCTACGGCGGCCAGCAGCAGTACGGCCAGCCGAACCCGCAGTACGCCGCGCCCGAGACCTACCCGGGCGGCGACCGGACCCGCCAGTCCCCGATGCCGCCCCAGCGCGGCCGCGGCCCCAACACCAAGGGGCTGCTGATCGGCGCGGTCGCGGTCGTCGCGGTCGTCGTGATCGGAATCACGGCCGCCGTCCTCAACAACACGGGTGACGAGAACGGCGACGGCTCGAAAGCGGGCGGCACGCCGACCGGCGGCTCCGAGCAGGTCCAGGAGAGCCCGAGCTCCCAGCCCTCCGCGGACGAGACCCCGGCCGAGCTGCCGCAGCAGGACGCGGCCACGCTCAAGCTGGGCGGTTCGGCGCTGCTCGCCAAGGACATCAAGGGCGCGGAGGGCGCGGACGGCGCCTACGTCACCGGGTTCAACGCCATCGGGTCGTCGGTGACCTGGCAGACCGAGGTGCCCGAAGCCGGCACGTACAAGATGTCCGTGCGGTACGCGATCCCGGCCAAGGACGCCAACGCCACCGTGACCGTCAACGGCAAGGCGAACACCAACCCGATGAACCTGAAGAACTTCATCGGCTCCTCGGACCCGAACCTCGAGAAGAACTGGCAGACCACCTGGTCGCAGGTGTCGCTCGAGAAGGGTCAGAACACGATCATGCTCTCCTGCGAGCAGGGGAACCAGTGTGACGTGATCTTCGACTGGGTGAAGATCAGCAACCTCTGAGCTTCCGTGCGGTACGGCTGAAGGTGTGGGCCCCGTGGAACCGGTTTCCGCGGGGCCTCTCCTATGCCGCCTCGGCCTGCTCCCTCACCGTCACCCGGGGCAGCAGCTCCTCGTACGCCGACCGGTCGAACTCGCCCGCCACGGGGGAGAGCACCGTCGCGGCCGACAGGGCGACCGCGCGGGCCAGGCGGTCCGGCCACGGCAGGCCGTCGATCAGGCCGGAGAGCAGGCCCGCGACGGCCGAGTCGCCGGCGCCGGTCGGGTTGCCCTTCGCCGGCGCCGGGGGAGCCGCGCGCCATACGCCGTCGGGGGTGGCGGCCAGCATGCCCTCCGGGCCGAGCGAGGAGACCACCGCGCGGGCTCCCCGCCGCCGGGCGTCCTGTGTGGCGCGGCGCGGTTCGCGGGAGCCGGTGAGCTGGGCGAGCTCGTCGGCGTTCGGCTTCACCAGGTCGGGGCGGGCGGCGATACCGCGCCGCAGCGGCTCGCCGCTGGTGTCGAGCAGGACCGGGACACCGGCGCCCCGGGCGAGCCTGATCAGCTCCGCGTACGCGCCGACATGGATGCCAGGCGGCAGGCTGCCGCACAGGGCCACCGCCTCGGCGCTCCGGAGCAGTTCGGCGTACCGGCCGGTGAGGGCGGCCCACTCGGCCGGGCCGATGGTGGGGCCGGGCTCGTTGAGCTGGGTGGTGTCGCCGCTCGCCGCGTCGACGACGGCGACGGTACGACGGGTGGGGCCGGCGGTCGGGACCAGCGCGTCGGTCAGGGGCAGATGCGTGAGACGGGCCCGCAGGACCTCGCCGGTCGGGCCGCCCGCGAACCCGGTGACGACGGTCTCGTAGCCGAGGGCGGCCAGGACGCGGGCGACGTTGAGGCCCTTGCCGCCGGGGCGTTCGATCACCTGGGTGACGCGGTGGGAGGCGTGCGGGGTGAGGGCCGGCACGCGATAGGTGAGATCCAGTGCCGTGTTGAGGGTGACCGTGAGAATCACCTGCCGTACCCCCGTACCCCGTAGAAGCTCGTAGAACGCGCCCTGATCATGCCAAACGGAAGGCGGTTGGCCCAGACCCCCGGTCGACCGCCTTGCGTCCTGTCCGGGTCGGGATCAGGCCAGGTGCGGCTCGACCACCCAGGCGCCCTTGCGCATCACGCCCTTGAGGTCGAAGTTCTCGTCGAGGACGACCAGGTCGGCGTCCTTGCCGGGCTCCAGCGAGCCGACTCTGTCGTCGATGCCGAGCAGGCGGGCCGGGTTGGCGGAGATGGCCCGGACGACGGACTCGACCGGCAGCCGGTCGACGGTCACGGCGCGCTTGAACGCCCGGTCCAGGGTGAGGGTGGAGCCCGCGATGGAGCCGCCCTCGACCAGCCGCGCCACGCTGTCCTTCACCTCGACCTCCAGCGTGCCGAGCATGTAGCGGCCGTCACCGAAGCCGGCGGCGTCCATCGCGTCCGTGATGAAGGCGACCCGGTCCGGGCCGGCGTGATGGAACGCCAGCTCCAGGGCGGCCGGGTGCAGATGCGTCCCGTCGTTGATCAGCTCGACGGTGATCCGCTCGTCCTCCAGGAGCGCGGCGATCGGTCCGGGCGTGCGGTGGCCGAGGCCGGGCATCGCGTTGTAGAGGTGCGTGGCGACGGTGGCGCCCGCGTCGATGGCCTCGACGGTCTGCTCGTACGTCGCGTCGGTGTGGCCGATCGCGGCGATCACGCCGTGCTCCGCGAGAAGGCGTACGGAGTCGATGCCGCCGGGCAGCTCGGTGGCGAGCGTCACCATCCTGGCCTGGCCGCGCCCCGCGTCGACCAGCTTGCGGACCTCGGCCGGGTCGGGGTCGCGGAGCAGCGTCTCGTCGTGCGCGCCCTTGCGGCAGGGGGAGATGAACGGCCCCTCGAAGTGGAGGCCGGCGATCTCGCCCTGCTCGGCCAGCTCGGAGAGGAGTCCCGCGCGCCGGCCGAGGAAGTCCATGTCGCCGGTCACGAAGGACGCCACGGTGGTGGTGGTGCCGTGCAGGCGGTGGGTGTGGACGCCCTTGAGGACCTCGTCGACCGTGCCGGAGGTGAAGGAGGCGCCGCCGCCGCCGTGGTTGTGCGTGTCGACGAAGCCGGGGACGACCCAGTGGCCGGTCAGGTCGAGGGCGGGGGTGCCTTCCGGCGCGCTGCCGGAGATGCGGCCGCCTTCGACGATCACGCGTCCGTTCTCGACGATTCCGGTCGGCAGCACGACGCGCGCGCCGGCGAGAACTGTGCGATCGGCCATCAGGCGGATACCTCCGAGTCGGACTCGCTGTGGGTGCGGCTGTCGAGGGAGAGAAGGTCCCAGGCGAGAAGGCCCGCGCCCAGGCATCCGGCGGTGTCCCCCAGGGCCGCCGGGACGATGGCGGGCAGCTTCTGGAAGGTCACTCGCTCCTCCACCGCGGCTCGCAGGGGTGTGAACAAGGTTTCCCCGGCCTCGGCGAGACCGCCACCGATGATGAGCGTGCGGGGGTCCAGCAGGGTGAGCGCGGTGACCAGGCCGTCGGCGAGGGCGTCGACGGCGTCCTGCCAGACCCGTACGGCCGTGGGATCGCCGGACTCGACCGCCTTGGCGCAGTCGGCGGCGTCCGCGTCGGGGTCACCGGAGGCGGCGGCCCAGGCGAGGGAGACCGCGGAGGCGGAGGCGTACCGCTCCAGGCAGCCGCGCTGGCCGCAGCCGCAGTCGGTGCCGCCGGGGCGGACGACGATGTGGCCGATCTCGCCGGCGTAGCCGTGGGCGCCGGCCTCGATCGATCCGCCGATGCCGATGGCGCCGGCGATGCCGGTGCCGAGCGGCACGAAGAGGAAGCGGTCGGCGCCGTTGCCGGCCCCGATGCGGCCCTCGGCGAGGCCGCCGGTGCGCACGTCGTGGCCGAGGGCGACAGGGACTCCGTCGAGGCGCTCGCTGAGCAGGGCGCGCATCGGGACGTCGCGCCAGCCGAGGTTGGCGGCGTAGACGGCGATGCCGTCATCGGCGTCGACGATGCCGGGGACGGCGACGCCGGCGGCCGCGGCGGGCTGCCCGTACCGCTCCAGGCCGTGGGCGCGCAGCTCGGCGGCGAAGCCGAGGATGGTCTCGACGACGGCCTCGGGACCACGCTCCCGTCCGGTCGCGCGGCGCGCCTCGTGGAGCAGGGTGCCGTCCGCCCCGACGAGGGCGGCCTTCATGCCGGTGCCGCCCACATCGAGGGCGATGACGTGTCTCACGGGGGACAGTGTCGCCCGGGAACCGCAGAAAGGTCTAGTCCACTGGGCGGGATTGTTGTGCGGGCATACAAAAGGCGGAATCCGTGCGGGGGTGCGGCTCCGCCGCCGGGGCGCCCGCGACGAGCGATGCCGAAGCGATACCCCAGTGGTGTAGACCTTATGCTTTTCCTCCTGTGAAAATCACAGCTCGACGACGAGCAGAGGGTGGGACAACGCTGTGCAGCGGCGACTCCTTGGACTGACCGCGACCATCGCCGCGCTGGGCCTGACCGCGGCGCTCTCCGGCTGTGGCCTCACCGGCGACGAGTCCGGCGACGTGACCCTGAAGCTGGTCGCCGCCGACTACGACCTCACCGGCGGCGACACCACCAAGAAGTACTGGGACGGTCTCACCGCCGCGTACGAGGCCGAGCACCCCGGGGTGAAGGTCGACGTCCAGATCGAGTCGTGGAACGACGTCGACCGCAAGGTCGCCGAGATGGTGAAGGCCGGCCAGGCGCCCGACATCGCGCAGATCGGCGCGTACGCCGACTACGCCGCGGCCGGCGCGCTCTACTCCGCCGACGAACTGCTCTCCATCCCCGTCCAGGCCAACTTCCTCGCCCCGCTGACCGCCGCGGGAGAGACCAAGGGAACGCAGTACGGTCTGCCCTTCGCCGCCTCCACCCGGCTGCTGTTCTTCAACGAGGAGCTCTTCGAGGAGGCCGGCGTCACGAAGGCGCCGACGACCTGGGCCGAGCTCGCCGCCGCCGCGCGCAAGCTCGAGAACGACGACGTCCCGTACCCCTTCGCCCTGCCGCTCGGCCCCGAGGAGGCGCAGGCGGAGACCATGATGTGGCTGCTCAGCGGTGGCGACGGATACACCGACGCCACCGACCGCTACAAGATCGACTCCGAGCAGAACGTCAAGACCTTCGACTGGCTGCGGACGAACCTGGTCGAGAAGGGTCTGACGGGCCCGATCGCGCCGGGGAAGCTCAACCGCAAGGAAGCCTTCGCCGCGTTCGCGCGGGGCGAGGTCGGCATGCTCAACGGCCACCCGTCGCTGATGCAGGAGGCGGAGAAGAAGGGCGTCAAGGTCGGCAAGATCGCCCTGCCCGGAGTGGACGGCAAGGCCAAGGCGTCCATGGGCGTCGCCGACTGGATCATGGGCTTCAAGCAGAACGGCCACCGCGAGCGGATCGGCGACTTCCTGGACTTCGTCTTCAGCGACGCCAACGTGCTCAAGTTCGCCGGGGACAACGATCTGCTGCCGCCGACCGTCAGCGCGTACGCCACGATGCAGGCCGAGCCCGAGCACCGGAACCTGCGCGAGTTCCTCAAGGAACTGCCCAACTCGCAGCTGCCGCCGGTCGGCAAGACGTCCTGGGCGCGGGTCAGCGAGAACATCAAGCAGAACATCGGCAAGGCCGTGGCGCCCGGGGCGAAGGCGTCGGAGGTGCTCGGGAAGATCGCACGGGACGCGACGGCCGCCGAGAGCGCGGAATAAGTTGGGTCGTATGACCAGCGATGAGGAGCCGGGGACCGGGCGCGGCGAGCAGCCGGGCGCGTCCCGCGGCGAGGAGCCCGGGGCCGGTGGGCGCGGACTCGGTGAGCAGTCGGGCGCGTCCCGCGGCGAGGAGCCGGGGGCCGGTGGCCGCAGCGTCGGCGAGCCGGGTGCCGGTGACCCCGGCCTCGGGGAGCGGGAGCGGGCCGTGCTCGCGCTGGAGCGCCGATCCTGGCCCGGGCCCGGCGCCAAGGAGCGGGCCGTTCGTGAGCGGCTCGGCCTGTCGCCCGTCCGCTACTACCAGTTGCTCAACGCCCTCCTCGACGACCCGCGCGCCCTCGAACACGACCCGGTGACCGTCAACCGGTTGCGCCGGGTTCGTGCGGAGAAGGAGCAGCGCCGCTGAGGCTCCCTGGGTAGGGTCGTCCCATGGTCAGTCTTCCGCACCCGACCACGCCCGCCGGCCGCGACGGCCTGGCCGCGCTCCTCGCGCGGCCCGAGAAGGCCGTCGTCGCCCTCGACTTCGACGGGACGCTCGCCGAGATCGTCCCCGACCCCGAGCAGGCCCGCGCCCACCCCGGCGCCGTCCCCGCCCTCGCCGCACTGGCCCCCCGGATCGCCTCGATCGCGGTGGTGACCGGCCGGCCGGCGGGTGTGGCGGTACGGTACGGCGGCTTCGCGGGCGTCCCGGGCCTCGAACACCTCGTCGTCCTCGGCCATTACGGCGCCGAACGCTGGGACGCGGTCACCGGCACCGTCCAGGCCTCCGCACCGCACCCCGGCGTGGCCGCCGTCCGCGCCGAACTCCCGGGCTTCCTGGACCGCGTCGGCGCGTGGCCGGGCACCTGGATCGAGGAGAAGGGCCGCGCGGTCGCCGTCCACACGCGCCGCGCCTCCGATCCCCAGGGCGCCTTCGAGGCCCTCAAGGACCCCCTCGGGGACCTGGCGGCCCGCCACGGCCTGGTCCTCGAACCCGGCCGCATGGTCCTGGAGCTGCGCCCGCCGGGCATGGACAAGGGCGTGGCGCTCGCGGAGTACGTACGGGAGGTGGGCGCGGGTTCCGTCCTGTACGCGGGCGACGACCTGGGCGATCTTCCGGCCTACGCGGCCGTGGAGAAACTCCGCTCGGACGGCACCCCGGGCCTGCTGGTGTGCAGCGGCTCCGCGGAGGTCACCGAACTCTCCGACCGCGCCGACCTCTCGGTTCCGGGCCCGGCGGCGGTGGTCCGTTTCCTGGCGGACCTGGCGGAGGCGGTACGAGAGACCGGCTGAGACGCGTAGGGCGCGCCCCCGCCTGACAGCGGGGGGGCGGCCGAGCGGCCGTCGGCAATAAAGGCACCGCTGGCTGGAGGTAGTGAACAG
>NZ_JBEXOT010000021.1:0-117731 GCF_040611675.1 Streptomyces sp. NPDC006551
CCGGCGACGGCCCCCGGGGAATCCGGGGGCCTTCGCCGTACGCGCTCAGCGCCGGGGCACGGTGATGCTGTAGCCGGCGTCGAGCAGCTCGGGCAGATAGCGCTTCAGTGCGGCCACGCTCTGCGAGCGGTCGCCGCCCGCGTCGTGCGAGAGGACCACCACACCGGGTGCGGCTCCGTCCAGGACCCGGCGCACGATGCTGGCCGTGCCCGGTTCCTTCCAGTCGAGGGTGTCCACGGTCCAGGCCAGCGGCTCCATGCCGAGCTCGGCGCCGATCTCGAAGGAGTGCCGGTTCCAGGCGCCGAAGGGGGCGCGGTACCACAAGGGCGCCGTCCCGAGGGTGCGTTCGATGATGTCGCTGGTGGAGCCGAGTTCGTCCCGGATGCGCGAGGGGCGCAGCTTGGGGATGAGCGGATGGGACCAGGAGTGGTTGCCGACGACGTGCCCGTCCGCCGCCATCTCCCGCAGCAGGTCCTGGTTCTCGACGGCCATCTCGCCGCAGACGAAGAACATCGCCCGGCAGCCGTGGCGGCGCAGGGTGGCGAGGATCTCCGGGGTGTAGCGGGGGTCGGGGCCGTCGTCGAAGGACAGCACCATCGAACGGCCGACGCCGGACATCCTCAGGAAGGGCCGCTGCCGGACCGGCGGCACCGCCCTGCGGAAGGCCGGCGGCGCGTACGCGGTCATCGGCTGGAGCCGGTACGAGGAGGGCCTGAGCCGGGCGCCCGACTGAGGGCCCGCGGCCGGCCCCCCATCTGGGGCGGCGACGGGCTCCGGGGCCGCGCCCTTCGGCCGTACGGGCGTGGCGGCGTGTTCCGCCGCGAAGACTCCCACGGTGGCTGTGGCCCCCAGGGCGGCGGCGATGCGCAGCACCGCACGACGCCCGCTGGGCATCTGATCCTTTTTCATGACTAATAACTCGCATGGGCGAAGGGCGGCGCCCCTCGTCCACACCGGCCGTCCGTCCGAAAACACCCGATGAGCCGATGGCCTCGAAGCGTGACTGCTTTCGAACGCGGTACGGACGGCCCCAAGGTGATCGTGGCCGGCGTCGACGGTTCCGATGCGTCCCTGCGTGCGGCGGCCTACGCCGCCGGGCTCGCTCGCCGGCAGAACGCCCTCCTCGCCCTGATCTACGTCCAGCCGGTGCTGCCGGCGGGCGCGGCGCTGGGCGCGCCGGTCGCGGGGACCACGGACGAGATCGCCCAGAGTCTGGTGGCCGAGATCCGCGAGTCGACGGAGCGGGTGCGGGAGATCTGGCAGGTGCGCTGGGAGTTCCACACCTTCAAGGGGGACGCCTACGCGGGCCTGGTCTCGGCGGCGGACGAACTGAAGGCGGACGCGGTCGTGGTGGGCGCGTCGGAGTCGGCGGGCCACCGGTTCGTCGGCTCGGTCGCGGTCCGGCTGGTCAAGGCGGGCCGCTGGCCGGTCACGGTCGTCCCGTGACCGGTCCGGGCTCCGGCGGCGCTACTCCCCCATGACCAGACCGTCCTCGGCCGCACCCCTGCCGAGGACGACGTCACGGATGGTGTCGCGTACGGCGGTCTGGCCGCCGCCGTCCTTGATGGCGGCGTTGAGGTTGACCACCCGGCCCCGGGACGTGTCGAACCACTGGGGGATGAACTCGGCCTTGGCCACCTCCCATCGGGCGCCGGGCGACGCGGGCGGGGTGAAGGTGAAACGTCCGAGAGTGCCCTGGTTGCCCCGGGGATCGAAGGCGCCCTCGTAGTTGATCATGTCACCGGCGATCTGGTCCCCCATGCCGTAGACGATCCAGGTGCCGTTGACCTTCTCGTACGCCTGCGGCACATGGGCGTGGGTGCCGAGGATCAGATCGATGTCGGGGCGGTCCCCGGTCCGCGAGGCGGTGAGGGATCTGCCGAGGGTCAGCTGACGGTCGTCCGGGGCGGTCTGCCATTCGGTGCCCCAGTGCAGGCTGACGACGACGACGTCGGCGCCGGCCTTCCGGGCCGCCCGCGCGTCGGCGACGATCCTCTCCTCGTCGATCAGGTTGACCGCCCACGGCTGCCCCTCGGGCAGCGGGAAGCCGTTGGTGCCGTAGGTGTAGGCCAGTTGGGCGACGGTCGCGGCGCCCGCCTTCAGGAGGGTGGGCCGGGCCGCCTCCTCGGCGGTGCGGGCAGAACCGGCGTGCCGCACGCCCGCCAGGTCGAGGGCGTCGAGGGTCCGCCCGAGGCCGGCGGCGCCGTCGTCCAGGGTGTGGTTGGAGGCGGTGGAGCAGGAGTCGTACCCGGTGTCCTTGAGGGCGTCGGCGATCTCGGGCGGTGACTTGAAGGCGGGGTAGCCGGTGTAGGGGCCTCCCTCCTTCCCGTACACCGTCTCCATGTGGCAGATCGCCAGGTCGGCGCCCGAGACGATGGGCTTGACCCCGGAGAGCATCGGCCGGAAGTCGTAGCCCCGGCCGCCCGCGTCCACGGCGGCCTGGCGGATGATCGAGTCGTGGGGCAGGACGTCGCCGGAGGCGACGAGGGTGAAGCCGGTGCGGGCCGAGGCCCCGCCGACGGGCACCGACGGGGCGGTCGGTGCGACGGGTGCGGCGGGGCGTTCGGAGTCCTGCCCGGCGGGCGGCGCTCCGGAGGTGCGGGCGGCACCGGCGCAGCCGGTCGCCGCGGTGAGCAGGACGGCGGCGACGGCCACCGCCCCTTGTCTCGTGCGCTGGATCATCTGCCGTACTCCGCCGTTCATCGGACGAACATCTGTCCTGATGAATTCACAGCGGATATAAGCCTCAGTCAAGGGGCAAAGCCGCGAAACCCACCAAACCCCGCTGAAACGGACGCAGAGCCTTCGGGTGACCGTTCACCGCACCATTCGCCGCTCGGTGCGACCGCTCGTCGCACGGACGTGCGCGTTACCTGTCGCTCGCTGCTCGCATGCGCTCGTATACGCCCCGAGGACGAGGAGCCGGCAGGAGAGGTGTGAAGCATGACAACGGCGACGACCGACGAGCGCGCCCTGGCGGCGCTCCAGCGTGACCACGGCCAGGCGCTCCTCGGCTTTCTGCTCGGCCTGACCTACGGCGACCGGCAGCGGGCGGAGGACCTGGCGCAGGAGACCCTCGTACGGGCCTGGCTCCACCCCGAGGCGTTCGACGGACCCTACGAGTCGATGCGGCCGTGGCTGTTCACCGTGGCCCGGCGCCTGGCCATCGACGCCCGGCGCTCCCGCCTCGCCCGGCCCGCCGAGATCGGGGACGGGATGCTCGCCGCCACGCCCGACCCGGCGGACATCACCGAGTCCGCGGTCGCCGCGCTCGACGTACGGGCGGCCGTCGACGGTCTCAGCCCGGAGCACCGCGCGGTCCTGGTCCGGCTCTACTTCCACGGTCTCACCGTCAACGAGGCCGCCGCCGACCTCGGCATCCCGGCCGGAACGGTGAAGTCCCGTTCGCATTACGCGCTGCGCCAGCTCGGGCGTCGTCTGCCGGGATACCGGCCCCCGCGCGGGGGCGTTGCCCGACCGAGGACCGCGGCCGCACAATGACCGCGTGACGCTGACTCTCGCAACCGCGGAAAAGGTTCTCGCCGACAACTTCGCCCCCTGGGTGCTCGATCTGGGGCTCTCGGTGGTCTCGCTGGACGGGGCCGAAGCGGTCCTCCGGCTCCCCTGGTCGGACCGGCTGGCCCGTGAGGGCGGCGGTCTGTCCGGTCAGGCGCTGATGGCCGCCGCCGACACCGCGACGGTGATCGCCGTGGCCGCGGCCCGCGGCGGCTTCGTGCCGATGACGACGGTGCAGCAGTCGATCACCTTCCAGCGGGCGGTCCAGGGCGCGGACGTCCTGGTGCGGGCGCGGCTCACCAAGACGGGGAAGCGGATGGCGTTCGCGGACATCGCGATGACGGCCGAGGGGACGAGCGAGACCGCCGCCCACGCGACGGCCGTGTACGCGCTGCTCGGCTGAGGCCCCTGCCGCCGGCTCCCGTCGTCCCCGTCGCAGCTCGTCGTCCCCATCGGAACTCGTCGCGCCAGTTCCAGCCGTCCCGGACGTCTCCCCCCGCATCACCGCTCCCACCGGCACCGATGCGTGGGGGGAACGTATCCGAAACCACACGGGCGAGTTGAGTAAAGAGCGACCCACACACGTCCTCTTCGGTGGAGGCTCGTTCTCGGGTCCCCGGGGTCCTCGACCCACACGACACGTCCGAAGTAGGTGGAAGCGTTGCTGCCCGAGAGCACGAACGGCACCAGCGGGGGCGGACTGGCCGTCCCGATGGCCTGGTTGTGTGCCGAGTTCACAGCCGGTGATCTGCTCCGCGCGGGCTGTCTGGTCGCGCCCGGCTCACTGGAGTACCGGGCCGGGCAGCGGACGCTGGCCCTCACGATCCACCTCTGCGAGGGCGCGGGCGCCCGGCCCCTGGCCGGGACCGCGGACCGGCTCGACGAGTGGATCGCGCGGACCGCCTACGACCATCCCTGGGACCGGTGGGTGCGCGAGCGGCTCGCCGCGCGGGCCGAGGCGGGCGACGACGGCCCCGATCTGGCCCTGGCCCGCGAGACCTGGCGGCTCCTGGAGGCGACCCGGATCCGCGCGGCCGACCTGGGAGGGCCGATGCCGTCGGCACCCGGGTTCCCGGTCGACGAGTCGACTCAGGTGTGGCTGCCCGCCTGGCAGGTGGGTCTGCCGCTCGGCCATCTGGCGCTCCACCTCTACTGACGGCCGCCGAACAGCCCGTGGGCCTCGTCCGGCCAGGCGCTGCCGAGCGCGGCGAGCGGGGCCATGTCGACGGCTCCTAGAGAGCCGTACGGTGCACGCCCGCCCGGTACTTGGGGATCCGTACCGTCACCTTCATCCCCGCGCCGATACCGGTCTCGACCACGAGCCCGTACTCCGCCCCGTACACCTGGCGCAGCCGTTCGTCCACGTTCGACAGGCCGATCCCCGCGCCGGAGGGGCGCTCTCCGCGCAGGATCGACCGCAGCACGTCCGGGTCCATGCCCACGCCGTCGTCCTCGATCGTCACCACGGCCTCCGCGCCCGCGTCGCGGGCGGCGATCGTGACGCGGCAGACGTTCACCGAGTCCTCCAGGCCGTGCTTGACGGCGTTCTCGACCAGCGGCTGGAGGCAGAGGAACGGCAGCGTCACCGGCAGCACCTCGGGCGCGATCTGCAGGGTGACCTTGAGCCGGTCGCCGAAGCGGGCCCCGGCGAGTGCCAAGTACTGCTCGATGGAGCGCAGTTCGTCGGCGAGCTGGGCGAACTCCCCGTGCCGGCGGAAGGAGTAGCGCGTGAAGTCGGCGAACTCCAGCAGCAGTTCCCTGGCCCGCTCGGGGTCGGTGCGGACGAACGAGGCGATCGCTGCCAGGGAGTTGAAGATGAAGTGCGGGGAGATCTGGGCCCGCAGAGCGCGGATCTCCGCCTCGACGACGCGGGTCCGGGACCGGTCGAGCTCGGCCAGTTCCAGCTGTACGGAGACCCAGCGGGCGACCTCGGTCGCGGCCCGCACGAGGACGGCGGACTCCCGCGAACCGTAGGCGACGAGCGCCCCCAGCACCCCGTCCTCACCCGTGAGCGGGGCGATCACCGCCCAGCGCAGCGGGCATTCGAAGTCCGCGCAGCCGGTGTGCGCCGACCGGCTGCGCCCCGATGCGAGGATCTCGGCCACCCGCTCCATGACGTGGTCACGGTGGTGGCCCTCGCCCGGCCCGTCCCAGGCGAGCACGGCGGAACGATCGGTGAGACAGAGCGCCTCGGTGCCGAGCAGGGAACGCAGCCGCCCGACGGCCTTGCGGGCGGTGTCCTCGGTGAGCCCGGCACGCAGCGGGGGCGCGGCGAGGGAGGCGGTGTGCAGGGTGTGGAAGGTGGCTCGTTCGACGGGTGTGCCGAGGTCCAGATCGGCGGCCCGTCCGCCACGCCGGGCGGTGATCCGGCCCAGGACGAACCCGGCCGCGAGCAGGACGGCGGCGGCGGCGCCCGCGGCCGCGAGCGCGATGCCGCTCACCGGCCGGCTCCTTGGCGCAGCAACTCCTCCGGCAGATGCAGCCGGGCCAGGATCGCCGGGGTGCCGGGCGGGACGTGGCGGGGGGTGGCCAGCGAGACCAGGATCATCGTCACGAACCCCAGCGGGACCGACCAGACGGCCGGCCAGGCCAGCAGGGTGTGGGCCCAGCCCTCGGCGGGCAGACCGGCCCGGGTCGCCATCACGGCCGTGAGCGCCGAGCCGCCGCCGAGCAGCAGTCCGGCCATCGCGCCGGGCGGGGTCAGCCGCCGCCACCAGATGCCGAGGACGAGGAGCGGGCAGAAGGAGGACGCCGAGACGGCGAAGGCGAGGCCGACGGCGTCCGCGACGGGAACCTTCGAGGCCAGGACACCGGCGGTCAGCGGGACGGCGGTGGACAGCAGGGCGCCGAGGCGGAAATGCCGTACGCCACGGCTGGGCAGCACGTCCTGGGTGAGGACTCCGGCGACCGACATGGTCAGCCCGGAGGCGGTGGACAGGAACGCGGCGAACGCCCCGCCGGCCAGTAGCGCGCCCAGCAGCTCCCCGAGCACTCCCCCGAGCATCCGGTCCGGCAGCACGAGCACGGCGGCGTCGGCGGCGCCGGTGAGGGCCAGTTCGGGTGCGTAGATCCGGCCCAGTGCGCCGTACACCGGCGGCAGCAGATAGAAGGCACCGATCAAACCGAGAACGACGAGGGTGGTGCGCCGGGCGGCGCGTCCGTGCGGGCTGGTGTAGAAGCGGACGGCGACATGGGGCAGCCCCATGGTGCCGAGGAAGGTGGCGAGGATCAGCCCGTACGTGGCGTACAGCTGGTGGCCGTCGCTCCCGCCGGCCAGCGGCTGGGACCAGCCGAGGGGGTCGGCACCGGTGGAGGCCCTCTCGGGTACGGTCGCGCCCTCGGGGAAGGCGAGTTCGGTGCCGCCCTCGACGCGGTGGGCGCCCTCGTCGAGGGTGACCGACCGCTGCTCGTACGCCGTGGCGTCGATCCGGCCGGTGACGGTGAGGGTGAGCGGGGCGTCGAGCTCGATCCGTACGGTGTCGGCGACGCGGACGACGGTGTGCTCGCGGAAGACCGCCGGGGCGTCGAAGCGGACGCGCGGGGTGTCGTCGCCGAACCAGGCGACGGTCAGGAAGATCGCGGGCACGAGCAGGGCGGTGAGCTTGAGCCAGTACTGGAAGGCCTGGACGAAGGTGATGCTGCGCATGCCGCCGGCGGCGACGATGCCGGTGACGACGACGGCGACGAGCACGCCGCCGACCCAGTCGGGGGCTCCGGTGAGGATCTCCAGGGTGAGCCCGGCGCCCTGGAGCTGGGGAAGCAGATAGAGCCAGCCGATGCCGACGACGAAGAGGCTGGCGAGACGGCGGGCGGGCGGGGATTCGAGCCGGGCCTCGGCGAAGTCGGAGAGCGTGTACGCCCCCGAGCGGCGCAGCGGCGCCGCGACCAGGGTGAGCAGGACGAGATAGCCGGCGGTGTACCCGACGGGGTACCAGAGCATGTCGGGGCCCTGGACGAGGACGAGACCGGCGATGCCGAGGAAGGAGGCGGCGGAGAGGTACTCGCCGCTGATGGCGGCGGCGTTGAGACCGGGCCCGGCGGTGCGGGAGGCGACGTAGAAGTCGGAGGTGGTGCGGGATATCCGCAGCCCCAGGGCCCCGATGAGCACGGTGGCCAGGACCACGGTGGTGACCGCGGCCACCGCGTAGGTGTGGTTCACGTGCCGTCCCCCGCGGTCAGCGGCCCTCGACGAGGCCGGTGAAGTCGCGTTCGTTCCGCTCGGCGCGGCGGACGTACCAGTGGGCGACGGCCCAGACGACCGGGTACACGCCGACGCCGAGGACGGTCCAGACGACGACCTCAGGGGCGGGCAGCGCGAGGAGCAGGGGCAGCGAGCCGACGAGGAGGGCGAGCGCGCCGAGGGCGGTGAGCGCGGCCCTGAGCTGACTGCGCATCAGGGAGCGGACGTAGGTGTGTCCGAGGGTGGTCTGTTCGCTGATCTCGAAGCGGGCGGGCGGATGACCGGTCCGGGCGCCCGGGCGGGGGCTCGCGGGCTGCCGGGGCAGACCGGTGGCGCCGGCGCGGAGGGCCGAGGCGTGCGTGACGGTCTCACGCCGGGGCCTGCGCGGCGGTGGCTGCTGGGGCATCGGCGTCCGCTCCGGCGTCTCTCGATCTGCTGGGCCTGTGGAGTCTACGCAGAAGCGATGACGGGCGGTAGACGCGTTCCCGGGCGGCAGGCGGCGCCAGACGGGCCGGGTGCGCGAGCCGGGCGCTCAGGGCCGGCCGGCCGCGCGGCGCATCAGCAGGTCCCGCAGCTGGCGGGCGTGCCGGCGGCTCACGGCCAGTTCGGCGGTGCCGACCCGCACGGAGGTCGCGCCGCCGTCGAGGCGCAGCTCGTCGATCCGGTCGAGGGCGACGAGATGACTGCGGTGGATCCGCACGAAACCGCGGGCGGCCCAGCGTTCCTCGAGGGTGGACAGCGGGATGCGGACGAGGTGGCTGCCCTCCTCGGTGTGCAGGCGGGCGTAGTCGCCCTGCGCCTCCACGTACGCGATGTCGTCGACGGCCACGAAGCGGGTGACTCCGCCCAGTTCGACGGGCACCTGCTCCGGCGTGCCCACGGGCGCGACCGGCGCCGGGGCGGCGTGGACCAGGTCGTGGACCCGGCGGACGGCCTCGGCGAGCCGTTCCCGGCGTACCGGCTTCAGGACGTAGTCGACCGCCTCCAGGTCGAAGGCCTGCACGGCGAAGCCCTCGTGGGCGGTGACGAAGACGATCAGCGGGGGCCGGGCGAACCCGGCGAGCAGCCGGGCGACGTCGAGCCCGGTGAGCCCGGCCATGTGGATGTCGAGGAAGACGACGTCGATGGTCTCCTCCCCGTCGGGCCCGGCGTCCAGGGCCCGCCCGATCCTGCGCAGCGCCCCGGTCGCGTCGGTGGCGCCCTCGGCGCTGCGGATCCGGGGGTCGGCACGCAGGAGGTAGAGCAGTTCCCCGAGGGCCGGCTCTTCGTCGTCGACGGCCAGTACGCGCAGCATGCAGCGGAGTGTAGGCGGGCCGCGGCCGCCGCAGAACCGGCTACTTCAGGAGCTTGGACATCCTGCGGTCGGCGAGCGGCTTCCCGCCGGTCTGGCAGGTCGGGCAGTACTGGAGCGAGGAATCGCTGAAGGACACCTCGCGGATGGTGTCCCCGCACACCGGGCACGGCTCGCCGGTGCGGCCGTGCACTCGCAGGCCGCTCTTCTTCTCGGCCTTCAGCTTGCCCGCCGCGATGCCGTGCGAGCGTTCCACCGCCTCGCGCAGGGTGGTCCGCATGGCCTCGTAGAGGGCGGCGGTGTCCGCCTCGTCGAGGTTCTGGGTCGGTTTGAAGGGGGACATCCGCGCCGCGTGCAGGATCTCGTCGCTGTACGCGTTGCCGATGCCGGCGATCAGGCTCTGGTCGCGCAGGGCGCCCTTGATCTGGCGCCGTTCGCCGGCGAGCAGCGCGGTGAACGCGGCCAGGTCGAAGTCGGCGGCGAGCGGGTCGGGGCCGAGCCGGGCGACGCCCGGCACGTCGAGCGGGTCGCGGACCAGGTGGACGGCGAGGCGCTTGGTGGTGCCGGCTTCGGTGAGGTCGAATCCGTCGCCGGTGGTGAGTGCGGTACGCAGGGCCAGCGGGCCCTTGCCGGGGCGCGGGGGCTCCGAGGGCAGTGGGTCCTTCCACTGCAGCCAGCCCGCCCGGGCGAGATGGACGAGGAGGTGGAGCAGCTCGCCCGTCCTGCCCGCGGCCTCGATGTCCAGGAACTTGCCGTGCCGGGCGACCGCGACGACCTCGGAGCCGTCGAGGTCGCTCAGGGGCGGGTCGTACGTCTTGAGCACGCTGATCGCGACGGGGAGCACGCGGGCGATCTCCTTGCCGACGAGATGCTCGTCGAGGAACTCTCGCAGCGCTTCCACCTCGGGCAGTTCGGGCATGGCTCCACCCTGCCAGGGCCGCCGCCCCGCCGCGCGTTCAGCTCCGTCCCGTCTGATCCAGCAGGTCGAGTTCGGCGGCGAGCGCGTCCGCCAGCGCGTCGAGGTCGGGGACGGCCTTGCCGTCGGCGACCAGCCCGACATGGACCTGGCCGCCGTACGGCGACATGGCGACGGCGAGGGACTGGCCCCGGGCGAGCGGCGCCATCGGGTGGAGCGCGCGCAGCGGCGCCCCGGCGAGGGAGAGGGCCGAGCGTGGCAGCGGCACGTTGGTGACCAGGACGTCGAAGAGCATGCGGGCGGCCCCCGAGGCCAGCGGCGCGCCGAAGCGGTGGGCGAGCGGGGGGAGTTGGTCGGCGAGTACGGCGAGGGCCCCCGCGCCGCGCAGCGGCCCGTCGGCCTTGTTGCGGTCCATCGCCCGGCGTACGGCGGCCAGCCGGGCGGCCGGGTCGGGCTCGCTGACCGGCAGCGTCAGGAGGTAGGCGGAGAGGCTGTTGCCGGAGCCGGCCGGGGAACCGGGGCGCCGGCGGGAGACGGGCACGAGGGCGCGCGGGTCGGTGCCGGGGAGCGGGTCGCCCCGCCCGCCGAGCCAGTGGCGCAGGGCCCCGGCGACCACGCTGAGCAGGACGTCGTTGGCGGTGCCGCCCGAGGTGCGGCGTACCCGGTGGATCCGGTCCATGTCCAGGGTGGCGGTGGCGACCCGGCGCGTGCCGCTGGAGTGGGCGGCGAGGGCGTCGGTGCCGCGCACGTCGAGCCGACTGGCGCGGAGCACGCTGGCGCCGACCTCGACGGCCCGGCCGAGGTCCTCGATGCGGTCGCGGGCGGCGCCGACGAGCCGGCCGGGTCCTGGCAGCCAGGAGCGCGGAGGTACGGGACGGACGCGCCGCCCGCCGGCCCTGCGGACGGCGGCGATCTCGTCGAAGATCCCGGCGCCGATGGCGACGGCCCGCATGCCGTCGGCGAGGGCGTGGTGGAGCTTGACCAGGACGGCGAAGGAGCCGTCGGGCGCGCCGGTGAGCAGGTACATCTCCCAGGGCGGGCGTCCTCGTTCGAGCGGGCGCTCCATCAGCTCGCCGGCCAGCCGAGCGGTCTCGGCGCCGAAGTCGGCGCCCGGCAGGGCGATCTCCCGCACATGCCGTCGTACGTCGAAGTCCTTGTCCACGGCCCAGGCGGCGCCTCCGACGGGCAGCCAGACGTCGCGGACCCGCATCCGCAGCCGGGGGATCGCGGCGGCCCGGCAGGCCAGCAGGCCGAGGACGTCCGGCTCGGCGGGGGCCGGGCCGAAGTGGGCGAGGGCGCCCAGATGCATGGGGTGGTCGGCGGACTCGAGGTGCCAGAAGGCCAGATCGAGGGGGGCCAGAAGCTCACTGCTCAACGGATCCTCATGTCCTAGAAGGGCAGCAGGAGACCGAAGTCAATCGCGTACAGTCGGTTACGGTCAAGTACGATCCATGTACACAGGGTTAACAATAAAGTCGCACCAAACGCATTTGCCGCTGCCGCGCGGCTCCACGCCCCAGACGTCCGAGATCCGGTCGACCAGCAGCAGGCCCCGGCCGGACACGCCCGACTCCCCCGCCTCGCGGCGTCGGGGCAGCGCGCTGGAGCGGTCCTCGACCTCCACCCGGAGCCGCCGCTCGGGCCCGGCCATCACCCTCAGGGTCACGATCGCCCCGCCGTCGGTGTGCATCAGCGCGTTGGTGATCAGCTCGTCGGCGACCAGCTCGATCTCGTCCGAGCGGTCCACGGCGCCCCACGCCCGCACCGCGGCCCTGATCATGTGCCGGGCCGAGCTCAGCGCCTCCGGGTCGCTCTGCCCCACGTGCTGCTGGAGCCGTCCGCCGGTCCGCGGGAAGTACGCCCCGTGGCGGCGCAGCAGCAGGATCGCGACGTCGTCGTCACCACCCCGCTCGTCCACGACCTCGCACAGGTGGTCGGCGAGCCGCTGGAGGTCGCGCGGCCCTCCCCGTACCAGCGAGGAGAGCCACCGCATGCCCTCGTCGAGGTCCGACCCGGGCTTCTCCACCAGTCCGTCGGTGTACAGCAGCAGCGTCTGGTCGGGGTCCAGCTCCAGGGCGGCCACCGGGAAGTCCAGCCGGCCGAACTCCGCCGAGAGTCCGAGCGGGAGCCCGCCCTCGACGGGCAGCCGGCGGCAACTGCCGTCGGCGTCCTGGATCAGCGGGTCCACATGCCCGGCGCGCACCACCTGCATGACCCCGGTCGCGAGGTCCACCTCCACGTAGGTGCAGGTGGCGAAGCGGTCGGTGTCCAGCTCGTGGAGGAAGACGGAGGCCCTGGCCATCACGGTCGCCGGCGTGTGCCCCTCGGCCGCGTAGGCCCGCAGCACGATCCTGAGCTGTCCCATGACGGCCGCCGCGTGGGTGTCGTGCCCCTGGACGTCCCCGATCACGGCGCCGATGCGGCCGCCGGGCAGCGGGATGATGTCGTACCAGTCGCCGCCGATGTCCCGGCCCAGACGGGCCGAGCGGTAGCGGACGGCGGTGTGCGCGCCGGGCACGTCGGGGATGCGGCGCGGCAGCATGGCCTGCTGGAGGCCCTCGGCCAGGTCGTGCTCCTGCTCGTAGAGCATGGCGCGCTGAAGGCTCTGGGCGATGCTGCTGCCGAGCGCGACCAGCAGGTTGCGCTCGTCGGCGCTGAAGCCGGTCCTGTCGCTGTACAGGAGGCCGAGCGCGCCGATCGGGCGGGCCTGCGCGATCAGTGGCAGATAGGCGGCCGAGGTGATGCCGAGGCCGCTGATGTGCGGCCAGAGGACGGGGTACGAGTCGGCGAAGTCCTCGGCCGACTCGATGAACCGAGGGGTGAGGGTCCGGACCACCTCGCTCATCGGGTACGGCTCGTCCACCCGGGTGAACCGGGTGCCGGGCACGAAGGCGCCGGCGGGCCCCTCGGCCACCAGATGGATCCGGCCTGACTCGAGCAGCCCCATGACCAGGCTGGTGGCGCCGAAGTACTCCAGGCCATGGGAGTCGTTCAGGAGGTCGATGACGTCCTGGACGGTCCGGGCGTGGGCGAGGGCCGCGGTGGTGCTCTCGACGACGCTGGTGCGCTTGCGCCGGCCCTCGTCGAGGCCGAGCCGGGCGGCGGACTCGGTCAGCTCCTCGGAGGCGTCGCGGACGATGCCGAGGATGCGGTGGGGGCGTCCGGTCTCGTCGCGGTGGATGAGGCCCTGGGTGTGGGTCCAGCGCTGGCTGCCGTCGCGGCGACGGATGCGGAAGTAGGCGCCGTAGCGGTCGCTGCCGTCCTTGAGGGCGTGGGTGACGAGGGTGTCGAGCCGGCGTCCCTCGTCGGGAAGCACACGGGAGCCGAGGGTGGTGGGGTTGCCGTCGTATTCGTCGGGGCGCATGTCGAAGACCCTCAGCGCCCCCGCGTCCATGATCATCGTGCCGCTGATCAGGTCCCAGTCGAAGCTTCCCATTCCGAACCGCTCACCGTGGGCGCGGAGGAAGCAGCACGTCACTCCCCCTGTCCCTGCTTCGCAGCGGCAGGTCTCCGCCGCTTCGGCGCCCCCTCTGCCCGCGTCCATGGGGCCACGCTAGGCGCAGGCCCGGCCGCGCGCACGGCGGAGATGGGGGCACGGACAACGACGACGATCAGGGGCGGGAATCGGGCACTGACCACGGCGGGACCGGGGCGGGAATCGGGCACTGACCACGGCGGGACCGGGGCGGGAATCGGGCACTGACCACGGCGGAGACCAGGGGTGCGAGCCGGTGCGCGCCGGCGCGCGCCGGCGCGCACCGGGTTCCGGTGGTCAGCCTTCGAAGGTGTCCGGCTGCTCCGGTCCGGTTTCGGTCGGGAACAGGTCCTCCGGAAGCGGCGGTTCCTCCGGGTCGACCGGGGGTGGCGGCTCGGGCGGCATCAACGGCGGGCAGTCGGGCGGGATCTCGGGGTTCGGCGGGACCGTGTCGTACGGGTCGGGCTCGCCGGGCGCGATCTGCGTGGGCGGGGCGGTGGGCGCCGACGGGCAGTCGGTCGCGGACGGCGGCGGGACGTCGCTCGGCGGGTCGTCGGGCGAACGTCCGGTCCCGTCACCGGGCGACTGGGTGTCGCCGGGCGTGGTGGGGGTGTCGGGCGGCGGGGTCTTGGGCGAGACCGAGCCGTCGGGGGCGGTCGGCGTCCCGGACGGTGAGGTGTCGGGCGGCGTGGTGACGCAGTCCTCGGGCTCGCAGGGCGGTACGACGGCGGGCGCGCGGTCCCGTTCTCCGTCGGATCCGGTGCGTCGTTCGATCCAGGTGTCGTCCGCGACGTTCACGATGACGAGGCTGTGGACGACGGTCGTGGTGGGCTTGACGACCACCACGCGGTCGGGGCGATAGCCGGTCCAAGGCCGGCCGCTGTGTACGGCTCCCCCGTCGATGGCGGGCGAGCGCAGCGGGTTGCCGCAGGCGCAGCGGACGCGGGGCGCGCCGTACGGGTCGACGAGGACGGCCGTGCCCGCCTGCAGGACCGACTGGAAGGCGGTGGCCCGTCCGTCGCGGTAACCGTGGTTGGTGACCCGGGTGTCGGCGCGCAGCAGGACCGGAGTGAGTCCGCGCAGCCAGTCGGCCACGCCGGAGTCGGGGATGCCCGCGCTCTCGGCGAAGGCGCGGGCCTTGGTCGGGTCGGCGGTGAGGAAGGCGGCCTGCCGCTCGACGTCGCAGCTGGCGACGGAGCGCGTTCCACCGTAGAGGCCGGGCGTGGAGCCGGTGACCTCACGGACCGGGCCCTCCGGGGCGGGGGCGCTGGGCGGGGACGAGTCCGGTGGCGTGGTCGGCGGGGCGGCGCCTCGCGCGGTGGAGGGGGTGAACGGATCGGGCCCCCGGGCGGCGACCGGCTGGAGGAGGACCTGCCGGGAGGCGGCCGCGGCCTGCTCGCCGCCGCCCCCTCCGCCGTCGCCTCCGTCGCCGGACGAACAGCCCGCGAGCACCGGCGCCGAGCTCAGTGCGGCGAGCGTGACGAGCGTGGCGAGGGGCCGTCGTGGCCGGCCTATGGATGAGCGCACGTGATCTCCCGCTTCTCCCGCCCGAGACATTCGCGACATTCCCTCCATGTCTGTCGCATCCCATCCGGCGCCGCAAACGGAGTACATCCATCCGAGGCCGCCCCGTTCCCGCCACTTGAACGCGTTCAAGAAAGGGTCTACGCTCGACAACGACACTTGAACACGTTCAACAGGGGGTCGCATGTCCGCACTCGTCGCGGCGATCGTGATGCTGGGCATGCTGGTCGTCGTCCCGGCCGGACTGCGCCTGATCGACGGTCCCCAGCCGCGCGGCCTGCGCCTCCTCGGCCGACTCTGGCCGCTGCTCGCCGTTCCCGGCGCCGTCGCCCTCTGGCTTCCGCGCGGGCCCGCCGCCACCACGCTCGCCACCCTCTACGCCCTGGCCACGCTCGTCCTGGCCCTGCACGCCCCGCTCCGGCTCGCCGTGACGTCCTCGCTCGCCCCGTCAGAGGTCGCGGTGCTCACGGCGCTGGTGACGCCGTCGGTAGCGGGCCTCGCCCTGGTCGCCGAGCGCGCCGGGTACGAACTCCTCGGCTTCGACCTCGGCATCCTCGCCCTGACCGTGCCCCACTTCCACTTCGCGGGCTTCGCGGCGGCTCTGGTGGCCGGCCTGGTCTGCCGTACGTCCGAGGGCCCTCCGGCGCGGTTCGCCGCGCTCAGCGTCCCGCTCGGCACCCTGCTCGTCCTCCTCGGCTACTTCGTCGACGACTGGGCCGAGCTCGCCGGGGCTATGGTGCTCACCGCCGGAATGTGGGCCGTCGCCCTGCTGACCTGGCGGGACGTACGGCCCGGCGCCCCCGACCCGGTCACCCGCACGCTCCTGGCCCTCTCGTCCGCCGTGCTCGTGGTCACCATGCTCCTCGCCCTGAGCTGGGCGCTCGGCGAGGCCACCGGACTGCCCCACCCCAGCCTGACCTGGATGGCCGCCACCCACGGCCTCGCCAACGCCCTCGGCTTCGCGCTCTGCTCGGTGCTCGCCTGGCACCGGCTCCGGGCGACCGCCACCCCCAAGGAGACCGCATCATGGCCCGTCTGATCCGCGCCCTCGCCCACCCCACCGCCGCCGCTCCCCGGCGGGCCGCCGCCCCGGGCGCCCTCAACTACCCCGAGGTCGGCGCCACCGGGTCCGGCCGGCTGCCCGCCGGATACCAGCACCTTCACCACACCGTCCGGATCGGACACGGCCGCCAGGCCTTCGAGACCGCCGGGGCCGCCGTGACCACCTGGCGGATGCACAGCACCTCGGGCGCCCGGGTCCGCAGCGAAGCAGTCCGCGCGGAGCCCGGCGTCCTCGTGGAGATCTCGATCGGCGCCGGGCCCGTCCGCTTCACCGCCCCCTGCGAGGTGATCTGGACGGCGTACGGGAAGGACCGCACCGGATTCGCGTACGGCACCCGTACCCGTCATCCCGAGCGCGGCGAGGAGTCCTTCGTGGTCGATCTGCATCCCGACGGATCGGTCTGGTTCACGGTGACCGCCTTCAGCCGCCCCGCCGCCTGGTACACCCGCCTGGCGGGTCCTCTCGTGCCCCTCCTTCAGCACGCGTACGCCCGCCACCTCGGCCGTACGCTGCGGGGAATCGTCGAAGGCGGGGAGTGAGCGGGACACTTCGGGCGTTACGCTCCTTTTGTACGTAGATGTTCCATTCAAGGAGCCGGCGATGAGCCAGTACGACGAATACACGAGCCCCTCGCAGGCCGAGGGCGAGCGGCTCGACGAGGACATGGACGCCCAGGAGCGGACGCAGCGCCATCCGCAGACCATGCGCACCACCCCGTCCCAGGCGGAGGGTGAGCGCACCGCGGACGACGAGGAGAAGGGCTGACATCGCGGGGGCAGCCCGGCGCCCCTGAACGGACGGGGTGAGCGCCGCATCGCCGGGGTCGATACTTGAAGGGATGGAGTGGTTCACCGCACCCGACCACTGGCTGAGCCGGATCGTCTTCCAGCGCGGGCTCGCCGGGCTGTACCTCGTGGCGTTCGTCTCCGCCGCTCTCCAGTTCCGGGCCCTCATCGGCGAACGCGGCATGCTCCCCGTGCCGGAGTACCTGCGCCGGGTGGACCCGCGCCGCACTCCCAGCCTCTTCCACTGGCGCTATTCGGACCGGCTGTTCGCCACGGTCGCCTGGACGGGCGCCGCCCTGGCGCTCGCCCTGGTGGCGGGCGCGGGGGACGCGGTGCCGCTGCCCGTGTCGATGCTGCTGTGGGCGGTCCTGTGGGCGCTCTACCTCTCCATCGTCAACGTCGGCCAGACCTGGTACTCCTTCGGCTGGGAGTCGCTGCTCCTGGAGACGGGCTTCCTCGCCGTCTTCCTCGGCAACGACGACACCGCGCCACCGGTCCTGGTGCTGTTCCTGCTGCGCTGGCTGCTCTTCCGGGTCGAGTTCGGCGCCGGTTTGATCAAGCTCCGCGGTGACCGCTGCTGGCGCGATCTGACCTGCCTGTACTACCACCACGAGACCCAGCCGATGCCAGGCCCGCTCAGCTGGTTCTTCCACCATCTGCCGCGGCCCCTGCACCGGGTGGAGGTGGCCGCCAACCACGTCGTCCAGCTGGCTGTACCGTTCCTCCTCTTCGCCCCGCAGCCGGTGGCGACGGTCGCCGCCGGTCTGATGGTGGCGACCCAGCTGTGGCTGGTGCTCTCCGGCAACTTCGCGTGGCTGAACTGGATCACCATCGTCCTGGCGCTCTCCGCCATGGACGGCTCGCTACTGGTCGGTGACCATCCGCAGCCCGACCCGCCTCTCTGGTACGTGATCGTGGTCGTCGCCGCGACCGCGCTGGTCCTGGTCCTCAGCTACCGCCCGGCCCGCAACCTGCTCTCCAAGCGCCAGGCGATGAACCGTTCGTACGACCCGTTCCACCTGGTCAACACGTACGGCGCCTTCGGGTCGATCGGCCGGATCCGGGACGAGATCGTGATCGAGGGCACGGACGACCCGGAGCCGCACCCGGGCACGGTGTGGCGGGAGTACGGCTTCAAGGGCAAGCCGGGCGATCCGCGCCGGCTGCCGCGCCAGTTCGCCCCGTACCATCTGCGGCTCGACTGGCTGATGTGGTTCGCCGCGCTGTCCCCCGCGTACGCCCGTGACTGGTTCGGCGGCTTGGTCGAGCGGCTGCTCGAAGGGGACCGGGACACGTTGCGACTGCTGCGCCACAACCCCTTCCCCGACGCGCCGCCGACGCATGTCCGGGCGCGGCTCTACCGCTACCGGTACACGACGTGGCGGGAGCTGCGGGAGACCGGCGCCTGGTGGCACCGGACGCTGGTCCGGGAGTACATGCCGCCGATCCGGCTGCGGGAGCCCGTGCGCCGGTAGGACGGCGGAGGGCGGAGCATCGCCGGTAGGACACGTCTGTGCCCCCGGCCGATGGCTCGGCCGGGGGCACAGACGAAGCGACGGCTACGACTCAGTCGATGCCGGGCAGAATGTGCGGCTCCGCGAGGTCGTCCTCGTAGCCCGCCAGTCGGATGGGCGCCGAGCGGGCCCACACTTCCAGGCTGCCCAGCTCGCCGGACCGGCGGGGCCGCTCCGGACTTTCGGCCGGTCGCTGTTCCTGCTTCGTGAGTTCTGGTGTCACCGCGCACTCCCTTGTGTCGCGTACCTGTGAGGACATGGCCGTTCGGTCGCGGTGGCGCCGTTTCATCGGGCGGGACCGCGGCCTTGGTGGAAGGCCAGTCCCCGGGCCGACCGTGGAGGTTTGGTGAAACCCCGGTGGCCGACCGTGGACATCAGAGTAACCAAATGAGCGCGGCGGCGCTCTATGGGGCTCGGAAGTGTGACGCGATCGGGTGAAAGTCGCGCGGATGGCCGATTACCAGTTGGCGGGCGCGTAGTCCTTGAGGAAGCAGCCGTACAGGTCCTCGCCCGCCTCGCCGCGCACGATCGGGTCGTAGACCCGGGCCGCGCCGTCGATCAGGTCCAGAGGAGCGTGGAAGCCCTCCTCGGCGAGCCGGATCTTGTCCGGGTGGGGGCGCTCGTCGGTGATCCAGCCGGTGTCGACGGCGGTCATCAGGATGCCGTCGGACTCGAACATCTCCTGCGCGCTGGTCCGCGTCAGCATGTTCAGCGCGGCCTTGGCCATGTTGGTGTGCGGGTGGCCCGCGCCCTTGTAGCCACGGCTGAAGACGCCCTCCATGGCGGAGACGTTCACGACGTACGTGCGCTTCGCGCCGGAGGCCGCCATCGCCGGGCGGAGCCGGCTGATCAGGATGAACGGCGCGGTGGAGTTGCACAGCTGCACTTCGAGCAGCTCGACCGGGTCGACCTCGGAGACGGTCTGGATCCAGCTGTTGGTGTCGTGCAGATCGGGGACGAGGCCACCGGCGTCGATCGCCGTACCGGCCGCGATCCGCTCCAGGGACGCCGAGCCGCCGACGAGCGCGAGCTCGGTCACGTCCTGCGCGGTCAGGGCGTCGCCGGTGCGGGCGGACGGCAGCGCGGGGATGGTGTCCACGGCGCCGGAGCCGAAGGTGCCGATGACCTGGGCGGGCGGCAGCTCGCCCGCGGGCAGCGGGGCGGACTCGGCGGCGAGCAGCTCGCTGTACGCGCCCGGGGAGCGGCGCACGGTCTGGGCGGCGTTGTTGATCAGGATGTCCAGCGGACCCTCGGCCGCCACCGAGTCGGCGAGCGCGACGACCTGGGCGGGGTCGCGCAGGTCGATGCCGACGATCTTGAGGCGGTGGATCCACTCGTCGCTGTCCGGCATCGCCTTGAAGCGGCGGATGGCGTCGTTGGGGAAGCGGGTGGTGATGGTGGTGTGCGCGCCGTCGCGCAGCAGCCGCAGCGCGATGTACATGCCGATCTTGGCGCGGCCGCCGGTGAGCAGCGCGCGCTTGCCGGTGAGGTCGGCGCGGGCGTCCCGCTTGGACCGGTTCTCGGCCGCGCAGTTCTGGCAGAGCTGGTGGTAGAAGTAGTCGACCTCGACGTACCGCGTCTTGCAGATGTAGCAGGAGCGGGGGCGCTGGAGTATCCCGGCGATCTGGCCGGCCTCGGTGACGGACGAGGGCAGGATGCCCTCGGTCTCGTCGTCGATGCGCTGGGCCGAACCGGTGGCGGTGGACTCCGTGACGGCCTTGTCGTGCGCGGTCTTGGCGGCCCGGCGCTCCTGACGGCGGCGCTGCTTCACGGTCCGGTAGATCCCCGCGGTGGCACGGCGGACGGCGATCGCGTCCGGGTGGTCCACGTCCAGCTTGTCGAGCTCTTCGAGGACGCTCAGGCAGACGGCCAGGCGCTCGGGGTCGATGCCCGGCCCGTACTCCTGGGTCTCTTCAGTCACCGTCATGGCCTTTGCCGTTCCTCGATCGCTCGTACGCTCGCGCGCGCCCACATCTCAAAAGAGGAACTTTACGGAGCGGGGGGCCGTGTCTCCAAACCCGTCGGCCCCTTGCCCGTGGGCGGGTGGTCGAAGACACAGTCGCCGCACAGGCCGCCCGCGGGGGTGCGGTAGTACAGGCAGCAACTCGTGCGGCGCAGGGCCGGGCCGCGGACCGTGCGGGCCAGGTCGGGGTGGCCGAGGAGCCCGGAGACGAGCGTGGCGGCGCGTTCGCCGACCTCGGGGCGTTCCCGGGCGCGGGCCCAGCGGACCAGCTCGCGCAGCGCCCCGGCGAGGGCGGAGCCGGCGTTGCCCCACAGCAGCCGGGGCGAGATCCGGCTGTCGGCGTGGAAGGCATGGGCCAGCGGTACGAGATGAGCCTCCTGGACGGCCTCGCGCAGCTCCTCCACCGTGCCGGGACGGGTGGCCGCGCCCGCCCACCAGAGGTCGTCGGGTGAGGTGAGCGACCCGTTCCAGTACAGGTCGCGGGGGTCGAGGTCGGGGAACCGGCCGTACAGCGCCGCCGGTCCGAGGGCGACCGACCACAGCCGGGCGGCGAGTCCGAGCTGGGCCAGCGAGGCGGCGACCCGCCGCTCGGGGGTCCCGAGGCGGGCCGCGACGGCGTCGACGCGAGCGGTCAGGGGTCCGGTCTCCCCCGCGTACAGACGCGCGAGCGGCGAGGGCTCGCCACCGGGCGGTACGGCGGTCGGCGGCGCGCTCCCGCGCAAGGCGAAGAAGCCGCCCACCGACGCGCTCTCGACGAGATCCACCGCACCGCCTCCCGACTGCCGCCCGCGCCCGGCCGCCCGGCCGCCTGGCAGGGCCCGATCAAGATTCGGTCACCCCCGGTCAAGGTTGGGGTCGCCCCCGGTCAAGGCAGGATCGTCTCCGGTCAAGGCTGGGGTCGGCCCTGGTCATGATCGGGTCATGACGGAACCAAGCCGGTTCCGGTGACCGCGCATCACCGTAACGCTCAGGCGCATGACTCCTTCCCTTTCCCCGCAGGATTCCGCCACTCCCCGACGGCGTGCGGTGCTGGCCCTGACGGCCGCCGCGGCCATGGCGGCGGGCGTTCCCTCCGCCCGCGCCGCCACGGCCCCGACGGTTCGCCCGCGCGCCGAGGAGCCGCCGACCGCCGCTCGCGCACTCGCCGAACTCCGGGCCGGCAACGCCCGGTTCGCGGCCCTGCGGCAGACCCATCCGCACGAGGACGCGGTACGGCGCGCGGCCGTGGCCGTCTCCCAGCACCCCTTCGCCCTGATACTCGGCTGCGTCGACTCGCGGGTCCCGCCCGAGATCGTCTTCGACCAGGGCCTCGGTGACCTGCTCGCGATACGGTCGGCCGGGCAGGCACTGGACGAAGCGGTGCTCGGGTCGATCCAGTTCGGCGTGGAGGAGCTGGGCGTACCCCTGGTGGTGGTGCTCGGGCACGAGCGGTGCGGGGCCGCGACCGCCGCCGTGGAGTACGTCCGCACCGGACGTCCGGTCGAGGGACACCTCGCCCGGGTCGTGGAGGAGATCGCCCCCGCCGCGCGCGAGACACGCGACCAGCCCGGTGACTGGGTGGAGAACACGGTGCGGGCCAATGTGGCCCTGATCCGGCGAAGACTGGCTCGGGACGCGGCTTTCGACCGGGCTCTGATCGTGGGTGCCCGCTTCGACCTGGATACCGGAAAGGTCGCTTTCCACCCCTCCTGACCTGCGTCGGCGTACATCCCAGGCGTACGGCGGAGGGCTCTGTACTGCGACGGCGGTACGCCCGAGGGGGTCCCGGGCAAGACGACGTGAACGCCGAAAGGAGAGATCGTTGAAGGTATGAGTCCCCTCGTGCTCTCCGTGCTCCTCTCACTGGTCTCGGCGGTCGCCTACGCGACCGCGGCGATCGTGCAGGAGCGGGTCGCGGCCACCGTCGGCAGTCACACGTACGCCCCGCTGCGGAGCCCGGCCTGGTGGGGGTCCGTCATGCTCAACGGCCTGGGTGCCGCCCTCCACGTGGCCGCGCTCGCCTACGGGCCGCTCAGCCTCGTCCAGCCCCTGGGCGCGCTCACCATCGTCTTCGCGCTGCCCATGGCCGCGCTCTTCGTCGGCCGTCGGGCCGGCCGCACGGCCTGGCGCGGCGCGGTGATGGCCACCGTCGGTCTCGCGGGCCTGCTCAGCCTGACGGGCAGTGCCGGGGCCGGGCCCCTGGGCGGGCGCGAACGGTCGCTCCTCGCGGCGGGGACGCTCGGCGTCGTCGTCGCGCTGTTCACCGCCGCGCACGTGGTGGGCCGTCCGGTGTGGCGCAGCGTGGTCCTGGCGGCCGCCGCGGGCGTGTCCTTCGGCATCGCCTCCGTCTTCACCAAGACCGTCGCGGTGGAGTGGACGGCGAGCGCGCCCCTCGCCCAGTGGCCGAGCCTGCTGGTCCTCTCCACGCTCGCGGTCACCGGGCTGCTGCTCTCGCAGGCCTCGTACCGCGGCGCGGGCCTCGCCGCGCCGCTGGCCACGGTCACGGTCGTCAACCCGGTCGTCGCGGCGACGGTGGGGCTCACGCTGTTCGGCGAAAGCTTCCGCTACGGCGCGGCCGGCACCGTGGCGGCGCTGATCTGCGGTGCCGTGGCAGCCGGCGGAATCGTCCAGCTCACGCTGGACCGCCTGACAACAGCGGAGGACTCGCTCGCGGTGTCAGATCCGGGGGTGTCAGATCGAGACTCCCCGCGCACGCAGGTAGGCCAGGGGGTCGATGTCGGAGCCGTACCGGGGACCCGTCCGCACCTCGAAGTGGAGATGCGGTCCCGAGCTGTTGCCGGTCGAACCTGAACGGGCGATCCGCTGGCCGCCGTTGACCCGCTGGCCCTCACGGACGTGGAGGGCCGAGAGGTGGGCGTACTGGCTGTAGCGGCCGTCGTCGTGGCGGACGACGATCTCGTAGCCGTACGCCCCGCCCCAGCCGGCGGAGACCACCGTGCCACCGGCCACGGCCTTGACGGAGGTCCCGGTGGGGACCGGGAAGTCGACGCCGGTGTGATAGCCGCTGGACCAGGAGGAACCGGACACGCGGTAGCGGGTGCCGAGGGATCCGGCGACGGGCGCGCTGAAGCGGCCGGCCTGCGGCGCGGCGGCGGGCCGGGAGGCGGGCCGGGTCTTGGCCTGCGCGGCGGGCGGCCTGGTGGACGGGGCCTTGGTGGCGGGGGCCCTGGTGGCGGGAGGCTTGGCGGACGGGGCCTTGGGCGCCGGTGCCTTCGTCTCCGAGGGCTTGGTGGACGGGGGCTTGGTGGACGGCGCCTGGGTCGTCGGGGGCTTGCCCGCCGGGGTCTCGGCCGCCGGAGTCTCGGCCGTGGGCTTCTTGTCGGGCGACGGCTTGGCGGGCTCCCGGGCGGGCGACGGCTTGGCGGGCGCGGTGATCCGGAGGGTCAGCTTCTGGCCCGGGTGGATCAGGTCCGGGTCGTCGCCGACCACGGTGCGATTCGCTTCGTACAACCGCTGCCACCCGCCGTTCACCCGTTCCTCGCGGGCGATCCGGGAGAGCGAGTCCCCGGGCGTGACGGTGTACATCTCGCGGACCGTGGGAACGGTGGTCGGGGTGGCGACCGGAGGCCGCTCCGTCGCTCGTCCTGTCGGCACCGTCCCCCGCTGCCCGGGCAGGGACGCGGGCCGGACGTCGGGGGCGTCGCCGCCCGGGGCCAGCCCGGCCCGCGCGGAGCACGTCGGCCAGGCGCCCGCACCCTGACCCTTCAGCACCTTCTCGGCGATGGCGATCTGCTGGTCCTTGGAGGCCAGATCGGCGCGCGGGGCGTAGTGCGTACCGCCGTACCGTTCCCAGGTCGACTGGGTGAACTGCAACCCACCGAAGTAGCCGTTGCCGGTGTTGATGCGCCAGTTGGAGGAGGACTCGCAGGCGGCGACCTTCTCCCAGACGTCGAGCGCGGCGGCCTGGGCGGAGCCGGCGCCGACCAGGGGCAGCGCGATTCCGGCGCCGCCCGCGGTGACCGTGAGCGAGGCCCGGTTGATCCGGCTCGGCTGCTGTCTGCGATGTCGTCCGCGTACGGCCATGGCCCCCCCTTGAACGCGTCAGCAGCCGTCCAAGGTAGGGGCAGGCGCCAGGCCGTGGCAAGGGTCCGAGCGGAACCTCAACTCCTCTGTGTCACCTGGTGGTCAGGGGCCGGCCGGTCCCGGCTGGGGCTGAGGCTCGGGTTCCGGTACGGGGGTCGGCTGTGGCGGCTCCGGGACCGGGTTCGGCGGCGGTACCGGAGGCGGTCCCGGCAGGGGCCCGGGCGTGGGCGGGGGCACCGGCCCCGGGGGCGGGACCGGCGAGGGGGGCACCGGATCGGGGTACGGGTGGGTCATGACGGACCTCTCGGTCGGCTGGGCCGTTTCTGCACCAGGCTCTCCCGAGGCGCGTGCCCCCGCGCGCCGGATCCATTCATTCG
Organism: Streptomyces sp. NPDC006551; assembly: GCF_040611675.1. Taxonomy (NCBI): domain Bacteria; kingdom Bacillati; phylum Actinomycetota; class Actinomycetes; order Kitasatosporales; family Streptomycetaceae; genus Streptomyces; species Streptomyces sp. NPDC006551. The sequence continues at coordinate 24,628 of NZ_JBEXOT010000021.1, forward strand.
GGTCGGTACCCCCGGTGAGGTGTGCGGCAGTGCCGGGGCACGGCGATCAGGGTGTCACCACAGCTCCGGGGTGGCCTTGAGCTGGATCTTCGCGGCGCGCACCACATCGCCCGGGGCCTCGGGGGCCTCCTCCGGGTGCTTCTGCGCCCACGCGGCGGCGTACGGGCACAGCGGCACGACCGGGACACCCTCACGCGCGGCGACGGCGTAGAACTCGCGCACGAGCGACCCGGCGATGCCCTTGCCCTCGTGGCCGTCCTCCACGACGGTGTGCACCGCGACCAGGGCGTGGGGCGGGGCGTCCAGGACGAAATAGACGATGCCACCGACATAGGTGTCGCCCTCGAACGCCTCCAGGCGCCCCTTCTCCCGCTCGTCGCGCATCGTCAGGTCTGCCATGCGAAGCGTCTCCCTCGGCTCAGACGTGGGTGGCGACGGCCTGCGGGCTGCGCCGGGTGTCACTGCCGGGCACCGGCGCGGACGCGTCGGTGCCCAGCTCCACGATCCGGTTGTCCCCGTCGACGTGCACCACCCGCGGCACGAGACTCCGCGCCTCGGCGTCCTCGACCTGGGCGTAACTGATGAGGATCACCAGGTCACCGGGGTGCACGAGATGGGCGGCGGCACCGTTGATCCCGATCACACCGGAGCCGCGCTCGCCCTCGATGACGTAGGTCTCGAGCCGGGCACCGTTGTCGATGTCGACGATGTGGACCAGTTCCCCGGGCAGCAGATCCGCCGCCTCCATGAGGTCGGCGTCCACGGTGACGGAACCGACGTAATGAAGATCGGCCTGGGTGACGGTGGCGCGGTGGATCTTGGACTTGAACATTGTCCGAATCATGAACAAACTCCCGAAATGTCTGCTCCCTGCCTGCTCAGCGCAGGTCAAGGGCGGTCTTCGGAGCGTACAACGATTCGCATATTCGGTCAGCTGCCCCCAGGTGTTGCAGAACTCACGCTGACCGGTTGCCACCTGCTGGACGACGCCAACGACGCCACGGACACGGACCTGTTCGTGAGCCGGGCATGGCCCGGGCGCGCGACTTGGTGGTGGCCGCCTGGCGGGCCAGCCCCAAGAGGTGGGCGGAGAATTTCCTCAATGGACGTCTCCTGAAGGCTGACGGCGGCAGCGTGGACGCGCTGGTCGCGATCCACGCGGCGGACCTCACCCCGAACGGCCACACCCACCTCTTGATCGCCAGGGAGCTGGAGGCGGCGGGCCGCACGATCGAGGCCCAGGGGTGGGCCGGTGAAGGCCGCCGACCAGCCCCGGAAGGGCCGGTAGGGCGGCTCGGTGCTGGTCGACGCGCACAAGGGTGTCGAGCTGGGGACGAGCCAGGCTCGCCGTCCTGAACGGAGCTGCACACGAGCGATGAAGCGGCTGCCGAGACACACCGGACTCGACGCCTCCTCAATGGGCGCGGCGGACGCGGGCGAGGACCAGAACCGCGTCGTCGGCCGGCGGGGCGGGCAGCAGGCTCGCAAGGATGCGGTCCGCCATTGCTTCCAACGGGCCTGAGGTCCTGCCCAGTTCGGCGCGCAATGCCTTCAGACCGACCTCGAGGTCCGCGCCTCGCGTCTCGATGAGGCCGTCGGTATACAGGGCGAGACTCGCGTTCCCGGGGAGTTCGATCTCGATCGTCCGGAAAGGACAGCCGCCGACGCCGAGAGGGACTCCCAGGACGTCGTCGATGGTCTCCACTGTGCCGTCCGGCCGGAGTACCAGGGGCGGGGGGTGGCCGGCGCTGGCGATGCGGGCTACTCCGCTCTTCGGGTCGTAGACGATGTACAGGCACGTCGCCAGCTCGATGCCGGCCTCCTGGGCGCATGCGTCGAGCTCGGTGAGGAGGTCGTCGGGCTCGCTGTCGTGCCTGGCCAGAGCCTTGGTGGTGATACGAAGGCGGCCCATGGCGGCGGCGGCCGACACACCGTGCCCCATCACGTCGCCCACCACGAGAACGACTCGGCCGTCGGGCAGGCTGATCACGTCGTACCAGTCGCCGCCGACCTCGGTGATCCGACTACCGGGTACGTACCGGTGGGCCACGTCCACGTACGGGCTGGTCGCCAACGCGCTGGGCAACAACGCCCGCTGCAGAGTGAGGGCGATGTCCTGGACGCGGCTGTACAGACGGGCGTTGTCCAGGCAGATCGCAGCCCGTGAGGCGAGCTCACTGGCCAGGCTGACATCGTCCCGGGTGAAGGCCGGCCGGCCCATGGACCGGCCGAACATGGCGATTCCCTGGACCGTACCCCTGGCGATGAGCGGGGCAACGAGGACGCAGGCCAACCCACTCTCGGCGAAGAGCCGTGCGCGTGACTCGATGAGGACGGTCCGGGCCAGGAACTCCTCGTTCACCACGGCGGAGATGGCGCGACCGGTCCTCAGCATGTCGTGGATGACGGAGCCGGGCGGATACCGCACCGTCTCCACCCCACTCACGAGTTCGGTGGCCGGAGGGGGCAGGATCGTCCCGGAGGCGATTCTGCGGGTGAACAGCGGTCGCGCCGGGTCAAAGACCTCTGCCTCGTCCATCCACTCCACGACTTCGACCACGGCGCCGTCGCAGAAGTCGGGCATTGCAGCGTCGACCAGCTCCTGGGCGGTGACGTTCACGTCCAGGGTTGTCCCGATGCGAGTGGAGGCCCCGTCCAGCAGAGCCAGCCGTCGACGGCTGGCGGTGGCTTCCAGGATGGCCTGTTCCCGGTCGGTCACGTCCAGCATCAGCCCGCCCACTCCGGGGCGCGAGCCGACCGCCTGGCTCAGGGGGAAGAAACTCACCGACCGCACCTGGTCACGGTCCGGATGCCCCCGCGGACGCATGCCCACCAGGGTCCCCACGACCGGTGCTCCGCCCAGGGCGACGCCGCGGAGCATGCGCTGGTATTCACCATCGTCGGACATGATCATGATTTCGTCCATGCGCCGCCCGAGGTGGGCCTCGATCGGCAGACCGTCCATGTCGGCGAGCGCCTGGTTGAGATGGACGTACCGGAGGTCCTGGTCGAGCATGACCAGACCGATGGGGCAAGTCTCGAAGAGGGCGTCGAGGAAGGCGAGGTTGGTCTTGACCCGATCGAGCTCGTCACTACGGCTCGCCAGGACCATCACCACCGAAGGTCCGCCGGATCCGGTCACGGAGAAGGCCCGGAAGCCGCAGTCGAAGACGGTGCTGTCACGATGCCGGGCCGGCAGCCGCCCCCTCCAGTAACCCTGGGTCCGGCCGCGCTCGGTCAGCCGGGCGCACGGATCGGGGGCGCCCCGGGGCCCGTCGGCGAAGAGAACGGCGCCGGGCATCGACAGGACGGCGGTGGCGTCATATCCGAAGAGGTCCCGCGCGCCGGGCCCCCAGTAACAGACGAGGTCCCCGTCATCGAGGCCGAAGACGGCCACGGGCACGTGCTCCAGCAGCGTCCCCGGCTCGGACCAGAACGGGCCGTGGGTCTCCTCGCCCCCCGGCCGAACCGATGGCACGAGATGTCCCCTTCCACTCGCCGTTCCATCCATTATCCGGACACCATGGGCATTCCGCGGCGCGAAGTGCGCCGTGGCGAGGATTGAGCCACGGGAAACGCCCCGGCCGCCGGTGGCCGGCTCAGCGCAGCAGGGCGGTAACGGCGGCCGGCACGTCGTTGAACTCGTCCCGTCCACCCTTCCATTTTTCTGCACCAGCATGACTTCTTGCACGGCGTGTGGGCGTGGGATCCCCATCGGCGCGGCGGCGGCCCGGATCACGCCCGCGCCCCCACGCGCCGCGCCACACCCTCGCTCCGCGGAAGGGCGCGGATCGCCGGCTCGGCGACCGTCGCTCCCCGCTGCCGACGGCCCATAGAGGTTAGAAGATGGAGTATGGGCCACCTACTTGGACGCGTCCGACGTCGGCTGCTCGGCTCAACCACGAGCTCTTCCTCTCCCTCTCGGCGTCCCCGCTCAGGAAGCCACCAGGAGCGTCAGGAGCACGCCCAGCCCCGCAAGGGAGAGGCGCGGCGGCCGCAGCGTCTGTCCTCCCTTCTGAGCGTGCGCAGCGTGGCCGGCGAGGTGTTCCTCCTGCAGCTGGCCGTCGTGGTGCTGCTCGTCGCCGCCGCGGTGGTGGCGCTCGTGGTGCAAGCCCGGAGCGCCGGCATGGTGGACGCCCGGCACCGTACGCTCGCCGCCGCCGGAACGTTCGCGGAATCTCCGGGAATCGTCGCGGCCCTGCGCAGCCCCCGTCCGAGCGCAGTGCTACAGCCGAGCGCCGAGGCGGCCCGGAAGATCGCCGGGGTCGACGGCATCAACGTGTACACACTCTCCGGGGTCACCCTCGCCCACAGCGACCCACGGCAGATCGGGAAGCACGTCGTCGGCCCCTTCTCCAAGGCGGTGGCCGGCCAATCCTTCACCGAGACCTTCGAAGGGTCCTTGGGGCAGTCCGTGGTCTCGGTGGTCCCCGTCAAGGACTCCGACGGCCGCGTCATCGCCATCGTCTCCTCCCCGGTCACGGTGCAGAACGTGCAGAGCATGGTGAACCGGCAGCTGCCGGTCGTCCTCGGCAGTGCAGCCGCGGTGCTCGCCCTGTCCGCGGGCGGAACCGCTCTGGTGAGCCGTCGGCTGCTGCGCCGGACGCATGGCCTGGGACCGGCCGAGATGACGAGGATGTACGAGCACCACGACGCGGTGCTGCACGCGGTGCGAGAGGGCGTGCTGATCGTCGGCGGCGGCGGACGGCTGCTGCTGGCCAATGACGAGGCGCGGCGGCTGCTGGACCTGCCGGTGGACGCGGAAGGGCTCCCCGTCACGGACCTTGGTCTGGAAGAGGGGATCGCCGAGCCGATCGCATCGGGCCGTTCCGCGACCGACGAGCTGCACATGGCGGCCGATCGGCTGCTGTCGGTGAACATCCGTCCCACCGCCCCCTACGGGCAGGCCGGGACCGTCGTCACGCTGCGGGACACCACCGAGCTGCGGGCACTCTCCGGCAGGGCCGAGGTGGCCCGCGAGCGGCTGAAGCTGCTCTACGACGCGGGGTTGCGGGTGGGAACGACGCTGAACGTCGAGCGCACCGCGGAGGAACTGGCGGAGGTGGCGGTCCCACGGTTCGCCGACGTGGTCACGGTCGACCTGCTGGACCCGGTGCTGCGCGGCGAGGAGCCGACCGAAGCGAGCACCGAGATGCGCCGCACTGCCGCCGTCGGCCTTCAGGGCGACCACCCGCTCTACCCTGTCGGCGAGCTGATCCGGTTCGTTCCCACCGGCCCCATGGCGGCTGGGCTGGCCGACGGCCGTGCGGTCCTGGAGGCGGACCTGCGCGCCACCCATCGCTGGCGGACCCAGGACCCGGCCAACGCCCTGCAGATCCTGGACCGCGGCATCCACTCCCTGATCGCCGTGCCCCTGCGGGCCCGGGGCGTGGTGCTGGGGATGGCCGGCTACTGGCGGGGGCAGGACTCCCCGCCGTTCGACGAGGAGGACGTGTCCTTCGCCGAGGAGCTGACCGCCCGGGCGGCGCTGTCCGTCGACAATGCCCGCCGTTACACCCGCGAGCACACCATGGCCGTCACCCTGCAGCGCAGCCTGTTGCCCCGGGGCGTACCGGAGCAGTCCGCCGTCGAGGTCGCGCACCGCTATCTGGCCGCCCAGGCCGGTGTGGGCGGTGACTGGTTCGATGTCATCCCGCTGCCCGGCGCCCGAGTGGCCCTGGTGGTCGGCGACGTCGTCGGCCACGGTCTCCACGCAGCAGCCACCATGGGCCGCCTGCGCACCGCCGTGTACAACTTCTCCACCCTGGACCTGCCCCCGGACGAACTCCTGAGCCACCTGGACGAGCTGGTCGCCCACATCGACACCGACGAGCAGGAGTGGCAGGGGATCACCGGAGCCACTTGCCTGTGCGCCATCTACGATCCCGTCTCGGGGCAGGTGACGGCCGCCACCGCCGGGCATCCGGGCCCCGCTCTGGTCCGCCCCGACGGAACCGTGTCCTTCCCCGAGGTGCCGGTCTCCCCGCCGCTGGGCCTGGGCGAGGGCCTGCCCATGGAGACCATGACGGTCACCCTGCCCGAAGGCTCCCTGCTGGCACTCTTCACCGACGGGCTGATCGAGAGCCGCGACCGCGATCCGGACGCGGGCCTGGCAGCGCTACGCGCCGCTCTGGCCGGGCCCGCCCGCACCCCGGAGGCCACCTGCACCGTGGTGATCGACTCGATGCTGCCCACCAGGCCCAGCGACGACGTCGCGCTGCTGGTGGCGCGCACCCGCCGACTGGACCCCGTGCGAATCGCCGAGTGGGACGTACCCCCCGACCCCGCGGCGGTGTCCCCGGTGCGCAACGCCTGCGCCCGCCGACTGGCGGACTGGGGCCTGGAGGACATCGCCTTTACCACGGAACTCATCCTCAGCGAGCTGATAACCAACGCCATCCGCTACGGCACCGAGCCCATCCGGGTGAGGCTGCTGTACGACCGCAGCCTGATCTGCGAGGTCTTCGACGGGTCCAGCACCTCCCCGCACCTGCGCCGGGCCGAGGCCACCGACGAGGGCGGTCGCGGCCTGTTCCTCGTCGCGCAGTTCGCCGAGCGCTGGGGCACCCGCTACACCGCCCGCGGCAAGATCATCTGGAGCGAGCAGGCCCTCCACGACGGGGCCGTACCGCCCGCGATGGATCTCGGGGAGGCGCTCCTGGCCGGGTGGGACGACGAGGGGTTCTGAGAACGCGCCGGTACGGCAGCCGCAGGGAAGACAGCGGACACCGCCGTCTGGGACTGCGCTGCCGAGGCCGCCGAACGTACGCTGGCCTCGATCAGTACGCGACCGCCCGTTATGGAGCCTTTGTGCCCGCACCTCGTCTCCGGACAGCCTTCGTCGCCGCCTGCCTGGTCCTCGCGGCGCCCCTCGGCGCCTGCGGAGACAAGCCCACCACCGCGCCCAGTGCACCCGCGGTGGCCACCTCCGCCGCGGACGCCGGCGGCATGGCAGCACTGACCACAGCGGCGAAGAACGAGGGCTCGCTCAACACGATCGCGCTCCCGAGCGACTGGGCCAACTACGGCGCACTGATCGACGGCTTCGAGAAGAAGTACGGGATCAAGGTCATCGTGGAGAACCCGGAAGGTACCAGCCAGGACGAGATCAACGCCCTGAAGGAGCACAGGGGCGAAGGCCGCGCCCCCGATGTGATCGACGTGGGGGGCTCGTTCGCGCAGTCCGCGGCACGGCAGGGCCTGCTCGCTCCGTACAAGGTCGCCGCGTACGACGAGATCCCCAAGGAACAGAAGGACGACCGGGCCCGCTGGTACAACAACTACGGCGGTTACATCTCGATCGGCTGTGACGCCAAGCGCGTCAAGACCTGCCCCGCGACCTTCGCCGACCTGCGCAAGCCCGAGTACAAGGGCAAGGTCGCGCTCAACGGCGACCCCACCAAGTCCGGCTCCGCCTTCGCCGGGGTGTACGCGGCGGCCCTGGCGAACGGGGGTTCCTTCGACGACATCCAGCCCGGCATCGACTTCTTCGCCGAGCTCAGCGAGAACGGCAACCTCAACCCGGTCGCATCCACCCCGGCCACGATCGCGAAGGGCCAGACCCCGATCAGCATCGACTGGGACTTCCTCAACCTCGGATACGCCGACGAATTCCGCGAGAAGGGCACGGACGTCGACTGGCGGACCGCCATCCCCTTCGACGGAAGCTTCGCCGAGTACTACGCGGACGGGGTGAACAAGGACGCCCCGCACCCCGCGGCGGCACGTCTGTGGCAGGAGTACGTCTTCAGCCCGGAGGGCCAGAACATCCGGCTCGGCGCCTATGCACGCCCCGTCCTCATGGACGCCATGGAGAAGGACGGCACCCTCGACAAGGCCGCCGCCGAGAAACTGCCGACGGTCGAGGGCACGCCGACGTTTCCGACGGAGGCGCAGACGGAGAAGGCAAGAGAGACCGTCAACCGCGGCTGGGCCGAGGCCGTCTCGAGCTGAGGGCGGGGGCTCCTGGCCAGGCGTGACCCGCCCGTCCGGGCCTCACACCGGTGGCCACGGCACTCGCGGCCGCTGGCCGGCCCAACTACAGGCCGTGCTCACCGTTTGACGATCAGATCGCGGAGCTCGGCGAGACGGCGCCTGACCGCCTCACAGGGGTGAAGGGCGTCCGGTGTCGACTCAGCGCTCGGCCGCGCCCCCAGGTCCGCGAGGACATAGAGCGAGCGCTCCTCATCGGAGAACGGAGCACCGCACGGGCCCGGTTCCGGAAAGGCGACCGCGGACCGGCCTGCAGGAGGCCGTCCCCCTGCAGAAGCATCGCTTCGGCAGCCGGAGCGTTCATGCAAGCCGCCGCGCCCGGCCGATCCATGTTGAGTGGGATGCCCCCGTCGACCGACACGTCACCTGACACAACGTAGTTCCCAGTGGTCAGCACCGCGGCAGGGCTCCATTCACCTCCAGGTACTACCGGCGATGCGCTCCTTCCAGCGGTCATGCGACTGCTCTCCGCCGAGGGACGGGGATTGTTCCCCTGCGTCACGCCCCGGGTGGCGGATGCACCCGCGGGGATCCCTTTACACACGCCAGAGACCCGGCCGGGACCGATGCTGACCACTTGCTGACCTCGCCCCGGGCAGTACGGCGTTGACCTGCGCAAACGCCCAGATGCTAGATCTTGGACTTGAACATGGTCCGCATCATCGAGGTACTCCTGAACATAGGCTCCCTGCCTGCGTTTTTGCAGGTCAAGGGCGGTTTTTCTACTGTACAACGAGTCGCATGTCCCACCGCGGCGACTGCACAAGCCTACGCAGCACGCTCCGAAGGGTGTCCGTGATCACCGTCACTCTGGCGGTCTGGGCGGCGATCAGGGGCTAGAGCGGTCGACCGGGGGCCGGCTGCACACCGCCACGGTCGGCCAGCCCAGACCCCTATATTCCGAACCAATTCGGCCAGCCCAGACTCCTATATTCCGAACCGAAGGAGCAGGCCCCGTGGCGCAACAAGGAATGTGAGGGCCGAAGCGGCGCGGCAACACAGCGGCGGATCGCCGGTTGGCCGAACCGGCGATTCTCATGATGCCCGCCTTCTTGGTGGCTGCCGGTAACGGAACGGGTTCGGCGTCGCTGGCGCTACGTGGACGGCCTACGGCGGGCGGGGCCGGGCGGAAGTGCGGCGCGGACCGTGGTGACGACGGCCGCGACCGCCAGGAGGAAGAGCAGGATGCGGAACGCGAAGCCTAGGACGTTTGCGTGCAGCAGACCGTTCAAGGCCACAAGGGCGAAGCCGAGCCCGCCCGCGGCAACGGGCATACGGCCCACCGGATTCCGGACGAGGACCAGAACCACGCCGATGGCGAGCACCGCCGCAAGGAGCAGGAAGAGCACCGTCTGGAGCATCCCCGCCTCATACGTCGTCCCGCCCGCCTCGACGGCCTGACCGGCGGAGACAGGGACGACGGGCGCACCAAGCAGGGTCAGCAGGGCGAGTGCGACGGTCCCGGCCCGAACGACCGGCTCCGGGACCACCTGCGGGTCGCGGCACCACCGGACCGTGGAGGGGCGAAGGGCCGCGACTACCGCCGTCGCCGCGGCGACGGCCATCAGCGGTCCGACGACGTGGGCGATCACGGCGACGGTCTGCGGCCCGTGCGCCACCTGGTACTGGACGCTGGCGCTCAGCCCGTGCAGCGCGGTCGCGACGCCCGCCACCGCAATCGTCCGACGGCCGGCCAGTCTGCGGCGCAGCAGCAGCCCCACACCGGCGCCGAGCGCGGCCGACTCGGCCAGGCCCAGCAGCAGGTTCGCGACGAGTAGCCCCACGGGCGCGCCGCGGTCCGTGACGTAGGTGGCGGTCTGGGAGAGCAGGTACACCAGGGGCGGCAGGCAGGTCAGCGCCGCCGCCATGGCGACGGTCGCGGTCCGGCGCGCGTCGAGGCCGGCACCATCCGGCCCGTGGGTCGTCACACGGATGGTCGGCGCGACGACCTGACCCCGCTCGGTCGTCGAGGTAGTCGGCGCCGCGCGGTCCAGTCGCCGCAGTTCCGCTGCGAGTTCCGCCGCGCTGTCGTGCCGCCGACCCGGATCCTTCTCGAGTAGCCGCAGTACCAGCGCGTCCCAGTCGGCCGCCAGACCCGGCACGAAGGTGCCGGGCGCGGGTGGGTCGTCCGTGAGGTGGGCGCTGAGATAGCCCATGGTATCGGGGGCCTCGAAAGGCAACCGGCCCGTGAGGAGTTCGAAGATGACACAGCCCAAGGCGTACAGATCACTGCGGGGTTCGGGGCGGCCACGCGCCTGCTCGGGGGCCATGTACGGCGGGGTGCCGATGATGAAACCAGTCTGTGTCAGCCGGTCCGCGGTAGCGTATGGGTCGGCCGCCCGCGCGATGCCGAAGTCCAGAACCTTCGCGTTGCCGGAGCTTGTGACCATGATGTTCGAGGGCTTGACGTCCCGGTGCATGACACCGACCCCGTGCGCCTCGGCCAGCGCGTCGGCCACCTGGGAGCCCCACCGCGCCGCGTCCCTTGGGGTCACGTCACCGTTGCGCAGCAGGGCGTCTAGGCCCTGGCCCCGTAGCCGTTCCATGACGAGGAAAGGCGTCGTCCGTCCCTCGACGTCCGCCTCGCCGACGTCGTGCAGCGTCACGATATGGGGGTGCTGGAGCCGGGCGGTGAGCCGCGCCTCGCGTAGGAAGCGGGCGCGGGCGTCGGTGGCGTGGCTGCCGCCGCCGGAGAGCAATGAAATGAGCTTGACCGCCACGGGCCGGTCCAGCTTCTCGTCCCGCGCCTCCCACACCTGCCCCATACCGCCTTCGCCGAGCGGCTCTACGAGCCGGTAACGGCCCCCCAGCAGCTGGTCCCGCACCGCCACGCCTCCTCGTTCTGGCCCGCCGGGATCGCCCCGGCTCCCCCGTCCTTCCGGAGCATGCCGCGCCTGCGCGCGCCTCGTACAGGAAATCGGCAGAAACTCCCCCGGCCTCGGCCGACTGCGTCTTCCACCCGCGGGGCGCGCCATGGGGTTTGCTGCACCACAAGCCGGGCGCGGCCGTCTCCTCGGGCCTCCCGCCCGACAGCGTCGCCGTTGGTCCGGGCGGGTAGTGCACGCCCACAGCTGAACCGCGCAGCCGGCTCACTGAAGCCGGCGCCCGTCTTCCGCTGATCCGCGGTGAGCAGGGGGCTCCGCCGGGCGGAGCCGCCCCAACCCTGATGCAGGGGGCACCGAGTGATGAGTACCGGCCGGTACGACCTTGCGCGACACCCGCCGTTGGTACTCGATGGTGTGGGTGCGTCCCGCCGACCCACCGGCCGCGGCTTTGGAGGACGCCCCGAGTCAGCGCTCGGCGGCGTCCCTCCAGTAGTCCTTCAGCTTCTCGCCGGGCCAGGCGGGCTGGGTGACGGTCCCCTCGGCAGGAACTCGTCGAAGACCGCCACCAGGTCCACGACCAGGGTGCCGTCGTCGGCGTCGAGGTCGTGACGTGCAGGTCCCGTCCGTCGACGCGGAGCAGCCTGGGGAACGAGGTCGCGCGGCGAGCCGGGTGCCCGTGGTTGTGGTGCACGAAGGTTCCCGTGGCCGGCCACGCCGGGTTGTAGCGCGGGCTGCGCGCGTGGAGGGCGACGTCCTCGGGGAAACCGAAGTTGAAGAACCTGGAGTTGGGAGAACGGCTCCCCGGTTCGCGCGTCTCACGTACGGCGGTGCGAATGACCAGGACGGCGACCACGACAGCCGTACCCAAGGGCGCGTAACCGCATCCCCCCGGTCACCGGCCGCCGCCCGCCGACCCCGTCTGGTAGATGTCCGGGATGCCGTCCGCGTCCTCGTCGCGCTCTTCGTCTTCCCACAGGCGCCGGTAGACGCGGTTGCGACGGCGCAGGAGTACAGCGGCGAGGACGGCGGCGGTGAGGGAGCCGATCAGGACGGCGGCCTTGACGTGCTCGGCCTCGGCACCGTTCGGGAAGGCCAGTTCGCCGATGAGGAGGGCGACGGTGAAGCCGATGCCGGCCAGCGTGGCGAGGCCGAAGACGTCGGCCCAGGCAAGGTCGGGGTTGAGTTGGGCACGCGTGAAGCGGGCGGCCAGGTAGGTGCCGAGGAAGATGCCGAGGATCTTGCCCGCGACCAGACCGAGGAATACCCCGAGCGGCTCCGGGTCGGTGAAGACGTGGGCGAGCGCGGCGCCCGAGATACCGACGCCGGCGGCGAAGAGGGCGAAGAGGGGGACGGCCACGCCCGCGGAGAAGGGGTGGACGAGGTGGGAGACGCGGGCGCCCGGGGAGGCGTCCTCACCCTTGTCGCGGGTGGTGCGAAGGATGAGGCCCATGGCGACGCCCGCGACGGTGGCGTGGACACCGGAGTTGTACATCAGCGCCCAGATGGTGACGCCGAGCGGTACGTACCACCACCAGCCGCGCACCCGGAAGCGCTGGAGTGCGTAGAAGAGGACGAGTCCGGCGAACGCGCTGCCCAGGGCCCAGAAGTTGAGGTCGCTCGTAAAGAAGATCGCGATGATCAGGATGGCGCCGAGGTCGTCCACGACGGCGAGGGTGAGCAGGAACGCCCGCAGCCCGGCGGGCAGATGGGTGCTGATCACCGCGAGGGCGAAGGCGATGTCCGTGGCCATCGGGACGGCCCAGCCGTCGAGGCTTCCGCCGCCCGACGCGGCGACGAGGGTGTAGACGGCCGCCGGTACGGCCATGCCGCACAGGGCGGCGATCACGGGCAGGGCTGCCGTGGCGGGGGTGCGCAGTTCACCGACCACGAGCTCGCGCTTCAGCTCGATGCCCGCGACGAGGAAGAAGACCGCGAGGAGGCCGTCGGCGGTCCAGTGGGCGACCGACAGGTCCAGGCCCAGGGCGGGGATGCCGAAGTGGAAGTCGCGTACGGACTCGTACGCCGCGCTCCACGGGCCAACCAGAAGTGGGACTTCCGGGGTGACGGCACCGTCCGCGCGCTGGGCATGTGCATGGATGTCGCGAACGGCTCACGGGACGACGGGGCGCCCATCCAGCTGGCCCGGTGCAGCGGCAACCCGGCCCAGCAGTTCGTGCTGAGCGGCGAGGGCGACCTGGTGAACCCGCAGGCGGACAAGTGCGTGGACGCGGACGACCATGGCACCGCCAATGGAACGAGGCTCCTGCTGTGGACGTGCGCGGGGACCCCGAACCAGAAGTGGCGCGTGGAGTAGCCGTAGAAGTGCCGCTGTGGCGAGGGCCGCTACCGGCCGCCCTCGCCCGGCACCAGCCGGCTTCTCCCGCTACCAGCCGCCCTCGCCCGGCACCAGCCGGCCCGCCTTGCGGTACTCGCGGCGGGCGCCCTCCAGCAGGTCGGCCGTGGTGACCGGTCCGCCCCGGCCCGCGGCGGCGTACGCGGCGGTGACGACGGCGCTGCGGATCGATCCCCCGGCCAGCTCGAAGTCGCGGGCGCACGGCCCGGGATCGGTGCCGTCGGCGCGGGGCACGCGCGCGAGGGCGTGCCGCCACAGGGCCAGCCGCTGCTCCGCGTCGGGGAACGGGAAGTCGATCACCAGGTCCAGCCGGCGGGTGAACGCCTCGTCGATGTTGGCCCGCAGGTTGGTGGTGAGCAGGGCGATGCCGTCGAAGGACTCCAGCCGCTGGAGGAGGTAGGCACTCTCCATGTTGGCGTGGCGGTCGTGCGCGTCCTTGACCTCGGAGCGCTTGCCGAAGACGGAGTCGGCCTCGTCGAAGAGGAGTACGGCGTCGGTCCGGTCGGCCTCCGTGAAGATCCGTTCCAGGTTCTTCTCCGTCTCGCCCACGTACTTGTCGACGACGGACGACAGCTGCACCACGTAGAGATCGAGACCGAGTTCGGCGGCGACGACTTCCGCGGAGAGTGTCTTGCCCGTGCCGGACTCACCGGCGAAGAGCCCCAGCACACCGCGCCCGCGGCCGCCTCCGGCGCTGAGCCGCCAGTCTCCGAGGACCCGGTCGCGGTGGCGGGCGCGCAGGGCGAGTTCCTGTAGTTGGGCGCGTGGCCGCTCTGGGAGGACGAGGTCCTCCCAGCCGACCTCCGGCCGGATCCGGCGGGCGTGCCGCTCCAGTCCGGACGCGGACTGCCTGCGGGCGGCCAGCCGCACATGGGCGGCGGTCAGCGGGGTGCCGTCGAAGGCGGCGAGATCCAGGGCGGCGCGCGCGGCCCGCGTGAGGCGGTCGCCGCCGAGGCGGTACGGGGCGACGGTGGCCGCCAGGTCGAACCCCGCACCGGTCGCCGCGGCACCGAGCGCCGCCGCCCACGCCTCGGCGGCGCCCGCGCGCAGCCTCGGCGCGTCGAGGACCAGCGGGTCGCGGTCGCACCACTGGGGGTCGTACGGGCCGGTGCCGGCGAACAGCACCCGTACGTCCTCCGTGGCCAGCGCGCGGATCAGCGGCGCGGGATCGTCCGGCAGCGGTGACACGACGATCGCGTGGCCGCGCAGTCTGGCCTCGCGCAGCAGCTCGGCGAAGGGGCCGGGGCCGGTGCCAGGGCCGGGGGCGGTGTCTTCGGGGGTGAAGTGCAGGGCGCCGAGTCCCACCGCGCCGAGCGCCGCCGCGGCCCAGGTGAGCCCGTCGCCCTCACGGTGCTCGCGGAGATAGACGGTGAGCGGTCCGGCGGCCAGCCGGCCGGCGAGCCTGCGGCTGAACTCCTCGTCGTACGGTCCACGGGGCGCCCCGAGCGGGCGTACGCGGCCGGTGAGCGCGGCGTCCAGGGTGTCGTCGCCGAGGAGATGGGCGACCAGCCGGTCGGGAACGCGCAAGGGGCGGCTGAGGAAGGGGCGTTCGGGCTCCTCGACCTCGACCAGACCGAGCGCGGCCAGCGGCGCCGCCGGATGGAAACGGGCCCGTGCCTCGGGCCGATGTGCGGGGATGCCGCAGAGGTCGAGCGCGAGCCCGGTGGTGGCCCGTCGTCGGCTGACGTCGTCGTTGAGGTACGCGTACAACGGCTCGAAACCCCGGTCGAGGTCGGGCGCGAGAGCGACGAGCAACAGCTCTGTCTCCACCTCCCCGAGCCCGAGCCGCACCGCGAGCCGCGCCAGCGGGTCGGAGGCGTCGGCGATGACGCCTGCGTGGACGGCCGGGGGCCGCCCGAGCCGGTGATGCCCGGGACCGGCGCCAGGGCGCTCGTCACCGTCCGGCACGACTCCGCCGGGCCAGGGGTCTTCGGCCACGCCTGCGGAGGGCCCGGCGTCGGTGGCCGATCCGCCCGCACCGGCCACCGGTGCCGATGCCGCGCCGGTTTCCCTCGCAGCGGAGTCCAGTACGTGTCCGACCGCCTCCTCCGACAGGTACAGGCCGCGCAGCGGGTCCGCCGCGGTGGGGTCGTCGGCGGCTCGAAGGTCGACCAGGGCCGCGACCCGCTCGCGGAGGCGGGCCAGGCGGGCCAGGAGCGCGGCTGCCGGGTCCGGTGCGGGGCGGTTCGAGGATCCGGCGGGGTGCGCGGAGGTGTACGTCCTCATCGCCGCCGGGTCTCCGGGGCGTGGGTTCCGGAGGTCGGCGGCCGGTGCAGCCGCTCCGGTGACCCCTCCAGGGTGCCGTCGATCCCGCGTACCCGGACCGCGGCGCCTTCGGTGACCGGTGGCCCGGCGTCGTACTCGGGGAACGCCGGGAAGGGCGCGGTCACCACCACGTCCAGGGACGGCTTGAGTTCGCCGCCGAGCGCGGACCAGATCTCGGCCAGGGATCGGGACTCGGTCTGGATCCCGGCGACCGTCAGAGGCACGGAAAGCCCCAACTCGCCGAGTGAACCCGGAAGTTCCTCGGGTGCCAGGATCTCGCGGGGCAGCAGCGTCGCCAACACCGCCGAGAGCAGGCGGTGTTCGTCCTGCGGCTGCTTCGTCCAGGCGGTGACGAGGTACGACAGCCGGAACCAACGGGGCGGCTGGCGGCGTTTGAGGACCGCGCCGCGTTCGTCCGTGATCGGCACGGTCCCGCGCTGGCGGCGGCCCACGTCCTCCCGGATGTCGTACAAGTAGGCGTTGATGGCGGGGGCGTTGCGCCGGGCGGCCCAGTCGCGGGTGGGGGCCTCCAGGGAGACGTCGATGCCGGAACCGGCGAGTGCGCCGCCCTCGAGCATCCTCTTGAGGACGTCGTCCACCTCATGGATCATCGTCGTGCTCCCCGCCCTGCCGTGTACGTGCCCCGCGCGCTGCCGCCTTCGGCCGGATCCTCGGACCGAATCCACAGCCGATTCTTCACCGCGCCGTACCCGCTGCCGCAGGCGCTGCGGGGAAGGTGAGGGGGCGGACCGGTGGGCCGCATGGACCTCGGCGGCTGCCCCCGGGGCTGCCCGTGCGGTCAGATGTAGCCCTCCCGCAGGGCGTAGGCGACGGCGTGGGCGCGGTTGCGCAGATGGAGTCGGGTGGTCAGCCCGTGCATGACGTTCTTGACGGTGCGTTCGGAGTAGGAGAGCTTGCCCGCGATCTCGCCGGTGTCCAGCCCTTCGGCGACCAGTCGCAGGACGTCGACCTCGCGCGCCACCAGGCCCGAGGTGGAGGTACCGGGGTGGCCCGCCGCGGAGCGCTGGAGCGTGCCGACCTGGCTCATGAGGCGGCCCAGCAGATCGGCCGGGAGGTCGCCGTCGCCGCGGGAGGCGGCGACCACGGCTTGCAGGAGTCGGTGCGCGGTCGCTTCGTGGCGCCAGACGACGGCGCCGACGCCGCACTCGATGACGTCGAGGAGCTCGGCCTCGCGGACCGCGCTCACGACCAGGACGGCGCGGGCGCCTTCGCTGCGGACCAGCCTGCGCAGCTGGGCGAGCATGGGCTCGTCCGGTGTCTCGCCGATCAGGACCGCCACGGTCCCGGGTCGGGTCTCGGCCTCTTCTCGGAGTTCGACCACCGGGTGCTGGCGCAGCTGGCTGACCGCGCCCGCCCGGGATATGGGATCCGCCGTGTGGACGACGACCGGGATGCGCCGGGCCGGGTCCGCGCCGCCGATCGCCGTGGCCGGTAAGGAACTACGCACGTGATTTCCCCCCATGTCAGAGCGCCGCCGCCGTGGCCGGGCTGCGACACACAGGCACCGAATCGGATGTATGTGCCACTCAATGGTCGGCACAATCGTATGATCACGCCGAGCGCCGCACGCGGTCGAACACGCCGCGTCCACGTCGGGCGGCGCGGGGATGACCGAAACGGAACAGACGTTCGGCGTGTCCGGAGCGGGCACCGGGGGCCGCCTGGGTCGGTCACCAGGTCCGCCCTGCGGCTGTTCCCGCTGGTCGGACGCCTTGGCGCGGTCCATCCGCAGCGGCTCGAGAAGGCTGGGGAGATCGTGCGCGACGCCCCCTCCCCGAGAGCGCTCCCAACAGGGTCGACCGAATGTCGATCCCAGCGGGGTGAACCCACCCGCGGGCCCCGTCCCGGGACCGGCACGCCGTCCTGCCCGCCGACTCGACCGGCGCCGGGAATCCAGTCGATCGCGAGACGGTCGGGGTGACGACAGGTCAGGCGATCGCGCTCAGGTTGTCCGCGAGGCGGCGGCGGGCCGCGCGGGACGCCGGGAGGGCCGTCAGGGCGATCGCGCCGAGGACGGCGGCCGCGCTCATGGCCATGAGGTACCCGGCGGGCGGGCTCTGGGCGATGCCGGAGCCGATGCCGGTGGTGTGGGCCTCGTGGTCGATCAGCCAGTGGGCGAAGGGGACGCCGAGGGCCGTCGCGGCGAGGGCGGCGGCCAGGGCGGTGCAGCCGATGGCCGTCACGGCGACGGCGGTGATCTGGCGCGGGGAGAGCCCGATGGCCTTCAGGGCCAGCAGGTCGCGTTCGCCCTCGCGGATGGCGCCGCCGATCGCCGTGGAGAGTTCGGTCAGACCGATCAGGGCGAGGACGGCGATCAGGCCGACGACGACGCCGCGCAGGGTGGAGAGCCGGTCGGCGGGGGTGGTGACCTCGTGGATGTCGAGGTGGCCCCGGGAGGCGTCGGCCAGTTCGGCGCGGACGGCGCGCGGGTCGGCGCCGGGCTCGAGGCGGAGCTGGTAGAGGGTGGGGCGCAGGCCGGGGTCGTTCTCGCGCAGGGTGTCGAGCGAGGTGGAGATGACCCGGCCGCCGTTCTCCGGTTCGATGCTGCGGCCGACGAGGTGCAGTACCTGCGGGTGGCCGCCGACCGTGACGCGGACCCAGTCGCCGACGCGGACGCCGAGCAGGTCGAGCAGGCCCTGGCCGGCGACGGCCTCGTCGGGGCCGTGGGCGGGGCGGCCCTCGGCGATCGAGTACGGGTAGGGCTCGTCGCGGGTGCCGAGGCCGCGCAGTGCGATGGTGCCGGTCTGGCCGGGGACCAGGGCGGCGACCTCCAGGCCGGGGTGGGCGGCGGTGACCTTGTCGTGGGCCTCGAGGAGCGCGGCGGCCTCGCGGTCGGTGAGGGTCGCGTCGGGGCGGGCGGTGAGCGCGGCGGCGTGGCCGAGCTGTTCGGGGCGGCTGTCGAAGCGTTCGATGGTGGTCCAGGCGCCGAGCGCCACGGTGATCAGCAGCAGCGGCAGGGCGAGGCGAACGATGGCGGCAGGGGCGCGCCGCCCTCGGCCGAAGGCCTGGTGCCAGCCGAGGACCAGGGCGGCCGGTACGCGCAGTCCGAGTGCGCCCCGGGCGGCCCGGGACAGCCCGCCGCCCGGGGCCACGGCGGCCGGGACGACGGGTACGGGCTCGACGCGTCCGGCCCGCCAGGCGGCGAGGCAGGTGGCCGCCCCGATGAACAGCACCGCCGCGACGGGCACCGCGAGCAGCGCTGCCGTGTGGCCCTGGAGCCCCTGCCAGACGCCGACGGCGTCGCCGAGCCGGCCGGGCAGGCGGTGGCCGAGCGTCTGGACGGCCGTTGTGGCGAGGGTCGCCCCGGCCACGGCGAAGGCGAGGTGCTGGACGAGGAAGACGCGCACGACCTGGCCGGGTGTGAAGCCGATGGCCTTGAGGACGGAGATGTCCCGCAGATGGCCGCGCACCCGGGTGCTGATGGCGCCGAACACCGCGAGGGCGGCGGCGATCAGCGCGCCGAGCCCGAACAGGCCGAGGACCTGTCCGAGGAGCCGGGTGTCGCCCTGGGCCTCGGCGCGGGCCTGCTGCCAGGTGGAGACGTCGGTGACGGCGCCGGCGCCGAGCGCGGTGACGGCGCGCTGGACGGTGTAGTCGGTGTCGTCCGGGTCGGCGAGGCGCAGTCCGACGACCTGGCCGCCACCGCGGTCGTCCGGTACCGCGCGCGGCAGGGCCCAGACGGTGCCGGGTCGCTCACCGGGGCGGTAGCGGGGTTCCGCGCTGTCGGCGACGCCGAGGACGGTCAGGGTGCGGCCGGTCGGCAGGGCCAGGCGATCGCCCGGTTCGGCCCAGAGGGCGCGGGCGAGGCCGGATTCCAGGACGACGCCCTCGGGGACGGCGTCGTCGAGCCACCGGCCCGACGTCACCTGGGGCCGTCCGATGTCGGGGGGCTCGGCACCGGTGGCGCGCAGTTCCACGCCGGCGCGGGCTCCACCGGAGGCGACGGTGGCTGCCGCGGTGCGGTACGGGCCGGAGAGCTGCTCGACGCCGTCGAGGGTCGCGAGGGGTCCGGTGTCGGCGGCGGGGCCGATGTGGATCCACACGTGAGCGCCGCGCGACTGGGCGAAGACGCGTTGCCAGGGGTTGGTGGCGTAGCCGAAGAGCGCCGTGGCCAGCAGCAGCGAGGCGACGATGCCGGCGGTGGCGGCGACCATGAACAGCGCCTCGCCCCGGTGGGTGCGCAGATCGGCGTGCGCCCAGCGCAGCATGGCCCGCACCGGTCAGTCCTTCAGTTCGAGTACGCCGGCGATGCCGTGGCCGCGCGGCGGCGTGCCGCCCAATTCCGCGTCGTCGGCTATCCGGCCGTCGAAGAAGCTGATCACCCTGTCCGCGGCGCTGGCGAGCCGGGCGTCGTGGGTGACGAGCACGATGGTCTGGCCGCGCTGGTGGAAGCGGGTCAGCTGCCGCATCACCTCGCGGGTGCCCTTGCTGTCGAGGCTGCCGGCCGGTTCGTCGGCGAGGAGCAGCCGCGGATGGTTGACCAGGGCGCGGGCGAGGGCCACGCGCTGCTGTTCGCCGCCGGACAGCTCGCCGGGCATGCTGCGGGCCTTGCCGTCGAGGCCCAGCTCGGCGAGGAGCTCCTCGCGCTCGGCTCGGGCCCGCTTGGCGGAGGTGCCGGCCAGCAGGGCGGGCAGTTCGACGTTGTCGGCGACGGTGAGGTTCGAGACGAGGTTGAAGAACTGGAAGACGATGCCGATGCGGCGCCGCCGCTCCACCGCCCAGCGCGCCTCGGTCCAGCCGTCGGTGCTCTCGCCGTCCAGCCGGAGCGAGCCGCTGTCGGGACGCTGGAGGCCGCCGAGGAGGTGCAGCAGGGTGGACTTCCCGGCGCCGGAGGGGCCGGTGACGGCGACGAACTCGCCGCGCCGCACGGTCAGGTCGACGCCGCGCACGGCGTGTGCGGGCGCGCCCTCGCCGTGGTGGGTCTTGACAAGACCCTCGGCGCGCAGCAGCGGCACGGGGACGGCGGAGTCCGTCATCGCAGCTCCTCCAGTTCCTCCTGGCACCGCTCCAGCCAGTCGAGGTCGGCCTGGAGGTGCAGCATGGCGCCCTCGATCAGCAGGTGGGCTATGCGGTTGTCCCGGTCTTCGGTGGCGGCCAGCTTGGACAGGTTGCGCATGGTGGTGAGGTACTCGCGTCGCTGCTTGTTGATGAGGGCGATCTGGTCGGCGAGACCGGTGCGCGGGGCGAGGGCGAGCTTCATGAAGAACTCGTCCCGGACCCTCGGTTCGTCCGCCGCCTCGTCGAACCAGGCGCGCAGTGCTTCCTGCCCGGCGTCGGTGAGGCGGTAGATCTTCTTGTTGGGGCGGCTCTCTTGGGCGATCTCCTCGCCCTCGATCAGCCCGGACTTCTCCAGCCGGCCGAGCGTGACATAGATCTGGCCGACGTTGGTGGGAGGGTACGCGGCGCCCAGCAGTTGCTCAAGCTCCTGCTTGAGCTCGTAGCCGTGGGCGGGGCCCCTGGCCAGGAGGGCGAGGAGGGGAAGGCGCACCCGTGCTGTCCTCCCTTGGCGTGCTCCCGGTGTGATGTGGGCTCTAGTATCGCCCATGCCTAACGGGTATACATGCCCTGTCGCCGGACGAAGGTGTACGGCGCGGCGCTCTGGGAGGAACCTATGCGGTGGATACGTGCCGCCGGTAGGGGTCTCCTGGTTCTCGCGGTCGTACTGACGGGTTACATGGCCTCCGGCACTCCGTCGGGCGGCGCGGAGCGCGAGGGCGGGCGCGGCCCCATGACGCTGGCGACGGCCGGTGATCTCACCGGCTATCTCGACCGCGTCCTGGACGGCTGGAACCGCGCGCATCCGGCCGAGAAGGTCACCCTGGTCGAGCTGCCGGACTCGGCCGACGAGACCCGGGCCCAGATGATCACGGATCTGAGGTCGGGCGAGGGCAGGTTCGATCTGCTCAACATCGATGTCGCGTGGACGTCGGAGTTCGCCGCGGCCGGGTGGATCGCGCCGCTGGAGCGCGGCCGGTTCCCGCTGGAGAGCTTCCTGCCGCCCGTGGTGGACACCGCGACGTACGACGGACGGCTCCACGCCGTCCCGTACGTGACCAATGCCGGGATGCTCTTCTACCGCAAGGACGTGCTCGACCGGGAGGGGCAGCGCCCACCGCGGACCTGGGCGGAGCTGGAGCGGCAGGCCCGCACCATCGCCCCGAAGTACGGACTCGGCGGCTACGCGGGCCAGTTCCTGCCGTACGAGGGGCTGACGGTCAACGCCGCCGAGGCGGTGTACTCGGCGGGCGGGTCGATCCTCGGCGACGAGGGCGAGCGGGTCACGGTCGACTCGGCGGCCGCCCGCGAAGGGCTGGGGTTCCTCTCCCGCGGTGTGCGGGACGGCTGGATCCCGAGGGAGGCCCTGACGTACAAGGAGGAGGAGTCCCGGCAGGCGTTCCAGGACGGCCGGCTGCTCTTCCTGCGCAACTGGCCGTACGCGTACGCCGGCGCCTCCGGCGCGCAGTCGAGGGTCGCGGGGAAGTTCGGCGCGGTGCCGCTGCCGGGCCCGCAGGGACCGGGCGCGAGTGTGCTGGGCGGCTCCAATCTGGCCGTGAGCACCCATGCCCGGCATCCCGAGTCGGCGCGCGACCTGATCGCGTACCTCACGAGCGAGCGGGTGCAGCGCCGCGTCCTGAGCGAGGGCGCCCTGCCGCCGGTGCGGGCCGCACTGTACGGGGATCCGGCGCTGGTGGCGCGCTTCCCCTATCTGCCCGCGCTCCGGGCGAGTGTGCTCGCGGCCGCGCCGCGCCCCAAGAGCCCGCACTACGAGCAGGTGAGCCTCGCCGTGCAGGCCGTGGCGCATGACGCGATGGCGCAGCACCAGACGCCCGAGGCGGCGGTGCGCCGGCTCGCGGAGGAGCTCGCGGCCATCGCCCGTCGTCGCTGACGCCTCTCCCCTCACTCTTTCACCTCCCGGTTACCTACATACCCGTTAGGTATCAGCCACAGGGATCGACGGGGCGCGAGAACTCATATAAATCGGGACATTCACCACCAACCTCCGCCGTTTTTTGGCAACTTCATTGACACCCTCGCGACACGTCTACCTAACATGCATGCATAACCGCTACCCGCTCTGGGTGGCGCGCACCCTTCACGCAGAAACAGGTCAACGGGTGATGCTCACAGCCCCTAGCCGCCGTCACTGGTGGCGCGACGCGGTGATCTACCAGGTGTACGTCCGCAGCTTCCTGGACAGCACCGGCGACGGGATCGGCGACCTCGCCGGTGTCCGGGCCGGCCTGCCGTACCTCAAGAAGCTCGGGGTCGACGGCATCTGGCTGAGCCCCTTCTACCCCTCGCCGCAGCACGACCACGGGTACGACGTCGCCGACTACTGCGACGTGGACCCCGTCTTCGGCGACCTCGCCGAATTCGGCCTGCTGGTCGCCGACGCCCACCGGCTGGGCATCAAGGTGCTGCTGGACATCGTCCCCAACCACTGCTCCAGCGAGCACGCCTGGTTCCGCGAGGCCCTGGCCGGCGGCCCCGGCAGCGAGGCCCGGGCCCGCTTCCACTTCGCCGAAGGCCGCGGCCCGGACGGCGACGCGCCGCCCAACAACTGGCACGCCATGTTCGGCGGTCCGGCCTGGAGCCGGGTCACCGAGCCGGACGGCACACCCGGCCAGTGGTACCTGCACATGTTCACCCCCGAGCAGCCGGACCTGAACTGGCGCAACCCCGAGGTCGGCGCCCACTTCGACCACGCCCTGCGCTTCTGGCTGGACCGGGGCGTCGACGGCTTCCGTATCGACGTGGCGGCCGGACTGTTCAAACACCCCGACCTGCCGGACTCCCCCGACCCGGAGGCCGACGCCCGTACCCGCGACTCGGTCAACCCGCTCGCCTGGAACCAGCCCGAGGTGCACGACGTCTGGCGCCACTGGCGGTCGGTGTGCGAGGAGTACACGGCCCGCGACGGCCGCGAGCGGCTGCTGGTCGGCGAGGTGTCGGTGCCGACCGCCCGTGAGCACGCGCGATACGTCCGCCCCGACGAGCTGCACCAGGCGTTCTTCTTCGACCTGCTGGGCGCGCCCTGGGACGCCGACGCCTTCCGCAAGGTGATCGACGAGGCGATGCGCGACATCGCGGGGACCGGCTCCACCGTCACCTGGGTGCTCAACAACCACGACCAGGTGCGCACCGTCACCCGGTACGGCGAGTCCGGCACCGAGGGCAGCGGGCTCGGGGTCGCCCGGGCGCGCGCCGCCGCCCTGCTGATGCTGGCCCTGCCCGGAGCCGCGTACATCTACCAGGGCGAGGAGCTGGGCCTGCCGGAGGTCGTGGACCTGCCCGACGAGGTGCTCACCGACCCCATCTTCCGGCGCACCGGCAGCCGGGCCCGGATCCGCGACGGCTGCCGCGTGCCGCTGCCGTGGTCGGGGCACGCCTCCCCGTTCGGCTTCAGCACCGGAGCGGAGAGCGCCAAGCCGTGGCTGCCGCAGCCCGGCTGGTTCGCCGAACACGCCACCGACCGGGCGCTGGCCGACACCCGCTCGTTCTGGCACCTGTACCGCGAGGGCCTGCAGCTGCGGCACGGACTGCCGCAGCTGGGCGAGGGCACCTTGCGCTGGCTGGACGCACCGCCCGGCGTCCTGGCCTTCCTGCGCGGCGACGGGCTCGTCTGCGCCGTGAACTTCACCGCCGCGTCGGTGCCCGCGCCGGTCGCCGGCGCCCCCCTGCTGTCCAGCGGCCCCTGCCCGGCCGGCGTACTGCCCGGATCCACCGCCGCCTGGTGGATCAGTGACCACACCACCTCGGAGGTATGACCATGAAGTTGCGACGACGGACGGCGATGGCGTGCTGCTCGGCGCTCACCCTGGCACTCGGGGCGACCGCCTGCGGCGGCGGCCCGGTGAGCGCGGGCGGCGGCGGCAAGGAGCTCAGCGGCCAGACCCTGAACGTGGCCGGTGTCTGGTCCGGCGCCGAGCAGAAGAACTTCCAGAAGGTGCTGGACGCCTTCACCGAGAAGACCGGGGCCAAGACCCAGTTCACGTCGACCGGTGACAATGTCTCCACGGTCGTCGGCAGCAAGATCGAGGGCGGCAACGCCCCCGACGTGGTGATGGTCCCCCAGGTCGGCGTGCTCCAGCAGTTCGCCCGGCAGCAGTGGCTCAAGCCGCTGTCGGACACCGCGAAGAAGTCCGTCGACGCCAACTACGCGCCGGTGTGGAAGAACTACGGCACCGTCGACGGCACCCTGTACGGCCTGTATTTCAAGGCCGCCCACAAGTCGACCGTCTGGTACAACCCGGAGGCGTTCGACCAGGCGGGCGTGAAGCCGCCGAAGACGTACGAGGAGATGCTCAGGAGCGGACAGGCGGTCTCCGACTCGGGCCTGCCGGCCTTCGCGGTCGCCGGTGAGGACGGCTGGACGCTCACCGACTGGTTCGAGAACATCTACCTCTCCCAGGCCGGCCCCGAGAAGTACGACAAGCTCGCCAAGCACGAGATCAAGTGGACCGACCCGACCGTGGTGAAGGCGCTCACCACCCTCGGCGCGCTGTTCTCCGACAAGAAGCTGATCGCGGGCGGCCAGAAGGGCGCGCTGGGCACCGACTTCCCCGGCTCCGTCGAGAAGGTCTTCGGCCCGAAGCCCGAGGCCGGGATGGTGTACGAGGGCGACTTCGTCGCCGGCATCGCCAAGGACCAGTTCGGCAGGAAGATCGGCGAGGACGCCACCTTCTTCCCCTTCCCCGCGGTCGCGGGCGGCAAGGCGCCGGTGGTCAGCGGCGGTGACGCGGCCGTCGTCCTGAAGGACGGCAGGAACCAGAAGGCCGCGATGGCGTTCATGGAGTACCTCGCGACGCCGGAGGCCGCGGCCGTGTGGGCCGAGGCGGGCGGCTTCCTGTCGCCGAACAAGAAGCTCGACCTCGCCTCCTACGGCGACGACACGCTGCGCGAGACTGCCAAGTCGCTGATAGACGCCGGGGATTCGGTGCGCTTCGACATGTCGGACCAGGCTCCGGCGGCGTTCGGCGGCACCAAGGGCGTGGGCGAGTGGAAGATCCTCCAGGACTTCCTGCGCGACGCGTCGAACCCGGCCGGCACCGCCGCGGCGCTGGAGGCCGCGGCGGCCAAGGCGTACAAGAGCTGAGGCGGCCGTCATGACCACACTCACCGCTCCCCCGCCGGCCCGGGCCGACGCCGCCGAGGGCGGCCGGCGGGACGCCAGTCCGCGGGACCGGGCCCGGCGCCGCCGGCGGATCATCGCCGTCGCGTTCGTGCTGCCGGCGCTGCTGCTGCTCGGCGCGCTGGTCGTCTATCCGGTGCTGTTCTCCGTCGGCCGCAGCTTCTTCGACGCGTCCGGCACCGAGTTCGTCGGCGGGGGCAACTACGCGGAGATGTTCCGCGACCCGGCCACCCTGACCGCCATCCGCAACAGTGCCATCTGGGTGGTCGTCGCGCCGACGCTGCTGACCGGTCTCGGGCTGATCCTCGCGGTGCTGGTGGAGAAGGTCCGCTGGGCGACCGCGTTCAAGCTGCTGCTGTTCATGCCGATGGCCGTCTCCTTCCTGGCGGCGGGCATCATCTTCCGCCTCGCGTACGAGGAGGACCCGGACAAGGGCGTGCTGAACGCGGCGGTGGTCGGCGTGCACGACGTGTTCCAGGACTCCTCGTCGTACCCGAAGGCCCGGGCCCGCGAGGGGCAAGGGCTCGAGAAGCGTCCGGACGGTTCCTACGGGACGGCCGACGCGGTCTCCCCGGGGCAGAGCGTCGCCCTCGGCTTCGTCGGCGTGCCGCCCAAGGAGCTGCCCGCCGGCGCGAAGCCGGCGGCGGCCGGCCAGGCCGGTCCGAAGGACGTCGCCGGCGCCGTGTACCTCGACTTCACGCCCGGTGGCGGCGGGCGGCCCGGTGCCGTCGACGCCGGGGAGCGGGGGCTGCCCGGCATGACGGTGGAGGCCGTGCGCGACGGGAAGACCGTCGCCACCGCGACCACGGCGGCCGACGGATCGTTCCGCTTCACCGGCCTCGGGGCGGGCGCGTACACGGTCCTGCTGCCCGCGGAGAACTTCGCGCCGCCTTACGAGGGTGTCTCCTGGCTCGGTCCCGCCCTGGTCACTCCGGCGATCATCGGCGCGTACCTGTGGATCTGGACGGGCTTCGCGATGGTGCTCATCGGCGCCGGTCTTTCGTCCCTGCCACGCGACGCGCTGGAGGCGGCGCGGATGGACGGGGCGAACGAGTGGCAGGTCTTCCGCCGGATCACCGTGCCGCTGCTGGCGCCCGTACTGACCGTCGTCTTCGTGACGCTGGTGATCAATGTGATGAAGGTCTTCGACCTGATCTACATCATCGCGCCGGGGCCGGTGCAGGAGGACGCCACCGTGCTGGCCACCCAGATGTGGCTCGTCTCCTTCGGCGGCGGCAACAACCAGGGGCTCGGCAGCGCGCTCGGTGTACTGCTGCTGCTCCTGGTGATCCCCGCGATGGTGTTCAACGTCCGCCGCTTCCGCAGGAGTCAGTCATGAGTGCGACCGCGACGATGCCGGGCGGCCGGCTGCGCCGCTGGCTGGGCAACGGCCTGGTCCAGGCGTTCCTGGCCGTGGTCGGCCTGATCTGGGTGACCCCGGTCGCCGGGCTGCTGCTGTCCTCGCTGCGCTCGGCGAGCGACAACGCGGCGAGCGGCTGGTGGACGGCGCTGACCGGGCCCGGTCAGCTGTCCCTGGACAACTACACCGCCCTCCTGGGCAACGCCGGCATCACCCGGGCCTTCTGGAACACGGTGCTGATCTCGGTGCCGACGACCGTCCTGGTCGTCGTCGTCGCGGCGCTCGCCGGATACGCCTTCGCCTGGCTGGAGTTCCCGGGCCGGGACTGGATCTTCCTGGGCGTGGTGGCGCTCCTTGTGGTGCCGGTGCAGGTGGGTCTGCTGCCGGTGGCGAAGCTGTTCGGGCAGCTGGGGCTGTTCGGCACGATCCCGGGCGTGGTGCTCTTCCATGTCGCCTACGGGCTGCCGTTCGCCGTGTTCCTGCTGCGCAACTACTTCGCCGACATCCCGCGCGAGATGCTGGAGGCGGCGCGGATGGACGGGGGCGGCGAGTGGCGGATCTTCACCCGGCTGGTGCTGCCGGTGGGCCGCCCGGCGATCGCCAGTCTGGCGATCTTCCAGTTCCTCTGGGTGTGGAACGACATGCTGGTGGCGCTGCTCTTCGCCGACAGCTCCTCGCAGCCGCTGACGGTGGAACTGCAGTCGCAGGTCCGGCAGTTCGGCAGCAACATCGACGTCCTGGCGCCGGGAGCCTTCCTCTCGCTGATCGTGCCGGTGGTGGTCTTCTTCGCCTTCCAGCGTCACTTCGTACAGGGAGTGATGGCGGGTTCGGTGAAGTGACCCCGACTGCGGGGCCCTCGCGCATCGGCGCGGGGGCCCCGCGGGGTCGGTCGAAGACGACGGTCCGGTTGCCGTGGAGCAGGATGCGGCCCTGGCAGTGCCAGGCGACGGCGCGGGCCGGCGCCAGGCGTTCGGCAATGGTCATCCGGTGCCTCCGCCGTATTCCGTGCAGGCGTCGACGAGCCAGCTGGCGAGGTAGGACGCGAACGAGGAGCGGACCAGGAGCCACACGCCGGCGGCCGCTTCCTCCCGCACGACCAGCGTGACGGGGGCCTGTGCGAGGACCGTGGTCAGGCACGAGCCGACGGGCGTCGCCCGCGGGTCCAGATCGAGGGCGCAGCCCTGGGCAAGCACCGTGCGGAGGAGGTGCCCGGAAAGGGCGAGCGTGGTGCGCTGTGCCGAGACGTCGGTGACGGTGGCGAACTCGTCACCGATGGCCGCCCGCAACCGCTCGACGAGTGCGTCCTGTCGGCCCTCCGGGGCCACGAGGAGCCATTCGTCCGGGCCCATCCACAGCACCTTGACGTCGTCCGACATCTCGGCGCGCAGGGGCCCCGGCAGTGGGGTGCCCAGCGAGGCCTCGACGGCCCCGGCCGCCGGACTGCCGGGGCGCACCCGCAGGGTGAGCTGGGTCAGGAAGGGCAGTTCCCTCGCCTCCAGTCCGGCGGGCAGCCCCGCCAGGCGGTCCTGCCACCCGGAGAGCGGGCTGTGGCGAGTGGGCGTCTCAACCGTCACGGCGAGCTCCCTCCTTGTCGAAGAGCACGGGGTCGGTCACGGTCACCGGGACGGTCCGGCCGTCCAGCGGGACGTAGAGGGTCTCGCCGATGCGCCGGGTTCCCGAGCGCACCAGGGCCAGGGCGAACGTCCGCCGCAGGGCGTCGCTGCGGTAACTGGAGGTGACATGGCCCAGCATGGGGACCGGTGGCGCCGGAACGGTGCTGGTGGCGATGATCTGGGCTCCTTCGGGCAGGAGGACCCGCTCGTCGGCCGGCAGCAGGCCCACCAGCTGCTTGCGGTCGTCGCGCCGGTTCTCCTCGCGGGAGAAGGACCGCTTGCCGATGAAGTCCGGCTTCTTCTCGGACACGACCCACGACATGCCCAGATCCTGCGGGGTGATGGTGCCGTCGGTGTCCTGCCCGATGATCGGGTACGCCTTCTCGGCGCGCAGCACGTGCATCGTCTCGGTGCCGTACGGGGTGATGCCGAACGCGCCGCCGGCCGCGTACAGGGCCTTCCATACGGTGATGCCGTCCCAGGCGGGCACGTTGATCTCGTAGGCGAGTTCACCGGAGAAGCTGATGCGGCACACCCGCGCCGGGACGCCGGCGACGGTGGTGTCCCGCCAGGCCATGAAGGGGAAGGCGTCGTTGTCGACGTCCAGTTCGGGAGCCACCCGGGCCAGCACGTCGCGGGAGCGGGGGCCGACCAGGGGGATGGTCGCCCAGTGCTCGGTGACGGAGGTGAGGTGCACGCGCAGGCCGGGCCACTCCGTCTGCAGCCACTCCTCCATCCATTCGAGGATCCTGGCCGCGTTGCCGGTGGTCGTGGTCAGCAGGAACTCCTGCTCGGCGACTCGGATCACGGTGCCGTCGTCGAGGGCCATGCCGTCGACGCCGCACATCACGCCGTAGCGGATCCGGCCGACCTTGAGCGTGCTCATCATGTTCGTGTAAAGCCGGTCGAGGAGGACGCCGGCGTCCGGACCCTGCACATTGATCTTGCCGAGCGTGGAACCGTCCATCATCGCGACACCCGTGCGGGCCGCCCGGCACTCGCGCAGCACCGCCTCGTCCATGGTCTCGCCCGCCCGCGGGTAGTACCAGGGACGCTTCCACTGGCCGACGTCCTCGAACAGGGCGCCGTGCTCGACATGCCAGGGGTGCAGCGCGGTCACCCGGACCGGATCGAACAGCTCCCCGCGGTTGCGGCCCGCGAAGGCGGCGAAGGCCACCGGTACGGCGGGCGGGCGGAAGCGGGTGGTGCCGAGGTCGGCGACGTCCACTCCGAGTGCCTCGGCGACGATGCCCGAGGTCATCACGCCCGACGTGCGGCCCTGATCGTGGGCGGTGCCGATCGTGGTGTAGCGCTTGACGTGCTCCACCGACCGCAGCCCCGCCCCGGTCGCTCGCAGCACGTCGGCGACATGGGCGTCGCGCTGCAGGTCGACGAACTGGTGCGAGCCGTCCGGGTCCCGCCGGCTCGGAACGCGCCACAGCACCCGGCAGGGTGCCGCGTCCGGAAGCGGGGCGGCGGTCGGCAGGGCGATCACCGGGGCGGTCCTGCCGAGGGACGACAGGGCCCGTCCGGCGGCGTCCGCGCCGTCGGTGAGGCAGCCGGTCAGGGTGAAGGTGCCGCTTGCCGCTCCCGCCGTACGGACGCTGTCCAGCGCCTGGGCGGGCACGAAGGCTCCGATGCCGGCGTCGTAGCGCAGGGCGCCGCGGGCCTGGCTGAACAGGGCCACGGCCGGGTTCCAGCCACCGGAGACGAGCAGCAGGTCGCAGTCGATGCCCTGTCGGCCGCCGAGGCGGCGGTCCTGGCCGAAGGGGGCGACGTGGGCGCGGGAGACGCGCTCGATACCGCTGGTTCCGGTGACGACGTGACCGGCGCGTAGGTCGATGCCCCGCTCGTCGCACGCGGCGCGCCAGTGCGCCGGCACCTCCTCGCGGGCGTCGATCACCGCGGCGATCCGGATCCCGGCGTCGGCCAGTTCGAGCGCGGCGGGATAGGCGCTGTCGTTCGTGGTGAACACGACGGCCCGCTGTCCGGGCAGGACGCCGAAGCGGTTGAGGTACGTGCGCGCCGAGCCGGCCAGCATGACGCCGGGGCGGTCGTTGTCGTCGAAGGCGACCGGCCGTTCGTAGGCGCCGGTGGCGTACACGACCTGCTGGGCGCGGATGCGCCAGATCCGCTGCCGCGAGACGTGGGCGGGCGCCGCGGCGCCGAGGTGGTCCGTGCGCTTCTCCAGCGCCAGGACGAGTCCGTCGTCGTAGTGGCCGAAGGCGGTGGTGCGTCGCAGTACCCGCACGTCGGGACAGGAATCGAGCTCGGCGACGACGGCGTCGACCCATGCGGTCGCCGGTGCGCCGTCGAGCGATTCCTGGGTGCCGAGCAGCGAGCCGCCGGGCTGCGGGAGTTCGTCGACGAGGATCACCCGGGCTCCGGAGCGTGCGGCCGCCAGCGTGGCGGACAGTCCGGCCGGGCCGGCGCCGACGACCAGGACGTCGCAGTGGGCGTGCATGGAGTCGTAGCGGGCCGGGTCCGGCTCGCTGCTCAGGCGGCCCTGGCCGGACAGGCCCCGTGCGACGAGGCCCTCGTACAGCTCCACGGTGGTGGCCGTGAGCATGGGCTCCGGGAAGGGGGCCTCGATCTGCACGAGCGCGTTGGGTTCTTCGGCTCCGGCGGCCAGGACGCCGCGCGGCCTTCCGTACCGGATGCTGTTCGCCACGTGGTGCACCCCGTTGGCCAGCAGGGCCGAGGCGAGGGTGTCGCCGGGGTGCCCGGTGTAGGCGGTGCCGTCGAAGGTGAAGGAGAGGACGGTGCCGCGGTCGATGCGGCCACGCTCGGATCGGCCGCGGGCGCGGAACGGGTTGTTCATCGGCCGGCCTCCTGGCCCTTCGGCCGCGGTGCGGCGGCTGTGGTGCTCGTGGTGAGGGGGCGTTCGGCGCCGATCTCGTAGACCGTCAGGAACGCGTGGGTGACGGTGTCGCGCACGGCGTTGAACCAGCGCCGGCAGCCGGCCGCGTGCACCCAGCGCTCGGCGAACGGGCCCTGGGGGTTGTCGCGGAAGAAGACGTACTGGGCCCACTGCTCGTCGTCGAGGGCGTACGGGTCGTCGGGGTAGGCGACGTGCGCCTGTCCGCCGTAGTGGAATTCGGTCTCCTCGCGCTCACCGCACCAGGGGCAGGCTATGAGCTGCATGT
Source organism: Streptomyces sp. NPDC006551 (assembly GCF_040611675.1). Classification (NCBI taxonomy): domain Bacteria; kingdom Bacillati; phylum Actinomycetota; class Actinomycetes; order Kitasatosporales; family Streptomycetaceae; genus Streptomyces; species Streptomyces sp. NPDC006551. Next base: position 56,335 of record NZ_JBEXOT010000021.1, read on the forward strand.
CGATCTCCTTGGCTGGGGCGGTGGTCAGTGGGCGACGCCGGCCGCGCCGTGCTCGTCGACCAGGGCGCCGGTGGTGAAGCGGGAGAGGGTGAAGGGCGCGTTGTAGGGGTGCGATTCGCCGGTGGCGATGGTGTGGGCGTAGCACCAGCCGACGCCCGGGGTGGCCTTGAAGCCGCCGGTGCCCCAGCCGCAGTTGAGGTAGAGGTTCTCGACGGGGGTCGGGCCGACGATGGGAGAGGCGTCCGGAGTGACGTCGACGATGCCGGCCCAGGTGCGCAGCATGTGGGCGCGGGCGAAGACGGGGAAGAGCTCAAGCGCCGCGGCCATCTGGCGCTCCAGGATGTGGAACGCGCCGCGCTGTCCGTAGCCGTTGTAGCCGTCGATGCCGGCTCCCATGACGAGCTCGCCCTTGTGGGCCTGGGAGACGTACACGTGCACGGCGTTCGACATCACCACGGTCGGGTGCACCGGTTCGAGCAGTTCCGAGACCAGCGCCTGCAGCGGGTGGCTCTGCAGCGGGAGCCGCAGGCCGGCCATGGAGGCGAGTACGGAGGAGTGTCCCGCGGCCGCGAGCGCGACCTTCCCGGCGGCGATGTCGCCCCGTGTGGTCCGCACCCCTGTGACGCGGCCGCCCTGGATGTCGATGCCGGTGACTTCGCAGTTCTGGATGAGGTCGATGCCGTAGGCGTCGGCCCTGCGTGCGAAGCCCCAGGCGACGTAGTCGTGTTTGGCGATGCCGGCGCGCGGCTGGTAGGTGGCGCCGAGGACCGGGTAGCGCACGTCGGGTGAGACGTTGACGATGGGACAGACCTTGGCGACCTCGTCCGGCTCCAGCCACTCGGCGTCGATGCCGTTGAGCTGGTTGGCATAGACACGGCGCTTGCTGTCGCGGATGTCCTGCGGGCTGTGGGCGAGGTTGAGGACGCCGCGCCGGCTGAAGAGGATGGGGTAGTCGAGATCCTCTTCGAGGGTCTCCCACAGCTTCAGCGAGTGCTCGTAGATGCCGGAGCTCTCGTCCCACAGGTAGTTGGAGCGGATGATGGTGGTGTTCCGGGCCATGTTGCCGCCCGCGAGCCAGCCCTTCTCCAGGACCGCGATGTTGGTGATGCCGTGGTTCTTGGCCAGGTAGTAGGCGGTGGCCAGGCCGTGCCCGCCGCCGCCGACGATGACGACGTCGTAGGACGGCTTGGGGTCGGGATCGCGCCACAGGAAGTCGGGGTGGTCGGGCAGGACGTCGCCGGGCGTGCCGGGAGCGTTGAGGTGCGGGTGCATCACCGACCGGCCTCCTGGGCCGCGGACCGCGGATCGACGGGGTACAGCGGGAAGCGGTCGGTCAGCACCTGGACCCGGGCGCGCAGCGCGGCGGCCGTCCGGGCGTCGAAGCCGGGCAGGAAGGCCGTCGCGATGATGTCGGCGACCTCGGTGAACTCCTCGGCCCCGAAGCCGCGGGCGGCCAGTGCGGGGGTGCCGATGCGGACACCGGAGCTGACCATCGGCGGGCGCGGGTCGAAGGGGACGGCATTGCGGTTGACGGTGATGCCGATCTGGTGCAACCGGTCCTCTGCCTGCCGGCCGTCGAGTTCGGAGTGGCGCAGGTCCACCAGGACCAGGTGCGTGTCCGTGCCTCCGGTCAGCACGCTGACTCCGGCGGCCTCGGTGTCCTCGGCGAGGAGACGCCGGGCGAGGATCGCGGCGCCTTCCAGGGTGCGGCGCTGACGGTCGGCGAACTCCGGCTGGGCCGCCATCCTGAAGGCCACGGCCTTCGCCGCGATGACGTGTTCGAGCGGGCCGCCCTGCTGGCCGGGGAAGACCGCGGAGTTGATCTTCTTGGCGAGTTCGGCGGTGGACAGGATCACACCGCCGCGGGGGCCGCCGAGCGTCTTGTGGGTCGTGGTGGTCACCACGTGCGCGTGGGGTACGGGCGAGGGGTGCAGACCGGCGGCGACCAGGCCCGCGAAGTGGGCCATGTCGACCATCAGGTACGCGCCGACCTCGTCCGCGACGCGGCGGAAGGCGGCGAAGTCCAGCCGGCGGGGGTAGGCCGACCAGCCGGCCACGATCAGCTTCGGCCGGTGCTCCTGGGCGAGTTTGCGGACCTGCTCCATGTCGATGCGGTGGTCGACTTCACTGACCTGGTAGGCCGCCACCTTGTACAGGCGCCCGGAGAAGTTGATCCGCATGCCGTGGGTGAGGTGGCCGCCGTGAGCCAGGTCGAGGCCCAGGATCGGGTCGCCGGGCTGCAGCAGGGCGGCCATGACGGCCGCGTTGGCCTGGGCGCCGGAGTGGGGCTGCACGTTGGCGGCTTCGGCTCCGAACAGCGCCTTGACGCGGTCGATGGCGAGCTGCTCGATCACGTCGACGTGCTCGCAGCCGCCGTAGTAGCGGCGTCCGGGGTAGCCCTCGGCGTACTTGTTGGTCAGCACCGAGCCCTGGGCCTGCATGACGGCGAGCGGTGCGAAGTTCTCGCTCGCGATCATCTCCAGGGTGCCGCGCTGCCGGGCCAGTTCCGCCTCGATCGCCGTGGCGATCTCGGGATCGAAGTCGTCGAGCTGAGCGCCGAGGACCGCGGAGCGGGCCGCTCGCTGGTCGGGGGTGTGGGCGGTCATGAGAACTCCCTCGGGAGCGACTAAAAGACGACTGATATATCAACTTCGGCTTGTGAGACACTAGGAGCGCGGATCGGGCGCGTCAAGGGAGGGTGCGGAGTGACTTCTTCGACCGTGGCCGGTGACGGCCGGGAGACGCTGGCCGACCAGGCCTACCGCTCCATCTCCGACCGTCTCGTGACCCTCCGGATCCGCCCCGGAGAGCCGATCAACGACGAGCGGATCGCCGCCGAACTCGGTTTCGGGCGCACTCCGGTCCGCGAAGCCCTCAAGCGCCTGGAGCACGAGCGCCTGATCGTCGCCTACCCGCGGCGCGGCACCTTCGCCACCGAGGTCCAGATCGCCGATCTCGGACACATCTCGGAGGTCCGCCAGCGACTCGAGCCACTCGCCGCCGCCCTGGCCGCCCGACGCGCCACCGAGAGCGATCGCGAGGGACTCGACCGGTTGCTGGCGCGGCTGGCGGACACGTCCGGCGGCGGCACGGACCTGATCCGGGTCGACATGACCCTGCACCGCGCCATCTACGCCGCGACCGGCAACCCGTACCTCGAGGACACCTTGGTCAGGTACGACAACCTGGCCACGCGGATCTGGTGTCTGTTCATCGACCGGCTGCCGGGCCTGGCGGGCCACGTCCACGAGCACGGGCCGCTGCTGCGCGCCATCATCGACCGCGACGCGGAGAAGGCGGCAGCCCTCGCCGCGGGCCACGTGGAAGGGTTCGAGGCGGCGATCCGCGGCGTCATCTGAGGGGCCGCGGCACCCGCGCTTGCACGTCGGCGTACCCGCCGCCGGCCTCCCCACGGCCGCGCGCCCGCTTCAGCGCAGGCTGGCGCCCTGTGAGCGGAGTACCCGCTGGACCTCGCTCGGCGGAACGTCCCGGGGCCGTTTGCCCTGGGCCGAGGCGAGGGCCGCGCAGACGCCGGCGGCCTGGCCGGTGGCCATCGAGATCGGCATGACGCGGTAGGAGGAGTGGGCCACGTGGTCACCGGAGATACAGCGTCCGGCGACCAGGACGCGGTCCACGTCGCGGGGGAAGAGACAGCGCAGGGGGATGTCGTAGGACTCCCCGCGCGGAAGCCGTTTGAGCGTGGTGCCGCGGCCGCTCGGGTTGTGGATGTCCACGGGGTAGGCGCCGCGGGCGATGGCGTCGTCGAAGGTGCGGGCGGTCAGCACGTCCTCGCCCGTGAGCTGGTACTCGCCCACGATCCGGCGCGTCTCCCGCACGCCGACCTGGACACCGCTCTGCACGACGTACGAGTCGGCGAAGCCCGGCACGCGGCCGCGCAGGAAGCGGGCGATCTGCGCCATCTGGCGGTGCGCGGTGAATTCGGCGCGGGTGAGGTCCCAGACGCTGGTGCCGACGACCTCGGTGACGCGGGTGGAGTTCACCGCCACCTCCCCCGTGTTCGGGGTGGCGAAGAAGAGCATGTCCTCACGGGGAAGGTCCAGTTCTCCGGCGTCGGTGGCGGCGCGGACGAGGTCCCACAGCCCGTGCACACCCTTCCACTGGTCCGGGTTGGCCCGGGCGTACGCGGCGAACTCCTCCTGGTCGAAGCGGACCATGCGGAACATCAGGGTCATGGGCTGCGTCCAGCCGTCCTCGGGCCGGCCGATCTCGTACGCGGCTCCGGCCGCGGCGGCGATGTCGCCGTCCCCCGTGCAGTCGACGATCACGTCCGCGTCGATGACGAGCGGCCCCGACTTGGTCTCGAACACCGCCCGTGCGCGGTCGGGCAGGGGGACGACCCCGGAGGCGAAGGCGTGCAGCAGCGTGCGGACCTCGTGCGTCTCCAGCAGCTCGTACACCACCAGTTTGAAGAGCTCCGCGTCGAACGGCACCGTGTAGCCGGTCTCGACCGACGGGCGGATCGCCGCTCCCGCGCGCACCAGCTGGTCGAGCAGAACCCACAGCACGCCGCCGACGACCGGTTCGCCCTCGCCGTGATCGGGCGGCAGCAGCCGGGCGGCATCGCCGGTGACGGCCTGCTTGACCTCGTTGTGGAAGCTCATCAACGGCATCACGAGCGCGGCGGTGGCATTGCCGCCGAGGAATCCGTACCGCTCCACGAGGGTGACCTGGGCGCCCGCGTTCGCGGCGCCGAGCGCCGCGCCGATCCCGGCCGGGCCGCCGCCGACGACGAGCACCTGGGTGGAGCCGGCGTGCAGAGCCTGGCGCGGCGGCAGCTCCACGCTCCGGGGGACGCGGGGCGGCATCAGGTAGGACACGGTCTCTCCCTCGGGGCCGGTGGCCGGCGGGTTCAGCCGGCCGGGGACGCGGACGTCGGCGCGGTGCGGAGTGCCAGGGGTCGGGGGGCGATGCGGTCCAGGTAGGCGAGGAGCAGGTCGGCGGTCTCGGCGGACCGCAGCCTCATCGACGCCGTGCGAGCGGCGGTGTGTGCCGCGCGGGCGGGCCGCTCGTCCCACAGGCGGTCCACTTCGGCCAGGAGCAGTCCCGCGTTCTCCCGGACCACACCGCGCAGGGCGGGCGCGCCGATCTGCTGGGCGAAGTCGAAGACCTTTCCGGCGTAGGGCAGGGGCAGCAGGGGGATATGTGCGAGCGCGGCGAAGATCAGGAAGTGCAGTCTCATGCCGATGGCCAGGTCCAACCGCTGGACGATGTCGATGACCTGCTGTGGGCGGTAGGTGCCGTGCAGGACCGTGCAGCGTCCGGCGTCGGCCATGTGGGACGCGACGGCGTGCGCGTGCCGGATGTCGTCGCGTTCCATGGGGACGAAGACGACATGGGCGTCCAGGCGGTTGACGAGGAAGTCGCCCACGTTGGCGAGGAGTTGGTGGTAGCCCTCCTCGTCGAGGTGTTCCGCCGCGCGGCCGGGCTCCCGCACGCTCATCCCGACGAGCCGCACTCCGCTCGGTACGGCCTCCGCCCGGAGCAGTTCGCCCCCGCCGTCGCCGGGCTGGAGGAGCAGCGCCGGGTCGGCGGTGACCGTGATGGGACGGTTCAGCCCGGCCTCTTCCAGGACCAGCTTCGACTCCTCGTCGCGGACCGTCACCTCGGCCGCCTCGGAGAGCGTCGTACGGACCCAGGTGCAGTCGACCTCGTCGGTGAGGGGGCCGGCGCCGACGGCATAGGTGAAGACGGGTACGCCGTGGTCCTGAGCGGTGCGCGCCAGTCGGAGGTACCGGCGCGCCTCGGTGTTGTAGAGAATTCCGCCTCCGCCGAGCACGAGCACGGTGAGGTCTCGCAGGTGCTCGCTGATCCGCTCCCTGTTCACGCCTTCCCACGCCACCACGTCGATGCCCGGATGGGCGACGCGGCTGTGGTCGGGATCGCGGGAGAACAGCACCACGCGGGCGTCCGGACGCCCTGCCCTGATGCGGTCCAGCATGGCGGTGAGGATCGCCTCGTCGCCCACGTTCCGCCCGCCGTAGGAACCCAGCACTCCTACGGTGACGCCGTTTCCGTCGCCCATGATCGGCCCCTCGTGTACCTGTTCGCGCACTCCCCCACCAGTTCACCCCATCGGGAGATTTACGCATCTCGAGATACGGCGCGGCCCGAAGCCTGACGAACGGAGTAACGCGTGGTGACCCCCACGCCGGGCCTGTCGTTCAGCCTCGAGCGGATCCGGAACGACGAAAGGTCATCCTGTGGACGGCGCGGAACGAAGGAACGAGGCGGACCGGAGCACGGGCCGGTGGGCGTACATCGGCTCGTTCACCTCGGGGGGCGGCAAGGGCATCACGGTCGCGGCAGTGGACGAGGCCAGCGGTGCGCTGACCCCGCGTACGACCGTCGGCACCGTGCCGAACCCCGCGTGTCTCGCGCTCGCGCCGGAGACCGGGGTCCTCTACGCGGTGAGCGACACGGAGGAGGGCGGAGTCGCTGCCTTGCGGCCGGAAGCCGGTGGGCTCACCGCTCTGGGCCCGGCGGTGGGGGTCGGCGGGGCCGGGACCACCCATCTCAGTGTGGTGGGGCGCCGGCTGCTGACCGCCAACTACGCCTCCGGCAGCGTCAGCAGCCTCCCGTTGGGTCCCGACGGCGGTGTCTCCGGTCCCCCCGTCGTTCTGGCGCACCGGGGCTCCGGTCCCGACCCGGAGAGGCAGCAGGGGCCTCACGCCCACCAGGTGCTCCCCGACCCCGGCGGTCGATGGGTGGTGAGCGTGGACCTGGGGAGCGACTCGGTGCGGGTCTGCGCGCTCGACCGGACCACCGGAGTGCTCAGGGCGCACACCGAGACGGTGCTCCGTGCCGGGTCGGGGCCGCGTCACCTCGCCTTCCATCCGGACGGCGAGGTGGTGTACGTGCTCCACGAGCTGGAGCCGCAGTTGACGGTCTGCCGTTGGGAGGCGGAGTCCGGGCGCCTGGAACCGCTGTCGGAGGTCGCCATCGACTCCGACGGTGTCCCCGAAGGGGAACGGGCCTACCCTTCCGTCGTCTCCGTCTCGCCCGACGGACGCTTCGCCCGGGCGGCGGTGCGGGGCAGCAACAGGATCCTGACGTTCTCCGTCGCCGAGAACGCCGAGAAACCACAGCTCGTGGACGGCGTCGACTGTGGTGGCAGCTGGCCGCGCGATCTGGTGACCGACCCGTCGGGGCGCCGGGTGTACGTCGCCAACGAGTGGTCCGGCGACATCACCTGGTTCGACGCGGACCCGCGGACCGGGCGACTTCGCCGTGCCGGCGCGGTGGAGGTACCGGCCGCCGCGTGCGTGGTCTTCTCCTGAGCCGCGTGGTGCACCGGTCCACGCTCCGGACCTGCTCGCCGGTCATGTACTCGTTCGGACGACGAACGAGATCCAGGTGTCGGGCGGCAGGTCCGGGCGGCCCGGTACCGCCCTGCGCTCCTCGGTCCACGTGTCACCGGCGATCTCGGTGGCGACGCGACGCCAGAAGTGGACCGCGGCGACGTTGACCTCCTGGAAGGCGACCTCCCACGGCCCCGGATGGCGGGCCACGACCGCCTGAGCGGCACGCAGGCCGATCCCCGTCCTGCGCGCGCCCCGCACCACGAAGAAGCTGTTCAGCACGCGGGTCGGTCCGGTCAGGCCGCGCACGAACGCGAGACCGGCCGGGCGCCCACCACTCCTGAGGAGATAGGGCGCCCAGCCGGGCTCCGTGAGGGCGGCGTGCAGCCGATCAGCGCGGAACGCTCCGTGGGGATCGGGCAGCACACCGTCGAACTCCGACATGTCGTGGCGGAACATCAGCCAGAGGCGCTCCAGCGTGGGGCGGTCGGAAGCGTCGGCGAGACGCGCGGTGACGTCGGGCATGGGTCTCCTTCGTGGTCGGCGGCCGGGGACGGGTTCCGGGGCATGAAAAAAGCCTCCCCGGCGGAGGCGATGCCCGGCCGGGAAGGCGTGACTGCTGCTCGACAAACTAGCAGGCTCCCGCGACCGGCCGTCCGCGTGCCAGCCCGGGGCGAGCGGGGGACCCTGGAGACATGCCACGAGCCAACGACCAGGTCGAGGCGCTGCTCCAGGAGTACGCCGACCTCATCGCGATCAGGGGTGGGGAGGCTTTCAAGGCGCGCGCCTACGAGAAGGCCGCCCGCGCCGTCGGGGGCCACCCGGAGGACGTGTCGAAGCTCGACGCCAAGGCGCTGCGCGAGATCCCGAACGTCGGCAGGTCGGTCGCCGACAAGGTCCTGGAGTATCTGCGCACCGGCCGCATGACCGTCGTCGAGGAGGCCAGGGCGTCCGTACCGGCCGGAGTGCGCGAGCTGATCGCGATTCCCGGGCTCGGGCCCCGTAAGGCCATGGTCCTGTACGAGGAGTTGGGCGTCAGCTCCGTCGACCAGCTGCTCGACGCCATCCACCGGGAACGGCTGCGCGATCTGAAGGGCTTCGGCGAGCGGACCGAGGACAACATCCTGCACGGCATCTCCGTACTGCAGAACGCCGGCAAGGGCCGGATCCTGGTCAACGCCGCCATGGACGTCGCCGAGCAGCTCGTGGCCGAGCTGTCGGACATCCGTGGCTGTGAGCGGTGCGCGTACGCGGGGTCATTGCGCCGTATGAGGGAGACCATCGGCGATGTGGACATCCTGGTGGCGGCGGACCGGTCGGGCCCGTTCATGGACGCCCTCACGGCGCTCCCGCACACGGCCGAGGTCATCGCGCACGGGCAGAAGAAGACCTCCGTCCGGACCACCACGGGCCTCCAGGTTGATCTGCGGGTCCTTCCCCCCGCCTCCTGGGGCGCGGGGCTGCAGTACTTCACCGGCTCCAAGGCGCACAACATCCGTACGCGCGAACTCGCCGTACGGCATGGTCTCAAGCTGTCCGAGTACGGGCTCTTCGACGTGGAGAGCGGCGAGAGCGTCACCTCCGAGACGGAGGAGGCGATCTACGCGAGGCTCGGACTGCCCTGGATACCCCCGACCCTGCGCGAGGACCGGGGCGAGATCGCGGCCGGGCTGCGAGGCGAACTCCCCGACCTGCTCACCGAGAAGGACATCCGCGGCGATCTGCACACCCACACCGACCTCACCGACGGGCTGGCCCCGCTGGAGGACATGATCGCGGCCGCCGCGGACCGGGGCTACGCGTACTACGCGGTGACCGATCACGCCCCGAACCTGTACATGCAGCGTATGACCAGCGAGAAGATCCTCGCCCAGCGCGAGCGGGTACGTGCCCTGGACGGCGCCCACCGCAGGATGCGGCTGCTGCACGGCACGGAACTCAACATCGGGCCGGACGGCGCCCTGGACTGGCCCGACGAGTTCCTCGCGGAGTTCGACATCTGCGTGGCCTCGGTCCACTCCCACTTCAACCAGAGCAGGCAGGAGCTCACCCGCCGTCTCGTCCGCGCCTGCGAGAACCCGCACGTCGCGGTCATCGGCCATCCCACCACGCGCCGGATCGGCAAACGCCCGGGCATCGACGCCGATTTCGACGCGGTCTTCGCCGCGTGTGCCCGGGCGGGCACCGCTCTGGAGATCAACGCGCATCCCGAGCGTCTCGACCTGTGTGACGAGGACATCCTGCGTGCGAAACGGTACGGGGTGAAGTTCGCCGTGAACTCCGACGCGCACACGACCACGCATCTGCCCTACATGCGGTACGGGGTGGCGACGGCGCAGCGCGGCTGGCTGACGACGGACGACGTCATCAACACCTGGCCGCTCGCGAAGCTGCGCCGGTTCCTGGCCAAGAAGGGCGGCTGAGGCGGCCGCCGCCCGGGCTGGGCGGTCGGCTCGGCGGCGCCCAGTCGCCCCGGAGAGACGGTGCGCGGGAACCGGAGCCACCGCGCCGGGAGAGGCGCCGCCCGGGGCCGGAGCCGCCGCGCGTGTGGCGGCGGGCGGGCCGAGTATCTCGTGCCTCGCTGGGTAGGCGCCGACCGGCTTCTCGTGGAGCGACAGGGAGGTGTTCCCATGACCACACCGAGCAACCCGGACCCGGATCCGCGTGCCACCCCAGGACTCGACGCAGGCGGCGGCGTCCCGCCCGGGGAGACCCCTCCGGCCGAATCCGGTACGGGCACCGGTACCGGCCCCTACCGGCCGCCGCGGCGCGGCTGGGGCCGAGGACCCCTGCTCATCGTGTGGGTCCTCGCCGCCGTGTGCGCGCTGTTCTTCCTCGCGTACGCGATCGTGCTGGCGACTCGGTGACCGACCGGCCACTGTCGCCGCGGCGGACTCCCGCCGCTCTTCCGACCGAGGCACGCGGAGCGCGCGCCGAAGGAGGTGGTTCACGATGACCCCGAGCACCGCACCCGCGCCAGTGCCGTCCGGCCGGCGCAGAGCGCGTCACGCCGTGCCCGGCGCCCTTCTCGCGGCGGCCGCGGGGCTGTTCGCCCTCGCCGGATGCGGGGGCGACGGTGACGGTTCGGGCGGCGACGGCAACCCCACTCAGGCGGTCTGCGCGGATCTGGCCGATCTCAAGTCGCAGACGGGCGAGATGGCCACCATGGAGCCCTCCGGGACCGTGACGGATCTGCAGGACATGCGGGCCGACCTGTCCGAGGACCTGGGTGACGTGGAGGACACGGCCGAGGGGACGGCCGTGAGGACCGACGGCCTGCGTGCGGCGTTCGACAGGCTGGACACGTCCATGGACCGCCTCGACAGGAACATGACCGGCACGGCGGCCGTGGACCAGATCAAGCCCGATCTGGACGCGCTGACGAAGGCCATCACCGACGCGGAGCGCTCGGCCGGGTGTGCAGGGGGCTGACCCGCCTCCCAGGCCTCATGGAACGGCGCCTCCGGACATTCCGGAGGCGCCGTTCCATGACACAGAACGACCACCTCCTCCGCAGGCTCCGCACCCGGAGCAAAAGGGGCAAGCAGGGGTGAAAGTGTGATTGCGGGGAGCAGCGCCGCTCGATGCGGGTAGCGGCGGGTCCGGACGCCGGGCCCACGCCCGAATCCGTTCGACGCCGCCTCGGCGGCATTTCACCCGGTCAGGCGGTTTCGCGTGGCGGAGCCGATCCGTGTGAAGCACGCTGGAGGCTCCGTAGAAGCTCCCCCGGACAGTGCCCCATCCCCGTCGGGCACGCGGGGGCGCCGCCGACTTTCGGCCGCTCGGGAGCTGCGGCTCGTCTCCCCTCACATCCGCCGGAGGAGATCACCATGGCAAGTTCATTCGCGTCCCGCTGGGAGCACGCGGTCGTCACGGGCGGCGCCGGCTTCGTCGGCTCGCACCTGTGCGCCGCACTGCTCGACGCGGGAACGGCGGTGACCTGTGTCGACGACTTCAGCACCGGGCGGCGGTCGAACATCTCCTCACTGCTCGACCGCCCGGACTTCACCCTGCTGGAGGCGAACGTCTCCGAGCCCTTCCAGCCCGACCGGCCGCCCGACCTCGTGCTCCACTTCGCTTCGCCCGCCTCCCCGGCGGACTATCTGCGCCTCCCCCTGCACACCCTGGAGGTCGGCAGCCTGGGTACGCGCAACGCCCTGGCCCTCGCCCGCGCCTCCGGTGCGCGGTTCGTCCTCGCCTCCACGTCGGAGGTGTACGGCGATCCGCAGGAGCATCCGCAGAGCGAGCGGTACTGGGGCAATGTGAACCCCGTCGGACCGCGCAGCGTGTACGACGAGGCCAAGCGTTTCGGCGAGGCGCTCACCACGGCCGAGGCGTCGGCGCACGGCACCGACACCGCCATCGTGCGGCTCTTCAACACCTACGGACCCCGGATGCGCGGATACGACGGACGCGCCGTGCCGACGTTCGTACGGCAGGCGCTGGCCGGCGCGCCCCTGACGGTCACCGGTGACGGGCTCCAGACCCGGTCGCTGTGCTACGTCGACGACACCGTCCGGGGCATCCTCGCGGCGGCCGCCCACGGGATGCGCGGCCCCGTCAACCTCGGCAACCCGGCCGAGATCACCATGCTGGACCTGGCCCGCTGGATCGTGGAACTCACGGGCTCCCGCTCTGAGATCCGGTTCATCGAGCGGCCCACCGACGATCCCGCCGTCCGCTGCCCGGACATCACGCTGGCCAGGGACAAGCTCCAGTGGGAGCCCACCGTCCAGGCGGAAGACGGGCTGCGCCGCACCATCGCCTGGTTCCGCGCCCATCAGGACGACTGAGGACCACCGACCAGCCCGCGTACCGCGCCGCCCTCTTCGAGCGGCCGTGTCCCCGCAGCGGAAAGGCCCCCGCCATCATGCGTGTTCTCGGAATCAACGCCCTCTTCCACGACCCCGCCGCCGCGCTCGTCATCGACGGGAGGACGGTCGCCGCCGCGGAGGAGGAACGCTTCTCACGGCGCAAACACGGCAAGCGCCCGGTGCCGTTCTCCGCCTGGGAGCTGCCCGAGCAGGCGGCCCGGTGGTGCCTGAAGCGCGCCGGACTGCGACCGCAGGACCTCGACGCCGTCGCGTACTCCTACGATCCCGCACTGGCCCTGCCGGCCGACGCCATGGGCCTCGACGACCCCTGGGACCACCTCCGGCAGACCTACGCGCGCGAGGTCCCCGGATTCCTGAAGACCTCGCTCCCCGGGCTCGACCCCGGCATCGTCCGCTTCGTGGGCCACCACATGGCACACGCCGCGTCGAGCGCCTTCGCAGCGGAGGACGCCGAGACCTCCTCGGTCCTCGTCCTCGACGGGCGGGGAGAGCGCAGCTCGCACCTGGCGGCGCGGCGGACCGGCGACCGCATCGAGCCGCTGTACGCGCAGGGTCTCCCGGAGTCCCTCGGTCTGGTGTACGAGGAGCTCACCGCGCATCTCGGATTCCTGCGCTCCTCCGACGAGTTCAAGGTGATGGCGCTCGCCTCGCACGGCTCTCCGCGCATGCTGGGCGAACTGCGCCGGTACGTCCATCCGACGGGCGACGGCGGTTTCCGCGCCGGCAGCGTGCCCTGGGACGACTTCTGTCCGCCCCGTGGGCCCGACGAGCCGTGGACCCAGGCCCACGCCGATGTCGCGGCGAGCGCGCAGGCCGTTCTGGAGGAGACGATGCTGGACCTGGTGCGCTGGCTGCACGGGCGCACGCACGACCGGGTCCTGACGCTGGCCGGCGGCGTCGCCCTCAACTGCGTGGCCAACTCGCGGATCGCGCGCGAGGGCCCGTTCGCACGGGTGTGGGTGCAGCCGGCCGCCGGCGACGCCGGAACGGCGCTCGGCGCCGCCCTGCTGCTGTCGGCGGAGGCCGGGGACGGCCCGGAGCCGATGCCCGGAGCGGCCCTGGGCCGGGACTGGTCGGACGCGGAACTCGGCGGCTGGCTGAAGACCGCGGCGGTGCCGTTCGAGCGTCCCCCGGACATCGCGGCCACCGTGGCCGAGGCGCTGGCCGAGAACGCCATCGTGGCCTGGTTCCAGGGGCGTTCGGAGTACGGTCCCCGGGCGCTCGGCCATCGCTCGCTGCTCGCCCATCCCGGTCACGCGGGCAATCTGGAGCGCCTCAACGACGTGAAGGGCCGCGAACAGTTCAGGCCGGTCGCGCCGATGGTGCTCGCCGACCGGGCCGCCGAGATCTTCGACGGGCCCCTGCCCAGCCCGTACATGCTCTTCGTCCACGACGTCGCGCCGGAGTGGCGGGAGCGTATCCCGGCGGTGGTGCACGTGGACGGCACGGCACGCATCCAGACCGTGGACCCCGGCCTGGAGCCGCTGGTGGCGCGCATGCTGGGCGAGTTCGAACGGCGGACCGGACTTCCGGTGGTCGTCAACACCAGCCTCAACACGGCGGGACGGCCCATGGTGGACGACCCGCGTGACGCGCTGGAGTGCTTCGGCTCCTCGCCGGTGGACCTGCTGGCCATCGGGCCGTACGCGGTCCGGCGCGGCGAGATGTTCCGGCCCGGGGCGAACGGGTGGTCGCGGTGAACGGCCCCCGCCCCGTGCCGTCGTACGCGGTCGTCGTACCGACCCTCGGCCGGCCGAGCCTCAACCGATGTCTGGCCGCGCTGGCCGCCTCCCCGGGGCCGGGGCCGGCGCGGGTGGTGATCGTCCACGACCGTCCCGGCGAGGACGGCACGGTGCCCGGTCTGGAGATCCCGGAGGTCCTGCGGCCGGTGACCGTCGTGGTGCCAGGGCGGGCGCGCGGTCCGGCGGCGGCCCGGAACACCGGTGCCGCGGCGGCCGGTCCGGTGCCGTGGATCGTCTTCCTCGACGACGACGTGGTGCCCTCGTCCACGTGGGGCGAGGACCTGGCCCGGGATCTCGCCACGGCGTCGTTCGACACGGGGGCCGTCACGGCCCGCATCGACGTACCCCTGCCGGTGGACCGCCGCCCCACCGACTGGGAACGCAATACGGCGGGTCTGGCAACCGCCCGCTGGATCACCGCGGACATGGCCTTCCGCCGGGAGGCGCTGGACGCGTCGGGAGGCTTCGACGAACGCTTCCGCCGCGCGTTCCGGGAGGACGCGGACCTGGCGCTGCGGCTGCTGGCCGGCGGCTGGATCCTGGCGGCGGGAACCCGCCGGACCACGCATCCGGTACGGCCGGCGGATCGCTGGATCTCGGTACGTCAGCAGGCCGGCAACGCCGACGACGTGCTGATGCGCCGGTTGCACGGGCCGGACTGGTGGTCCCGGGCGCATGCCCCGCGCGGCCGGATTCCCCGCCACCTCGCGGTGACCGCCGCGGGGGCCGGGGCCCTGTGCTGCGCCGCGTTCGGCAGGCGGACGGCCGCGGCCGTGTGCGCGGCGGCCTGGCTGGCCGGCACGGCCGAGTTCGCCTTCGCCCGCATCGCCCCCGGTCCCCGCACCCGGGAGGAGATCACCCGCATGATCCTGACGAGCGCGGTCATCCCGGCCGCCGCCACCTGGCACCGGCTGCGCGGTCATGTCGTCCACCGTGGCGCCCACCCCCTCGGCCCGGCCCGCCGGCCCTCCCTGAACCCGGCGCTGCCGGACGAGCCGCTGCGCGAGGAGGTCGGGTCATGAGCGCCCCCTCGCCGGCGCGGGCCCGCCCCGCCGACGCGAGCCGGCTCCAGGCCCGCTCCCGCGAGGACGTGCGCATGGCCGGCGCCGTCGACGGGGACGGCAGCGACGGCGGCCCGTGGGTGCTCGGTGGCGACGTGGCCGGCGCGCCGCTTCCGCCGAGGCCGGCGTGGGCCCGGGGACCGTACGCCCGGTTGCCGGAGGCGGTCCTGTTCGACCGTGACGGCACCCTGGTCGTCGACGTGCCGTACAACGGGGATCCGGACCGGGTGACGCTCATGCCGGGGGCGGCGGAAGCCGTCGCCGCCGTCCGCAGCCTCGGCATCCCGGTCGGCGTGGTGAGCAACCAGTCGGGCGTCGCCCGTGGCCTGATCACCCGTCAGGACGTCGAGGCGGTACGGCGCCGCGTGGACGAGCGCCTCGGTCCCTTCGCCGTCTGGGCGGTCTGCCCGCACGGCCCGGGTGACGGCTGCCCGTGCCGCAAGCCCGCGCCGGGTCTGGTCCTGGCCGCCTGCGCGCGGCTGGGGGTGCGGCCGTCCCGCACGGTGGTGATCGGCGACATCGGGGCCGACGTCGAGGCGGCGCGTGCCGCGGGCGCCCGGGGCATTCTCGTACCGACGGCCGTGACCCTGCCCGGCGAGATCGAGGCGGCCGCCGAGACGGCCGCCGACCTCCCGGCCACCGTCCGAATGATCCTGCTGGGCACCGGCTCCGCCGCCGGCGCGCGGCCGCGGGGCGGTGTCCGATGACCGCGCCCCGCACCCTCGTCGTACGCCTGGACAGTGCCGGAGACGTCCTGCTCGCGGGCCCGGCCGTCCGGGCGGTCGCGGCGGGCTCCTCGCGGACCGCGGTGCTGTGCGGCCCGCTGGGCGCCCCCGCCGCCGAGGTACTGCCCGGGGTGGACGACGTCCTCGTCCATGACGCGCCCTGGGTCGGTCTGGAGCCGCCTGCGGTGTCGCGCCAAGACTGCGCGGCGCTGATCGACACGGTCTCCGCCGGCCGGTTCGACCGCGCGCTGATCCTCGTCTCGTACCACCAGAGCCCCCTTCCGGCGGCGCTCCTGCTGAGGCTCGCCGGGGTGCAGTGGATCGCCGCGGACAGCGAGGACTATCCCGGCTCCCTGCTCGATCTGCGGCACCGCCGGCTGCCCGGCCGGCACGAGGCGGAGGCCGCGCTGGACCTGGCCCACGCGTGCGGCTTCGGGCTTCCGCCGGGCGACGACGGGGCGCTGCGCGTCACCGAGCGGCCCGACACCACGGAGCTCACCGGTCCGGAGCCGTACGTCGTGCTGCATCCGGGCGCGGCGGTGCCGGCTCGCGCGTGGAGCCCGGCACGGGCGGAGCGGGCCGCCGCCGCCCTGCACGAGGCGGGCCACCGGGTGGTGGTGACCGGCAGCCGCGCCGAGAAGGCGCTGACGGCACGGGTCGCGGGCCGGCACGGACTCGACCTCGGCGGGGCGACCCCCGGTCTGCGCACCCTCGCCGGAGTCCTCGGACGCGCGCGGTGCGTGGTGGCGGGCAACAGCGGTCCCGCGCATCTGGCGGCGGCCGTGGGCACGCCCGTGGTCTGTCTGTTCGCGCCGGTGGTCCCCGCCGAGCGCTGGCGCCCCTTCCGGGTGCCGCAGGTGCTGCTCGGCGACCAGAACGCCCCCTGCGCGCTCAGCAGGGCGCGAACGTGCCCGGTCGAGGGACATCCCTGCCTCGACGCGGTGAGCGATGCCGAGGTGATCGCGGCGGTGGCCGCGCTCCTCGGCCGACCGGCTCCCGGTGCTCCGGTCCGACCGGAGGACGCGTACGGGACGGAGCGAGGAGCGACCGTATGAACATCCTCCTGTGGCATGTGCACGGTTCCTGGACGACCGCGTTCGTCCAGGGCCCCCACACCTATCTGGTTCCGGTCACGCCGGACCGGGGAGCCGACGGGCGGGGCCGGGCCGAGACCTTCGCCTGGCCGTCGACCGTGCGCGAGGTCTCTCCGGAGCAGCTCGCGAACACGCCGGTGGATCTGGTCGTGCTCCAGCGGCCCCACGAGGAGGAACTGGCCACGCGATGGCTCGGCGGCCGTCGCCCCGGGAAGGACGTTCCGACGGTGTACCTGGAGCACAACGCCCCACGCGGCGACGTGCCCGACAGCCGCCATCCGATGGCCGACCGCGAGGACCTGACGCTGGTTCACGTCACCCACTTCAACCGACTGTTCTGGGACAACGGCTCCACCCGCACCGCCGTGATCGAGCACGGCATCGTCGACCCCGGCCACCGGTACACCGGCCGTCTGCCGAGGGCCGCGGTGGTCGTCAACGAGCCGGTCAGGCGCCGCCGTTACGTGGGTACGGACCTGCTGCCGCTGCTTGCCGAGGCGGCGCCGCTCGACGTCTTCGGCATGCGGACCGAGGGGCTCGCCGCTCATCTCGGACTGACCTCCGACCGGTGCCGCACGGCCGATCTCCCCCAGGAGCGCCTGCACGGCGCCATGGCCGAACGCCGTCTGTATCTGCACCCGGTGCGCTGGACCTCCCTCGGGCTCTCCCTCCTGGAGGCCATGCATCTGGGGATGCCGGTGGTGGCGCTCGCCACCACGGAGGCCGTCGAGGCCGTCCCCGCCGGCGCCGGGACGCTCTCCACCCGCCCGGAGATCCTCGCGCGGGCGGCCCGGCACTACCTCGCCGAACCGGAGGCGGCCGCCCAGGACGGTGCCCGCGCCCGGCAGGCGGCCCTCGAACGGTACGGCCTCAAACGCTTCCTGGACGACTGGGAGCGCCTCATCGCGGAGGTACGGTCATGACATCCTTCTCCTCGCTCGACGGCCGCCCCCTGGCCCTCGCTCTCGTCTCGGAGCACGCCAGCCCGCTCGCGACCCTCGGCGGAGTCGACGCCGGCGGGCAGAACGTGCACGTGGCCCATCTCGCCGGGGCGCTCGCCGACCGCGGCCACCATGTGACGGTGTACACCCGGCGCGACGATCCGGACCTGCCGGACCGTACGCCGCTGCGCCCGGGCGTCGAGGTGCACCATGTCCCCGCCGGGCCTCCGGAACAGATACCGAAGGACGAACTCCTTCCGTACATGCGCGAGTTCGCCCGTCATCTGGCCGGCCAGTGGCGGGCTCGCGCACCCGACGCGGTGCACTCGCACTTCTGGATGTCGGGTCTCGCCGCGCTGTGGGCGACGCGGGAGACCCGGATCCCGGTTGTGCACACGTACCACGCCCTCGGCACGGTCAAGCGGCGGAATCAGGGGCGTGCGGACACCAGCCCGCCCGCCCGCGTCGCCTGCGAGGCGGACGTCGGTACGGGGTGCGACCGGGTGATCGCCACCTGCCGGGACGAGGTCGACGAACTGGCCGCCATGGGCGTTCCGCGCGGCAAGGTCGACATCGTCCCCTGCGGCGTCGATCCCGAGGTGTTCCGCCCGGACGGTCCGGTCGCGCCGCGCGGCGCCTATCCGCACCGGCTCCTGCAGTTGGGGCGGCTCGTGCCGCGCAAGGGAGCCGCCGTGTCGATCGCGGCCCTGGCCCGGCTGCGGACGGCGGAGCTCCTGGTCGTCGGCGGCCCGCCCCCCGACCGGCTCGACGGCGACCCGGAGGTGCGACGGCTGCGCGCCCTCGCGGGGGAAGCGGGAGTGGCGGACCGGGTCCGCTTCCTGGGCGGAGTGCCGACCGCCGAGGTGCCCGCCCTGATGCGCAGCGCGGACGTGGTGCTCTGCCCGGCGGACTACGAACCGTTCGGCATCGTGCCGTTGGAGGCCATGGCCTGCGGGCGGCCGGTCGTCGCCAGCGCCGTGGGCGGCCAGCTGGACACCGTCGCCGACGGGGTCAACGGGCTGCTCGTGCCGCCGAAGGACCCCACGGCGCTCGCCGCCGCGGTGACCGTGATGCTCGCCGATCCCGCCCTGCGCACCGCCTACGGGAACGCCGGCCGTCGGCGCGTCCTCGACCGGTTCTCCTGGGCGCGGGTGGCGGCCGCCACGGAGGGGTCGTACCGCACGGCGCTCGCCGCGCGCGTCCCCGTCGCGGGAGCGCTCTGACCGCCCACGGCGGCCACCCGGCCTGGCGGCCGGACCGCCGTCGGAGTCACCAAGCCGGAAGGAGGTGCGGCAGGCGCTCGGCGAAGCGCCCGGCCGGCACACCATGAGCGAATCACACACGTACGAGACCGCCCAGCGCCACTGCCGGTCGCTCCAGGCCGCTGTGGAACGCCTGCGCCGCCAGGACCTCGGGCGTCTCGCGCGGTGGGGCGACCGTCTCGCCGAGACACTCCCTGCGGGCGGCCGACTGCTCGCGGCGGGCAACGGCGGCAGCGCCGCCCAGGCTCAGCACCTCACGGCCGAACTGGTCGGGCGCTACCGGGAGGAGCGGCCCGCCTACTCGGCGATCTCGCTGCACGCGGAGACGTCGAGTGTCACGGCCATCGGCAACGACTACGGATTCGAGCACGTCTTCGCCCGCCAGGTCGCCGCGCACGGCCGTACCGGTGACGTCCTGATGCTGCTGTCGACCTCCGGCCGCAGCGCGAACCTGCTCTCGGCCGCCATGACCGCCCGCTCGACCGGACTCCCCGTCTGGGCCCTCACCGGGCCGGCTCCCAACCCCCTGGCCGAGGTGGCCGACGAGGCGCTGTGCGTCGACGGGGCCACGACGGCGACCGTCCAGGAGGCGCATCTGGTGGCCGTCCATCTGCTCTGCGAGTTCTTCGACGCCGCGGTCGCGGCGGCGCGGGCGGCGGAGTCTCCCCGGGGCGAGTGGACGCCTCCCCCGGCCGCCGGGCCGTCGTCCCAGGCCGCCGGACCGTCCTCCCGGGTCGCCCACAACGGTGTGCCGCACGATCCCGGCGCGCCCACGGTCCCGATCCTCCGGAGGTCGCCGTGAACACGTCCGGACCCCTCGTCGTCGTCGGCGACCTCCTGCTCGACCAGGACATCGAGGGAGAGGCCACCCGGCTCGCCCCCGACGCCCCCGTGCCCGTCGTCGACGTCGCCGGGGAACGGTCCCGGCCCGGTGGTGCCGGGCTCGCCGCCGTGCTCGCGTCGCGGTACCGCGACGAAGTCGTCCTGATCGCGGCGCTCGGCCGGGACCCGGCCAGTGACACCGCGCGCCGCGCGCTGCGCGGCCGCGTCGCACTGGCGCGGATCCCGCTGGAGGGCACGTTGCCCGTGAAGACACGCGTCCTGGCCGGCGGCCGCCCCCTGGTCCGGATCGACCGCGGCGGCGGTACACCGGGCCGGCCGGGTGAGCGGGCGCTCGCCGCCCTCGCCTCCGCCCGCGCGATCCTGGTCGCGGACTACGGCCGCGGCACCGCGGACGTCCTCCGTACGGCGCTGGCCGCGGCGGCCCCGCGCGTCCCTCTGGTGTGGGATCCGCATCCCCGGGGCGGCCCGCCCGTGCCGGGGGCCCGTCTGGTCACCCCCAACGCGGCCGAGGCGGGCACGCTCAGCGCCCTGGCCGGCGCCTCCCTGCGCGCCCATGCCGACCGGGGCGCCGATCTCGCCGAGCGGTGGGCCGCGGGCTCCGTGGCCGTCACGCTCGGCGCGCGGGGAGCGCTCCTCGCCCGGCCCGGTGCGGCACCGGTGCTCGTTCCGGCGCCGTACCGCGCCGAGGGCGACCCGTGCGGAGCGGGCGACTGCTTCGCCGCGGCGGCCGCGGCCGCCCTGGCCGACGGCGCCCTGCCCGAGGAGGCGGTCGCCCGCGCGGTCGCCGAGGCGGCGGCGTTCGTGAACGCGGGCGGCGCGGGTGGTCGGGGGCTGTGGGAGCCGGCGTCCGCCCCCGAGGCCGAACGGCCGTTGCCCCGCGACGCGTTCGAGCTGGCCCGCCAGGTCCACGCGCGCGGCGGCACGGTCGTGGCCACCGGCGGGTGCTTCGACCTCCTGCACGCCGGGCACGTGGGGCTGCTCGAGAACGCGGCACGGATCGGGGACTGCCTGATCGTCTGCGTGAACTCGGACGCGTCGGTGGCCCGGCTCAAGGGCCCGGGGCGGCCGCTGAACCCGCTCGCCGACCGCGTCCGCGTGCTGAGCGCCCTGGGCAGCGTCGACGCGGTCGTCGCCTTCGAGGAGGACACGCCCGTACGGCTGCTGGAGTCACTGCGTCCCGAGGTGTGGGTCAAGGGCGGCGACTACGCGGCCGACGACCTTCCGGAGGCCGAGGTCCTGCGGAAATGGGACGGCCAGGCGGTCGTGCTGCCGTACCTCGACGGCCGCTCCACGACGTCCCTCGCCGACCGGGCCGCCCGGGCGGCGGCCGCCCCGCCGCCGGCCGCGCGATGACGGCCCGGGAGGAAGCGATGCCCCTCGACGGAACCGCCCGGCGCGCCGGCGCCCCGTACGAGGACGGCCCGTACGAGGACGGCGGCGCACCCCCGTACGAGCCCGACGGGCACCGGCCGGCGCTGCTGGTGCTGCGGGCGCTCGGTCTCGGCGACCTGCTGACCGCCGTGCCCGCGCTGCGGGCGCTGCGCCGGGGGTTCCCCCGGCACGAGATCGTCCTGGCCGCCCCGGGACGGCTCGCGGAGGTCGCACGGGCCACCGGCGCGGTGGACCGGCTGCTGCCGACGGACGCCCCGGGGCGCGAGGTCCCGGCCGCCCTGGCGTGGCAGGGCCCACCACCCGACGTGGCGGTCGATCTGCACGGCTGCGGCCCGCTCAGCCACCGGCTCCTCCAGCGGCTCGGCCCGGACAGGCTCTGGGCGTTCGGCCACGCGGAGCTGCCGGGCCTCGCGGGGCCGCGGTGGCGCCCGGACGAGCACGAACGGGAGCGCTGGTGCCGGCTGCTGCGCTGGTACGGCCTCGACGCCGACCCGGGCGAGCTGCGGATCCCGCCGCCGCCCGTCCCCTCGCCCGCGCCGGGCGCCGTGGTGATCCATCCGGGGGCGGACGCCCCGGCCCGCCGCTGGCCCGTCGACCGGTTCGCCGCCGTGGCGGCGAGTGCGCGGGAAGCGGGGCACCCGGTGGTGGTGACGGCGGGCCGGGGCGAGGGAGCGCAGGCCCGGGCCGTGGCGGAACGGGCCGGGCTGCCCGCCGCGTCGGTCATCGGGGGGCGGGACGACGTGCCCTTCCCGGAGCTGTGCGCGCTGGTCGCGCGGGCGCGGTGCGTGGTGGTGGGCGACACGGGCCTGGCCCATCTCGCCTCGGCGCTGTGCACCCCGTCCGTGGTGCTGTTCGGCCCGGTGGCGCCCCTGCTGTGGGGGCCACCGCCGGACGGCCCCCACCGGGCGCTGTGGCGTCCCTCCCCCGGCGACGACCCGCTGCGGCCGGGCGACGCGAACGGTCTCCTGCCGGACGCGCGACTGCTGCGCATCACGGTCGACGAGGTACGGGAGGCGGTACGGGACCTGACCGCCGACACCGGTCCCGAGGCCCGCGGGGCGCCCGCGAGGGCGCTGCCATGAGCGTCCGTACCGGACCCGGGACCGCCGCCCGCGGCCCCCGCTCGGCCGGCGGGGCCGCGAAGGGGCTCGTCGGTCCCGGTGCGGGAGTGCGCGGCGTGGCGCTGCCCGGGCCCCGGGCGGCCGCCCCGTCCCGTACGCGGGGACGGGCGGCGCGGCGTGCGTCAGACTGCTGTGCTCACCTCGGGGCGCGTGGTGGGCGCGTGGGACTTCGCCGTCAGGACCTCGGCGATCGGGGCGTCCACGACCGGGGCGATCCGCACAGGGGCGGTGCGGCGGCGCCGGGTGAGCAGAGCGGTGCCGACCGTGGCCGCGACGACCAGGCCGCCGGCCACGAGGGCTCCCCGTACCCCGAGCAGCTCCATCAGGAGCCCCAGGGTGGGGGGCGCCGCGAGACCCCAGAGCGTACGGATGCTGTTCCAGGCGCCGAGCACCCGGCCGCGCATGTGGGGCGGGGGGTCGGTCTGCAGGACGGTGTTCTGCGCGGTGTCCGCGACGGACTCGGCCACGGCCATGGGCAGGACGAGGACGAGCAGCACGGCCACCGACGGCGCCACGCCCGCGAAGATCTGGAGCAGCGCCCCGGCGAGCGTCAGGAGGGCGACGAGCCGCACTCCGGGCCGGTGCAGCCGGGCGCCGAGGACCGCGCCGACGATGCCGCCGACGGCCAGCACGGTGGCGACCGTGCTGAAGGTGCCGGCGTCCCCCGCGAGGGGGCCGGTGACGAGGACCACCAGGGTGAGCGAGTAGTTGCGGCCGAAGAGCGCGCTGACGGCGTTGAGCCCCGCGAGAGCGACCAGACGCGGGCGGCGGGCGAAGAAGGCCAGGCCCTCGCGCACACCCCCGGCGGGGGCGGAAGCGGGCGCGGTCAGAGTGGTGGCGGCCTTCTCGACCACTGCCGGCTCGTCGCGCCGTACGGGCTTGAGGAAGGGGATCACGCAGGCGACGAAAAGAAACGACAGCCCGTTGGCGACATAGGCGGCGGCCGTGCCGAGGACCCCGACCGTCACACCGGCGAGCGCGGCTCCGACGAGCCGCCCCCCGCTGTGGGCGAGCGAGCCGACCCCGATGGCCGAGGGCACGTCCTCGGTACGGACGAGGTCGTTGCCGAGCAGCGAACAGGCGGGCCCGTCGACGGTGGCGATGAGACCGGTGAGCGCCGCCAGGCCCAGGAGCACGGGCAGGTTCAGCTGGTCGAGCGCCACGAGCACGGCGGTGAGGGCGGCGACGGCGGCGAGCAGCGCCTGGCCGACCGCGGCCGTGAGCTTCCTGGGCCAGCGGTCGACGACGGCCCCGCCCAGCGGCCCGAGGAGCAGGCCGGGAGCGGCCTGGACGGACATGGAGAGCCCGGTCGCGGCGGCGGATCCGGTGATCTGGAGCACCAGCAGGTTCTGGACGGTGAGCTGCATCCAGGTACCGGCGTTGGAGACGAAGTTCGCGACGGCCCACCAGCGCATGCTGCGCCCGCGCAGCGAACGCCACGGCGAACGGTCGTTCTGAGCGTCTCGGGGCGCGGCGGCGGGAGAGGAGGCGGGGAGGGCGGCGGGAGCGACGCCGGGCGAGGGCGGCGTGACGGACGAGGGCGGCGTGGAGGAAGACACAGGAGTACCAGGGAGGCGCGCGGCGGCGCGGACGGGGGAGGCGGGAGGGACCCACCGTGCCTCCCCGTGTGCCGGAGCGACGTTCCGCGAGCGCTCGGCTCTGAGCGGCGGGGCGGTCCCGGCGACCATCGTGGCAGACGGTTCCCGAGAAGCGATCGGCCGATCGCGCGGGGCCGCGCCGCAGGAACCCCTGACAGCCCCAATGGGCCTGCGCCACAAGGGTTTCGGCGCTTCTGGTGGGCTTGCTCACACCGGCCGGAAACGGCTGTTCCCGACAGCCCGGCGAGACGCGCGAGACAGGCACCCGGGCCCCGTCCGGGGAACGGTGCCCGACGGCGGCGGTTGGGCCCGGCGGCGTAATCCGGCGCGCTCGGAAGCGCCCCACGTACGCAGAGTGAAGGAAGGCGAGAGCCGGTGACCCACCGGACACCGGCCGCGGAGAGCACACCGGAGGGAACGCGATGAACAGCGGGGTACAGGTCGAGCTGGACGGCAGGCAGGCACTCGTCACCGGCGGCGCACGGGGACTCGGTGCCGCGATCGTGCGGCGGCTCGCGCAGGCCGGGGCGTCGGTCCTGGTCGCGGACGTACGTCAGGATCTCGCGAAGGAGCTGTGCGAGAGCCTGATCGCCGAGGGGTGCCAGGCACGGCCGGTCATCCTGGACGTCCGGGACGCGGAGGCGGTGGCCGAGGTCTTCCGGGATCTGGACGACGCCGGCGAGGCGGTCGACATCCTGGTCAACAACGCCGCCGTCGACGTCACGAAGTCCGTGGAACAGCTGACGGCCGAGGAGATGACCCGGGTCATCACCACCAATCTGCTCGGCCCGATGTATCTGTGCCGGGAGGCTTACGGGCGCATGGTGGCGCGGGGCGGCGGACACATCGTCAACATCCTCTCGACGGCGGCGATCCGCACGTGGACCGAGGCGGGTCCGTACGCCGCAGGCAAGACCGGGCTGCGCACCTTCACGCACACCCTGTTCAAGGAGGCGCAGCGCGACTGCCCCGGCATCGGCATCACGGGGGTCGTCGCCGGCGGCATGGAGACCGCGTTCATCCTGGACCGCTTCCCGGACGCGGACGTGTCCCTGCTGCAGAGTCCCGAGATCGTGGCGGACACCGTGATGTACGCCCTGTCGGTGCCACCGGGGAGCGCGGTCGCCGAGGTCGTGGTCGTGCCGCGCCGCGAGCCCTCCTGGCCCTGACGTTCCGACCGTCCGACCGCTCCACACCCGACCCGCCCGATCGACGGAATCTCTCCTGGAGGAGGCGCCCTTCATGGCCGACACACTCGGATTCAGCCCGAGGACAGCGATCGTGACCGGTTCCGACTCCGGCATCGGCCGTGCCGTGGCGGTGCGGCTGGCCGAAGCCGGTATGGACATCGGGATCACCTGGCACACCGACGAGGCGGGCGCGGCGGCCACGGCCGACGAGGTGCGCGCGCAGGGGCGGCGGGCCGTGACCGCGCACCTGGACCTGGGGCGGCTGCCGGAGGCGGCCGACGTGGTCGACCTGCTGGCGGAGGAGCTCGGCGGGATCGACGTCCTGGTCAACAACGCCGGAACCGGTACGGCGACGCCCTTCCTCGATCTCGATCTCCCCACGGTCCGGCACGTCCTGGACGTGGATCTCGTCGGGCCTCTGCTCTGCGCGCAGCGCGCGGCGCGACGCATGATCGACCAGGGGGGAGGCGGCCGGATCGTCAACGTCACGTCCGTCCACGAACACCAGCCCCGGGTGGGCGCGGGCCCGTACTGCGCGGCCAAGGGCGGGCTCGGCCTGCTCACCCAGGTCATGGCGCTGGAGCTGGCGGAGCACGGCATCACGGTCAACTCGGTCGCTCCGGGCGAGATCGCCACACCGATGACCGGTCAGGAGGACGAGAACGTTCTCGCCGCGTCCCGGCCGGGCATCCCGCTCGGCCGGCCGGGGGACGCCCGCGAGGTCGCGGCCGTGGTGGCGCTGCTGGCGGGCCGGGAGTCCTCGTACGTGACGGGGGCGTCGTGGACGGTGGACGGCGGGATGCTGCGGATGGGGCCGATGGCCGGCTCGCACCTGGACAGCGACGACTGGCGCAGGCCCTGACACGCCTCGGTGTTCCGCCCCGCGCGAGACGGGGCGGAACACCGGGCTGGGACGGCGTCAGTCCGCCGCTTCCTTGTTGACCTCCGCCGGGGAGTCGTACTTCTTGTCCGGCAGCCTTTCGAGCGCGTCCTTGACCTCCCGATCGGCGTGGTTGCGGGCCGCCCTGTCGACGATGTCCTTCTTCGAGGCCGGGTAGTTCATCCCGGACAGGGCCTTCTGCATGGCGATGGGGTTCACGTTCATACCGGGCAGGTACCCATCGAGGGTCGGACAAACATGGATATCCTGGGCGACCTGCGAGGTTCTCGCCGCGCTCGACGAGGAGCCGGGAGACGTGCGGGGAGACGGCCGGCCGCCGGCACACAGCGGCGCTCAGTCCAGGGGACGGCCGTCGGCGTCGAGGTAACGGAAGCCGCAGCCTGGCGTACGTGCCGCCACCCCGGCCGGCCGGGATCGCTCGTCCTCAGTCGCGCCTCTCCACTGTGCCCGCTCTCGCCCCGTTCAGGCGCTTTCCGGCGCGGCGCCGGTCCCACGTCCGTCAGCAGGCGCGGGCCGACTCCAGCAGGTGGTCGCGTACGAGGGCGACATGGGGGTTGTCCCAGGAGCCGGGGCGTTGCGCGAGGAAGCTGGTGTTGATGGGCGGGTCGGCCGGGTCGTGGAGCAGCACCAGGTCGCCGGAGGCGAGTTCGTCGGCGCAGAGGTAGCGCGGCAGGACGCTGAAACCGCTGCCACCGACGACCGCCGCCTTGACGGCGCGCAGGTCGGGGACGGTGACGGCGGCGTGGGCGGACAGCCGGCGGCCGAAGACGTGCCGCCAGTAGCGGCGGACGATGGGGAGGTCCTCGGCGTACGAGATGAGCGGAACGCCGGACAGTGCCGCGGGGCCGTCGGCGGCGACCCGGGCCGGGCCGCCGATGCGCCGCGCCCAGGCGTCGGCGGCGACCAGGACGAACTCCTCGTCCGTGAGGGGGGTCGAGTCCAGGGAGCGGCCCCGGGGCCGGACGGTGGAGACCACCAGGTCGTGCCGGCCCGCACGCAGCTCCTCCAGCAGGTCGTCGGTCAGCCCGAAGGCGATCCGCACCTGGACCCCTCGCTCCGTCAGGGGCGCCAGTCGGGGGAGGACGCAGTACGAGAGGAACTCGGCGGGGCCCGCCAGGTGGACGGGTGCGACGGTCCGGCCACCGCCCGGCCCGCCGTCGCCCAGCGCCGCGCCGAGGGCGTCCATCGGCTCCGCGATCCGGGAGACCAGTTCGTCCGCGGTGGGCAGGGGCCGGACCCCGCGCGGCCGACGTTCGAAGAGCTCCCGGTTCAGCTGCCGTTCCAGGGCGCGGATCTGGGTCGTCACGGTGGGCTGGGAGAGACCGAGCAGCGGGGCGGCCGCGGTGAAGGACCCCGACCGGTACACCGCGAGGAAGGTACGCAGCAGATCGAGGTCGGGGGGCGCCGCACCGCCGGGCGGCGGCGTCCTCCCCCGCCCCTCGTCCTCGCTCGTCCTACGGCTCACCCCAGGAGCCTATCGGGGCGCCTGCCGGGGTGCCGATCGCGTCAGGCCAGCCGCTTGACCACCTCGGCCGCGAGGGGGGCGGAGGAGGCCGGGTTCTGGCCGGTGACGAGGTTGCGGTCGACGACCACGTGCGGGGCCCAGGGCTCGCCCACCTGGACGTCGACGCCGGCCTCGGTGAGGCGGGTCTCCAGCAGCCACTCGGCCCGGTCGGCGAGGCCGCCCTGCGTCTCCTCGTCATTGGTGAACGCGGCGGCCTTGTAGCCGGCGAAGGCGTTGGCCCCGTCCTCCGTGGTGGCGGCGAGGAACGCGGCGGAGCCGTGGCAGACGACGGCGAGCGGCTTGCCGGAGGCGAGGGCGTCGGTCAGGATCCGGCCGGAGGTCCGGTCGACGGCGAGGTCCTCCATGGGGCCGTGGCCGCCGGGGTAGAACACGGCCGCGTACTCGTCGAGGTTCACGTCCTCGAGGGCGATCGGCTCCTGCAGCTCGGTGATCGAGGCGAGCGCGCGGGCGACCCTGTCGGCGCCCTCCTGGCCGCCGTTGACCTCGGCCGCCAGGCTGCCCTTGTCCACGGTCGGGACGACGCCGCCGGGGGTGGCGACGACGATCCGGTGTCCGGCGGCCTTGAACGTCTCGTAGGGGGTGACGGCCTCTTCGGCCCAGAATCCGGTGGGGTGCTTGGTGCCGTCGGCGAGCGTCCAGTGGTCGGCGCCGGTCATCACGAAAAGGATCTTCGACATGAGGGGTTCTCCGAGAGTGGGGCGGGCCCGGTGGGGCCCGCGGGCGGAAGTCCGGATCGTCAGCGCTGCGATGCTCTCGACACTAGGACGCGCGGAGGCCGGATTCCAATGAAGAACCCGATGCCTGCCATGGGAAGGTCAATGGCTCCCTGGGGAGGAAGACGGGACGCCGCCGTCGTGGTCGTGGGGCGGCGGATCACGGCTGCTCGTCTGCGTCCGCCTCCGGCGCCGGTTCCTGCAGGGCGGACTGGGTCTGGACACGGCGGCCGACGACGGCCGCCGCTGCGAGGGCGCTGCCGATGAAGGCGGTGGCGACGACCCAGGGCCGGTCGAGAACGTGTCCGCTGGCGTGGTCGAGGGAGTAGCGGCCGGCGCCGGCGATGCCGATCGCGGCGGCGGTGAAGCCGAGGAACGCCGGGTATTCGTAGCCGCCGCCCTGGGCGAAGAAGCCCGCCGGGGCGTGGACGGAGACCGCGCCGGCCATGGCGCCCGCCGCGGCGGCGCCCGCGGCCGGGGTGGCGAGGCCGAGGGCGAGCAGGGCACCGCCGCCCGCCTCGCCGAGGCCCGCGGCGATCGCGCTCTCGCGTCCCGGCGAGAAGCCCATCGCCTCCATCGCCTGGGTGGTTCCTTCGATGCCGCCTCCGCCGAACCAGCCGAGGAGCTTCTGGGTGCCGTGGGCGGCGAGCACGGCGCCGGTGCCGACCCGCAGGACGAGCAGGCCGAGGTCGCGCCGGTTGAGGCTGGTCATAGGGGTCTCCCGGTCGTGAGTTCGAGGGCGCGCGGGGTGTACGACGTGCCCTCCGTCCTCCACTGTCGCCGCCCTGGGGGCCGGGGCCTCAGCGTTACTGCGCCACACGGGTCATGCTCCGCGGCGGTTGTCCGGTCACGCTCGGGTGAGAGGGCTTCTGCCGCCCGGGCATCCGATCGCCGTCACCGTCCCCACTCCATCGCCATCGCCGTCGCCGTCGCCGTCGCCGTCGCCATCACCGTCACCGTCACCGTCACCGTCGCCGTCGCCAGGAGGCTTCCGGCCGCCCGGCCGGGGCCCGTGAGCCATGCGCTACATTTTGCCGGTCCACGCCCCACGATCATTCGCGATCACTTCTGTTCGGAGCCGGCATCCCATGATCGACATCGTCAACGGCCTTGGCCGGGCCACCGCCTACGGCGCCCTCGGTGTCGTGCTGCTGATCCTCGGCATCGTCCTCGTGGACGTGCTGACGCCGGGGAAGCTCGGCCGGCAGATCTGGCAGGAGCGCAACCGCAACGCCGCGATCCTGCTGAGCTCGGCGCTGCTCGGCATCGGCGGGATCGTGTTCACCTCGATCTGGACGACCTACGACCACTTCGGCAAGGGTCTCGCCTCCACGGCGGCGTTCGGTCTGCTCGGCCTGGTGATGATGGCCGTGGCGTTCCTGGTGGTGGACCTGGTCACGCCCGGCAAGCTGGGCGCCACCCTGATCGACCCCGAACCGCACCCGGCGGTCTGGGTGACGGCCTCGTGCAACCTGGCGGTCTCCGCCATCGTCTCCGCCTCCATCGCCTGAGCCGTACGCCGCCCGCGCCGGGCCCGCCGGCCCCGGCGCGGGTGGCCCCGGCCCGGCGCGGGCGGGCTCGACTCCCCCGCTCCCCCTCCCCCGAGGCCGAGCGCCGGCCGCCCCAACGCCGGCAGGAGAACCGTCGTTTCAGCGCTCGGCCGGCTCGACCTCCAGGAACCGCCTGCCGCGCGGCCCCCGGTAGAGCAGCGCCTCCCAGCCGAGCCGTTCCAGAACGGGCACGAGCCCGGCGAGCGCGGCATCCTGTTCCCGGACCGCTCCGCTGCCCGGCGGCCCCAGCCACTCCACGACGACAACGCCGGGCCGCTCACCGGCCCCGACGCGATAGCCGGTCGCCACACGCGCGCCGGAGGCGTCGACGGCCGAGGGAGGGGTCTTCGCCGCCTCCAGGGCGAGCGCGATCGCCCGGACCGGCTGTCTTCGCTCCCACTCGGCCGGCGGCGTAGGCGGGTCGCCGCCGTGGCCGTGGGTCAGCCGCCTGATCTGGAGCAACCCCTCCCAGGCCGCTCGTACGTCCCGTGTACGCTGTTCGGCCTCCCCCGCCGGCGGCGGAGGGCCGTCCCCCGTCGCCGCCTCGAACGTCCCTCCGTTCACAGCAGCCGCCTGATGTCGCCGCGGACCCGGTAGAAGCCGCCCGAGGCGGCGTGCAGGGCGTCGACCACATACCGGGCCCCCGCCTCCCGGATCGCCCGCGGGAACTGCACGTTCCAGGACGGTTCGTAGCCCGCGGAGACCACGTGCACCCGGGTCCGGCCGCCCTCCTGGACGCACTCCACGATCACCGATCCGGCCGGCGCGGCGCTCACCGACGCCACGGCCGTCACCGTCGTCGCCGGCTCGTACGTCGGGAGGGCCGCGGCGAGCTTGATGTCCTTGGCGACCGGCACCGTGCCCTGCTGGGCCGCGGCGATCGCCGTCTCGCTCGCGTCCACGCACACCAGCGAGCCGTCCGTCGTCACCAGGTAGAGCCGCTCGTCGCGGTACTGCATGGAGAGCGCCGAACCCCCGCCCGTGCCCAGCTTCCAGAGCCGGGTGCCGTCCTCGGCGAAGCAGTACACCGAGGAGGCCGAGTCGGCGGCGAAGACGAACCGGCCCCCGGGGGAGGTCGCGCACGAGTACACCGGGCTGTCACAGGCGTACACGGCCTCCACCCGGCCGTCCTTCTTGGCGAGCCGCTGCACCTTCCGGTGCGTCGTGCCCGCGTACACGGCGGCGTCCTCCTGCCAGCCGAAGAGCACCCCGCCGGCCGTGGCCGTGTGCCACAGCTCGCCGCCGCCGTCCGGGGCGTAGGCCGTGACGCCCTTGCTGTGCCCGTGGTAGACGCCGTCGCCGTCCGCGCGGACCATCCAGGCGTGATCGCCCCGGCTGCCGCGGGACCACTGGTGCTCGTCCTCGTGATCGATGACGGTCAGCCGCCCCGCCCGGTCGGCGACGTTCAGCACGCCCTCGTGGATGTCCAGCCAGAAGATGTCCACATCGGCGGCGATGTCGTAGGCGGCGAAGGGCAGTTTCGACGACAGGTCGTACACCCGGCCGTCGTCACAGCCGGCGTAGATCCAGAAGTCGTCGGCGACCAGGCACTTGACCCCGTCCGGGAGGTTGAACCGGGCCAGGACCTCGCCCCCCTGGCTCAGCCTGTACACATCGCCGGACTGGTTGCCGACGTACACGTCGTCGTCGCCCACATGGATGCCGAAGGCCGCGGAGCCAGTCCGGAACCGCCACAGGACCGGGGCGACCGCGCGCGCCGTGGAGGGCGCGGAGACGACCTCGCGGCGGGTGACCGCGCGGGCCGCGCGCTGTCCCGGCACCGCCGGGGCGTACCCCTTGCGGACCTTCTCGCCTATCTTCTTCGCCGCCGCGGCGCGCGCCTTCTCGGCGGTGGGGAACGTCGAGGTCTGCGTCTGCCCGGCCGCGCCGATGCGTCCGTAACGGACCGACACCACCAGGCCGTCGACCGTCACTTCGTAGAACTTGTGCGCGCCGCCGCCGTCCTGCGACAGCTCCAGATAGGTCTTCGTCGTCATGTCGAGAACGGTAGGGTCAGCCACTGACAACGGCCCTCGACCCGGCTCAGCGCTGGCTGCGGCCGCTGGTCACCGCGTAGTACTGCAGGTCCTGCCGGTCGACCGGGCGGCGCACCGGGTAACGGCTCGCCACCGATGTCGTGGACCGCCCCTCCCGCACCACGGTGGCCTCGCTGTGTCCGGTGCGCAGCGGCAGGAGTCGCGCGTGCACGCCTGCCGGTGCCCGGTGGGCGCCTCGCGTATCCCCGACGACGGTATCCACCCGCGCCGGGGCCGTGAGGAAGCTCAGTACCTCCACCGTGTCCCGGGGCGTGGCCGTGCCCTCGCGCGGCTCTGTCACCTTCGGCTGGACGGAGGTGGACGGCGCGTCGGCCACGAACTGGACGCGGGAGGTCAGGTAGAGCGTGTCGCGGACGATCTTCGGCCACGTGCCGGTCTTGAAGCGGGTCAGGTAGTAGGAGGAGAGGTCGAGGTAGGCGTAACCGTTGTGGAGCGAGGGCGCGAAATGGGTCCCCTCGGAGTAGTCGTTCCAGGTGGTCAGCTGAACCCAGTCGGCCCCTGACGCGATGGCCGCGTCCCAGCTCGCCCGCAGTGTCTCGGTGTTGCCGGCCTCGTCGTAGACGCCCTGGTTGGGCCGGGCGTCCTGGACGGAGACCGGCTGCATCCAGATCTTGCCGAGCCGGTGGGCGCGCTGGGTGTCGGCGGTGGCGCCGGACTGCCGGTGGTGGGTGCGGCTGCCCCATTCGGAGAAGCCGTGGCTGATCGCGGCGTACTGCTCGCGTTCCGGTGTGAAGTCGAGGAAGAGCGGGACGAGTGCGGTACGGATGCCGTGCCGGGACCTCAGCTCGTTCATCGTCCGCTGCCACCAGGCGGGTTCCTTCTCCTCCGCCTTGAACGGGGAGACGACGAGCCGGCCGTCGGCGAGACGGTGGGCCGCCGGGTGGCGGGCGAGTCGCGCGAGCGAATCGGCGAGGGCGGCCGGGGTGGTGGACAGCGAGGTCATGTCCGGCATGAGCTGGACACGGAAGCCGGGGTCCTCCTCGGCGGCCGCGCGCATCAGCAGCTCGACGCGCTCCCAGTTGCGTCCGCTCTGGGCCAGGATGTCGACGGTGAAGCCGTCGAGCCCGGCGTCGCGCGCGGTACGGATCTCCTGGCGCAGATGGGCCAGTTCCCACTCCCCGGTCTCCGGCCGGACGGGGAGCGGGCGGTCGCGCAGCAGTCCTCCGTAGGCGCGGTGCTTGCCCTGCTCGCCGTCGGCGGTGAGGTAGTGGCGGGCGTAGTAGTCGTTCCGGGGCGGCTGGTTGTCCAGCGAAAGGGGGTACGGCGTGAAGTAGTGGGCGAAGACCAGCTTGCCGGAGGCGCGCAGTTCGCGGGGGTCGGGCAGGTCGAACGGGAGCGCCGTGCTGTACTGCTCCGGCGGCGCGGCGGCCTGCTCCGCCGGGGCGCCGAAGCGCAGCGCGTCCGCGGCGCCGATGCCGGCCAGGGAACCGACGAGCAGGACGCCCAGCGCGAGCCCCGGGAGGAGCCGCCGCCGGCCCGGTGCGCGGTGGGGCCGGGACGGCCGGCGCCTTCGGCCCGGGTGGGCGGGTGCTTCGGGAGTGGACGCCATGGCAGTCCTTCCGGCGGATCGGAGCGGCCGCGGTCCCGCGGACTGGCAGTAGTACAACGGATCCGGCACCCGGGGACAACAACCGTCGGAGCGTGGTGAACGGCCCTGGCCGACCCGGCCGGTACCGCTTACGCGTCCGTCGTGAGGCGTGACCGGTGACATGTCTCGCCTGGGGACGTTCCGCATCCCGTCCCCGCTCCGCCGGATTCTTTTCGCCTGGAAAGCGACTCCCCCCACTTCCCGCGTTCGGCTGCGAGGACGTGGTGCTTTTCGCCACAGTGGAGAGTGCCGCACTCTCCGCGCCCCCTTCCGGCCCGGCAAGGTGCGGCTGCCGCCGCGCCCTTCCTTTCGTGACGTCACCTGGGCCGACAGCCCTGCGGGGCGCTCCGGGCGGTCACCCCGCGCGGACGCGGGACGTCATGTCACGAGTTGAACGAGCCATCACCTTCTGAGGTCTTTCGCGTGAACAGCAGCGGACGTGCGCGTGTTTGTCGTACTGTTCCGCGTTGCGACACCTGTTTCATCGGTCAGGGGCCCGATGAACGGTGTGGTGAACGTCGACACGTGCCTGGGGGGGTACATGTGGCATGCCCGCACGACCGAGACCAATTCCGCACGTACGAAGGCGAGTTCACGACCGGCTCATTTGCACTCACGCGCCAAGGCGCGCTGGTATCCGGCCGCCGCGCTGGCGGTGGACGTCCTGGGGGCGGGACTGCCCACCGCGCTGATCCTGCGTGTCGAGCGGCAGCCGTACGCCTCCGCCGGCGCCGTCGTCGCCGCCCTCGCCTGGACCGGGTTACGCGCCCTGCGGCGCCGGTACGCGGCGCGTGAACTGGGTGAGTCCCGAGGAAGCCTGCCCGTCCTGCACGACTGGCTGATCCTCCTCGGTGTGCTCGCCGTCGTGCGCGCCGCCGCCGATCTGCACCACCCGCCGCTGCTCTGCCTCGCGGCCCTGCTCCCGTCGCCCGTACTCACCCTGATCTGCACCAAACTGACCTGGCATCACCTCGTCGCGGCGCGCCGCGAAGCACAGGTGGTCACCCGGGTCCTGGTCCTGGGCGAGCCCCACGCGGCCGATGACGTGGCCGAGCACCTGGCGGGCCGCACCGACCATCCGTACGTCGTGGTCGGTGTCGTCGCGATCGGGGACGGCCCGGTCCGTACGGGTGCCCCAGTGGCCGCCCGGCTCGGCGCGCTGATGCCGGAGGCCGCCGACGGGGACACCACTCCCGTGCTCGCCGCCGCCCGGCGTCTGGAGGCGGACGTCGTGCTGGTCGCGGCCGGCGCGCGCATGGCGGGCGAACGGCTGCGCCGGCTCTCCTGGGGGCTGCACGACGCGGGCACCGAACTCGCCCTCGCTCCCGGCCTGGTGGAGTGCGCGGTCAAGCGTCTGGAGACGACATCGGCGGCCGGGATGGCACTGCTCAGGGTGGCGCCTCCGGTGCGCGGCGGTGTGCAGCAGGTGCTGAAGTCCGTGATGGACCGGGCGGGCGCGGCCCTGGGTCTGCTCGTCCTGTCACCGCTCTTCCTCACGATCGGCGCGGCGGTCCGGCTGACCTCTCCCGGGCCCGTGTTCTACCGGCAGATACGGATCGGTCAGGGCCGGTCCCCGTTCGTGATGTGGAAGTTCCGCACCATGTACGTGGACGCCGACGCCCGCAAGGCGGCGCTGTCGCACGCCAATGAGCACGACGGTCTGATGTTCAAGATGCGCCGGGACCCTCGGGTGACCCGGGTGGGGCGGCTGCTGCGCCGCACCTCGCTGGACGAACTCCCGCAGCTGATCAACGTGTTGCTGGGTTCGATGTCGCTCGTGGGGCCGCGTCCGCCACTGCCGGAGGAGGTGGCGCGGTACGGCGACGTGGAGCTGCGCCGGCTCACCGTGCGGCCGGGGATGACCGGCCTGTGGCAGATCAGCGGCCGCTCGGACCTGTCCTGGGACGAGACGATCGAGCTGGACCTGCACTATGTCGACAACTGGTCGTTCACCAGCGACGTCGACGTCATGGCCCGTACGTTCCGCGCCGTCGTCGACGGTCGCGGAGCGTACTGACGGGCCGGCCTCATGGGTTCAGCTCTGGGCCCGCCACCAGGCGTAGGTGGAGGCGATGCCGTCCCGGAGGGCGATCTGCGGCTTCCAGCCGAGACCGGTCAGCCGGGACACGTCGAGCAGCTTGCGCGGGGTGCCGTCGGGCTTGGTCGTGTCCCAGGCCAGTCGGCCCCGGAATCCGGTCACCTCGGCGACGGTCTCGGCCAGTTCGCGGATGGTGAGGTCCTGGCCGCAGCCGATGTTGACCGGATCGTCGCCGTCGTACGTCCGCAGCAGGACGGCGCAGGCGGCGGCGAGGTCGTCGACGTGCAGGAACTCACGCCGGGGGGTGCCGGAGCCCCAGAGCGTGATCTCCTCGCGCCCGCTCTCGCGGGCCTCGTGGAAACGGCGGATCAGCGCCGGGAGGACGTGCGAGGTCTCCAGGTCGAAGTTGTCCCCGGGGCCGTAGAGGTTGGTCGGCATCGCGGAGATGTAGGCGGCGCCGTACTGCTTGCGGTACGACTGCACCTGCACGATGCCGGCGATCTTGGCGAGGGCGTAGGCCTCGTTGGTGGGTTCGAGCGGGCCGGTGAGCAGCGCGTCCTCGGAGATGGGCTGGGGCGCCAGCTTGGGGTAGATGCAGGACGAGCCGAGGAAGAGCAGCCGCTCGACCCCGGCGGCGTGCGCCCCGGCGACGACGCTCAGCTGGATCTGGAGGTTCTCCTCCAGGAACTGCACCGGCCGAGTGCTGTTCGCCAGGATCCCGCCGACCTTGGCTGCCGCGAGCACCACGGCGTCGGGACGCGTCGTGGTGAGGAACTCGGCGGTCCGTGCCGCGTCGCGCAGATCGAGTTCGGCGCGGGTCCGGGTGATCACCTCGTGCCCGTCCGCGGTGAGCCGGCGGGCCACGGCGGAGCCGACGAGGCCGCGGTGTCCGGCGACGAACACACGGGCGCGCTCGGGCAGATACGACGGTGCTCCCGTCGGATCGGCCTTCGGGGCGGTCGTCGGGACGGTCGTCGATTCAGTCATGGCCCGGATCATGCCAGGCCGCGGGGGCGACAACACACCAGATCAGGATCTTTTCAGCGTTCCATCACAGACCCGGATGTCATCAGACATCCGTTATGCGCGGACCGGCCGGGGGCCGGTCCGTCGGGGAGGGGCACCACGTATGAGCAAGACCGCACTCATCACGGGCGTGACCGGCCAGGACGGCTCGTACCTGACCGAACTGCTGCTGTCCAAGGGCTATACGGTGCACGGCCTCGTCCGCCGTTCGTCCAGCTTCAACACGGAGCGGATCGATCACGTCTACCAGGATCCGCAGCAGGCGAACCGCTCGTTCGTGCTGCACCACGCGGACCTCTCGGACGGGGTCGCGCTGGTGAACCTGCTCCGCGACATCCGCCCCGACGAGGTCTACAACCTCGGCGCGCAGTCCCATGTGCGGGTCTCCTTCGACGCCCCGCTGTACACGGGCGACGTCACGGGCCTCGGCTCGCTGCGGCTGCTGGAGGCGATCCGGGCGAGCGGCATCGACACCCGGATCTACCAGGCGTCGTCCTCGGAGATGTTCGGAGCGACGCCGCCGCCGCAGAACGAGCGGACCCCCTTCCATCCGCGCAGCCCGTACGGCGCCGCCAAGGTCTTCGCGTACTGGTCGACGGTCAACTACCGCGAGGCGTACGGCATGTTCGCCGTCAACGGGATCCTCTTCAACCACGAGTCCCCGCGCCGCGGCGAGACCTTCGTGACCCGCAAGGTGACCCGGGCCGTGGCGCGGATCAAGGCCGGGCTGCAGGACCGGCTGTATCTCGGCAATCTCGACGCGGTACGTGACTGGGGGTACGCCCCCGAGTACGTCGAGGCGATGTGGCGGATGCTGCAGCAGGACGAGCCGGACGACTACGTCGTGGCGACCGGGGTTCCGGCGACGGTACGGCAGTTCGTGGAGACGTCCTTCTCCCACGCCGGCCTCGACTGGGCGGAGTTCGTACGCTTCGACCCCAAGTACGAGCGGCCCAGCGAGGTGGACGCGCTGATCGGGGACGCGAGCAAGGCGCACGACGTGCTCGGCTGGAAGCCCGCCGTCCTGGTGGAGGAGCTGGCACGGATCATGGTCGACGCCGACGTCCGGCTCGTCGAGGACCAGTTGGCCGGCGTGACGGTCCGCATCGACCGCTGAGCCGCTCCTTTCCGCGCCCGGCGTACCGGATCGGCCAACTCCACCGCACTGGTGGCCAATTCATCATACAGTGCGCAATCATCACAGGGCATGGCACGACTTCGCGCCACATCGACTGGGCTATCACGCCTGGGGGGAACATGCGTAGATCCTGGGGGCTCACCGCTGCCCTCGCACTCACCGTCGCGGCCGGAGCCGGGGGCTCTCTGGCCCCGACGGCCACGGCGCTGACGCCACCGGTCGCCTTCACCGCGGACGATCTGCCGACCTGGCAGACCAACGGCATCGTCTGGGCACTCGCCGAGGCGAACGACACCGTCTTCGTCGGCGGCACCTTCTCCGAAGTGCGTCCGCCCGAGGGCGGCACCGGCACTCCGCGGAGCGCCGTCAACTTCGCCGCGATGAACGCGGCGACGGGCGCGCCCACCGGCTGCTCCCTCTCCTTCACCGTCGGCAGCGGCACCGCGACCGTGCGGGCCCTGGCGGTCTCGCCGGACGAGAAGACGCTGTACGCCGGCGGTTACTTCGGCGCCGTCAACGGCACGCCGGTCTCCAGCCTCGCCGCGATCGACATCGCCACCTGCGCGCCGAAGGCGGCGTTCCACCCGAGCTTCCCCGCCACCGTGCGCGCACTCGCCGTCACCGACACCACCGTCTACGCGGCCGGCGACTTCGGCACGGTGGAGGGCCAGACCCGCCAGCGGTTCGCCGCCGTCACCACAGCGGGCGCGCTGCTGCCGTTCAAGGCCGACGCTGACGAACCGGGCCGGGCCATCGAGGTGACGCCGGACGGACAGCATGTGCTGCTCGGCGGTGACTTCTTCACCGTCAACGGAGCGAACTCCCACGCGCTCGCCGTGGTGAACTCCACGACCGGCGCCGTGACCAAGGCGTATCCCAACGGCTGGATCCCGCAGAACTCCGTCGTGAAGGACATCGAGACCGACGCCACCGGCTTCTACACTGGCAACGAGGGAACCGGCGGCGGCGTCTTCGACGGGCGGATCGCCCTGAACCTCTCGGACTTCGAGCAGCGCTGGCGGGACACCTGCCTGGGCGCCACGCAGGCGGTCCGCTCGTACGAGGGGGTGCTGTACAGCGCCTCCCACGCGCACGACTGTGCCAGCGTGGGCGAGTTCCCGGACGGGCGCCGCTACCACCTGCTCGCCCAGCCGACCACGTCGACCGGCAAGCTCGGCTGGTTCCCGGACACCAACGACGGCATCGGCGAGGGCATCGGCCCGCGCGCCTTCGCCGTCTCCGGCACCGGTGCCACCAAGTACCTCTGGGTGGGCGGGGAGTTCACCACCACGAACGGTGCCCCGGCGCAGGGTCTGACCCGCTTCGCCTCCGGCCCCGACACCGGCGCTCCGACCGTTCCCGTGGCCAGTGCCGCGGCCGTCGGGCCCGGCGCCGTGCAGGTCCGCTGGCGCTCCAGCCTCGACCTGGACGACTCCGAGCTGACGTACAAGGTCTACCGCAACGGCGCGGCCACCCCGGTCGCCACCGTCGTCGGCGACTCCCTGCACTGGTCGCGCCCGCAGGTCTCCTTCAAGGACACCGACGTGACCCCGGGCCAGACCTACTCGTACCGCGTGACGGCCAGTGACGCGGCCGGTAACACCAGCGGCCTGTCCGCGACCTCCACGGTGACCGTGCCGGTCTCGCCGGAGCCGTACGCCTCCCAGGTGATCGCCGACGGTGCCGGTCTGTACTGGCGCTTCGACGAGTCGACGACGCCGTACGCCGCCGACTCCTCGGACGGGAACAACAGCGGTCTGTACGTCAACGCCCCGGCGCTGCGCCAGACCCCGGCCGCCGTCACCGGAGCCTCCACGGCCGTGGCGCTCAACGGCACGGACGAGCAGATCCACACCGACAAGCGCCAGAACGTCACCGGCTCCTTCACCGTCGAGACGTGGTTCAAGACGACCACGAACCGCGGTGGCAAACTGATCGGCTTCGGCAACAACACCACCCGCAACAGCGGCAGCTACGACAAGCACCTGTACATGACGAACACCGGCAACGTGGTGTTCGGCGTCTACACCGGCACCACCCGTACCCTCACCTCGTGGGGCTCGTACAACAACGGCGCCTGGCACCACGCGGTCGGCACCCAGGGCCCGGACGGGATGCGGCTGTACATCGACGGCCAGCTGGCCGGCTCGAACAACGTCACCACCAACCAGCAGTACGCGGGCTACTGGCACGTCGGAGCCGACAACCTCTCCGGCTGGCCGCTGCGTCCGACGAGCAGCTTCTTCGCCGGCCAGCTCGACGAGGCCGCCGTCTACCCGTCGGCGCTCACCGCGGCGCAGGTCGCCAAGCACCACAGCCTGGCCACGGCACCGGCCGACTCGGTCAGCACCGTGACCGCGACGGAGGACACCTACGTCAACGCCGGGGCGCCGGGTACCAATTACGGCACGTCCAGCTCGCTGGCGGTGCGCGGCACCTCGGCGTACGCGTCGTACCTGCGGTTCACGCTGCCGTCCGCCCCGGCGGGCACCGTCCTCAAGAGCGCCCGGCTCGCGGTGAAGACGAGCACCATGACCGGCGCGGGTTCGGCGGACAGCCAGTCCGTGGTGCCGGTCACCGGCGCGTGGACGGAGACGGGGCTGACGTACAACAACCGTCCGGCGCTCGGCTCCGGGGCGATCGGCACCCTGAGCGGTGCCACGGACGACTCGGCGGTCTACTCGGCGGCGCTGGACACCTCGGCGCTCTCGGCGGCCCTCGGCGGCTCCTACAGCGTCGCGCTGACCAGCACGGGGACCGACCCGCTGTGGCTCTGGTCGTCCGAGGCGACGGCCGCGGAGGGCACTCCGCAGCTGGTGCTGACCTTCGGCGCCCCGTAAGCACCGACCCGTCGATGACAGGACGCGGGGCCCGGCGGGTCCGGGCCCCGCGTCCGACGTACCACAGGAGCTCCTCATGCGTCGTCCTCCTCACCGGCGCCCGGCGGCAGCCGCCCTCGTGCTGGCCGCCGTGCTCGCCCTCTCCGCCTGCTCGTCCTCCGACGATGCCGGCGGCGGCAGGGCCGGCGGGCCGTCGAAGGCCGCGGGACCGTCCCGTTCGGCGGCCGTGCCCGACCGGCAGGCCGAGGCGGAGCCGCCCGGCCCCACCCCCTCCATCTCCCGGGGCCCTGTCGTGCCGGACGCCGAACTCAAGCCGGTCACCGGCTCGTTCACCCAGGACCAGAAGGCATATCTGAGCGGACGGGTACCGAAGGACACGGACCCCGCCGCTGTGCTGCAGACCGGCCAGGAGTCCTGCCAGCGCCTCGAGCGCACCGCCAAGCGGGACAAGGACGCGGCCGTCGGAGCGATCATCGCCGGCGACATCCGGGACGCCGAGGCGGCGATCACCCATCTGTGCACCGCCCAGAAGCCCCTGCTCGCCACGGCGAAAACGGGTTTTCCCGACGGCACCACCAAGACGCCCCGGGCCGGGACGTACCGCGCGCTCACCACCGACCCCGCGTGCGCCTGGCGCGCGCTCGACGCCGACGGCAAGGTCCTCGCCTCCGGGCCGTCGCCCGGCGACGACGGCCCGGTGAAGGCGGGGATCCCCGCGAGGACGGCGGAGTTCGTCTCCAGCTCGTGCTACGCCTGGCTGCCCGCCTGACCCTTGCGGACGGACTCGTAGACGCCGAGCAGGGTGTCGAGGACGGCCTCCATCGAGAACGACTTCCCGGCCAGCTCGTGGGCCGCCGCGGAGGCGGCGGCGTTCGCACCGGGATCAAGGAGGGCGCGGACGGCCGGTGCCAGGCCGGCGGCGTCGGTCACGACGCGGCCGGCGCCCGCCTTCTCGATGTCCCGGGCCAGGCCGTTGGAGGTGGTGACGACGGCCGGTGTCCCGACCGACAGCGCCTCCAGCACGGACATGGGGAAGGGTTCGTCGACCGACGGCAGGACGTAGAGGTGCGCCCGGCGCAGCTCCTCCAGCATCCGCTCGGCCGACAGCGGGCCCGGCAGGCTCACCCGGTCCCGCAGCCCCAGCTCGGCGACGAGCGCGTCCACGGCCGCCCGCTCGCCCTCGTCGGGACCGGCGAGCACGAACGAGGCGTCGGGGTGGTGGCGCAGGATCTCGGGCACGGCGGCGACGAAGTCGGTGGGCCGCTTGCGGGCCTGGAGCCGGGCGGCGTAGAGGACGCGGGGCGGCCCGGCCGGGTCCGGCCGCGGCTCCTGGGCGGGGACGCCGTTGACGAGCCGTACGGAACGCTCCAGGGGGCCGCCCGCGACGGCGTCCAGGTCCCTGCGCTCGCGCCCGGTGAGATGCAGGACGGCGGAGGCTCCCCGCAGGACACGGCGGACGGCCACCGCGTCCAGGATCCTGGCGAGGGTCCTGTCGCTCGGGTCGACCATGCCGTGCGTCTGGAGCACGAGCGGGCGCCCGGCCCGCAGCGCGGCGAGCGCGACGGGCAGGGTCACCAGGTCCCGCGCGAGGTGGACATGGACGATGTCGGCGTTCCGCACGAGCGCGCCGGCGCCCGCGAGCAGCGCGGGCGAGGTGATGCCGCTGAAGCCGAGCGGCAGGATCGAACGGGCCTGGTAGAGGCGCGCGGGTACGCCCTCCACTTCCGTGGGCAGCGCGCCTCCCTCGGCGTCGAAGCCGTCGCCGAGCCCGGTCAGGCGCACCCGGTGCCCGCGCGAGGCGAGGCCCCGGCAGAGGTTGAGCGCCACCCGCACCGGTCCGCCGAAGGCGTGGGTGGGGCTGTGCAGGGTCACGGCGTGCAGAACACGCAGGCCGCCGCTCATGCCGGCATCGGGAGGGGTCGGCGGCCCTCGGCCGTGTGGAGGGTGAGCTCCGGCAGGTCCTTGTGGAGGGTGGTGCCCGCGGCGACGACGGCGTGGCGCCCGACGGTGACGCCGGCGAGGACGGTGGCGCGGGCCGCGACCCAGGCGCCGTCCTCGACGGTGATCGGGGCGTTGCGGTAGCGGAAGTCGGCGGCCCGGTGGTCGTGGCCGCCGGTGCACAGCAGCGCCTCCTGGGAGACGCAGACGTGGGCCCCGAGGGTGACGGGCTCCAGGTTGAGCAGCCAGGCGCCCTCGCCGATCCAGGTGTGGTCGCCGACGGTCAGCTTCCACGGCCACAGGACCCTGACCCGGTGCCGTATCAGCACCCCGTCGCCGATGGTGGCGCCGAAGGCGCGGAGCAGCGCGACACGCAGCCGGGCGGGACAGAACCACGCCATGAAGACCGTGTTCATCACCGCGAACCAGAGGGCCTGCACGAGTCTGCCGCGGCCCTTGTCGTAGCCGGCCAGCGTGAAGGCCGGGAGATTCCGCATGAGTTACCCCCCAACGGCGCCTCCCCTGGCACCGAGAAGGTCAGACTAACGGTTGACGCGAGGCGACAGGGGGGCGTCGGTAGACTGCCGCGCGGTGGCGTTCGGGGGCGGGTGCGGAAACGCGTCGGCGCCGGGACGCGCGGGGAATCCAGGGGGCGGGATGACGACCGACGTACGCGGTGCGAAGACGGCCACGCGGGCGCGCCCCGGCCCGGCCGCCCCCGCCCCGCTGCTGCTCGCTCCTCCCGTCTCGCCGCGCACGCTGCTGTCCCGCGCGCTGTCGATCCCGCTGGTGCTCGGGTTCTCCGTCTTCCTGCCGCTGCTGGTGGCGGTCCAGCCCGGCGCGGGTGCGCGTGATGCCGCGTACTACCTCCAGATCGCTCTGACGATGTACGCCGGGGCCCGGCTCTCGGCGATGATCCTGACCAGCCGGCGCAAGCTGCTGCAGGGGTCGTTCTGGCTCTTCGTCTACATGGCGATGGGAGTGGCGCCGCTGGCGCAGGCCGTGCTCGGCCGGGTGCCGACCCCGGTGGTCGGCCCCCGCTCGGACCTGACCGCGGCGGTCGCGCTGGTCCTCGTCGGCTGCGCCGCCTTCGACCTGGGATCGCTGCTGGCCCGCGGGCGGCCCGGCGGTTCGAGGCGGTCCGAGGAACGCCCGGCGCTGGTGCACCGGCGCCGGCTGTATCTCCTGGTGCTGTTCGCCTTCGCGTGCAGCGGACTGTTCGTCGTCAAACTGGGCGGTCCCGCGGTCTTCTTCTCCA
Organism: Streptomyces sp. NPDC006551; assembly: GCF_040611675.1. Taxonomy (NCBI): domain Bacteria; kingdom Bacillati; phylum Actinomycetota; class Actinomycetes; order Kitasatosporales; family Streptomycetaceae; genus Streptomyces; species Streptomyces sp. NPDC006551. The sequence goes on from NZ_JBEXOT010000021.1 coordinate 100,030, forward strand.
GCCGTCAGGAGATCATCGCGGGGATCGAGGAGGCAGGGGTCTCGCAGGCCGACTCGCAGGCCGGGCAGGCGTTCCTGCGCGGCTTCGGCACGGTCCCGGCGCTCTTCGCCCTCCTGGCGTACAGCCGTTGGCTGGTCACGTCGCGGCGGGCCCGGCGCCGCCCTATGGTGATCGCCGTCTTCCTCGCCCTCGTGATCCTGAACTGCGTGGTGAACAACCCGGTCTCCAACCCGCGTTACTGGTTCCTGACGGTGATGTTCTCCCTGCTCTTCACCGTCTTCCCGGTGAGCGCGGCGATGTACCGGTCGGCGCTCAGCCTGGGGGTGGTGATGGCGCTGATCGTCTTCCCGTTCTCCGACCGGTTCCGTTACGACGAGAAGAACTACCGCCCGGTCGAGACGACGTCGGTCCTGGAGCCGCTGGCGCTGAAGGACTACGACCAGGTCGGCATGTTCGCCAACACCATCACGCTCGTGAACTCGGGGAGCCGGCACCGCTACGGCCGGCAGCTGGCGGGCTCCGTGCTCTTCGCGGTGCCGCGCTCGGTGTGGCCCGGCAAGCCCCGGGACACGGGGGTGATGGTGGGCCAGTGGATGGGGACGGTGAACACGAATCTGTCCTCGCCGGTCTGGGCCGAGCTGTGGATCGACTTCGGGGCCGTCGGCATGGGCGCCGGGATGCTCGGGCTCGGCTACGCCGCCGCGCGCGTGGACGGGCGGTTCGCCCGCCGGGGTACGCGCAGGGCGCCGCCGGGCAGTCTGCTCTCGCTGGTGGTGCCGCTGGTCGCGGGCTACTCCTTCATCCTGCTGCGCGGCCCGTTGCTCCAGGCCTCGGGCCGGGTGGCGATCGCCCTGATCTGTATCGCGCTGGTCACCACGTGGCGTCAGGACAAGGGCGCCGCGCTGCGCTGACCCTCGGCCTGCGGGTCGTGGCGTTCGGGGCGCCTGCGGGCGACGCGTGCCCAGGCCGCGGCGGCCTTGAGGGCGGAGCCGGCCGCGAGTCCCCAGGCGGCTCCGGCGGCGCCGCCGAGGAGGTAACCGCCGAGCATCAGGGCGACGGCGAGCAGGGAGAAGACGACCTGGACGGAGAGGGTGGCGCGGGGGCTGAGGACGCGCAGGGAGACCAGGGCGCAGGTGCCCGCCGCCATCACCGCGTACTGGCTTCCGGTGGCGGGCAGCAGCGATGCGGCGGACTGCCAGGTGTCCCCCAGGAGTTGGCGGCCCACGCGATCGGGCAGTGCGTACAGGACGGCGGCCCAGCCGGCCGCGAGGACGGCGAGGACGCCGCCGAGTGCGGCGGCGGCGCGGACGGTGGCGCGGCGGGAGCCGGCCCGGCCGAGCAGCGGCGGCCCGAAGGCGTTGACCGAGGTGAACAGGACGTTGAGCGGGCCGAAGAGCGTGGAGGCGCCGCGCAGCGCGCCGACCGCGAGCGGGGCGGCGAAGAGCCCGAGGCCGAGGACGGCGAGCTGGCTGGCGGCGTTGCCGACGGCGAACTCGACGACGAAGCGCCGGCCGAGGTGGCCCTTGCGCAGATGGCGGCGCGGGTCGCCGGGGCGGTTGCGTACGGAGGGGCGGAGCAGGGCGAGCCCGAGGAGCACGGCGGGCAGCGCCGACAGCCCCCAGACGAGGACGAGACTGCCCGGTGAGGTGCCGTACGGCTGGAGCAGCAGGGCCGGGACGGCACAGGCGAGGCGCAGGGTGTCGGCGGCGAGGGCCCGGTCGGGCCGGCGGAGCGCGGAGAAGGCGTACCGCAGGCCGTCCTGGACGAGGACGACGGGCAGCACCAGGCCGAGCGCGAGGAACGCCCGGCCGGTGGTGCCTCCGGTGAGCGCCCCGCCGGAGATCAGCAGGAGCCCGCCTGCGGCGGAGGCCAGGGCGGTGAAGGTGACGGCGGAGCGGGCGGCGGCGCCGACCGCGTCGTCCTCGCCCTTCTCCAGGACGACGCTCTGGCCGACGAAGGCCATGTTGAGGCCGAGGAGCACGGTGAAGGTGATGTAGACCATCGAGAAGGCGGCGAAGCCGTCCGCGCTGGACGCCCTCGCCGCGATCACCAGGACGGCTATGTTGGTGAGGCTGGACGCCGCCTGGTCCAGGACCGAGGCGGCGACGGTGACGGCACGTCTCACCGATCGCCCGCGTGGATGTCGCCGGGGCGCGGGTCCTGGGCGCGCAGTTGGCGCAGGGCGACGGTGTCGGAACCGTCGCCGAGGATGATCTGCTCGGGTTCGGCGGCGAACTCCTCGGTGTCCGCGGGGCCCTGGGCGGTTCGGCGGCCGCGGTCGCCGGCGCCCCGACGGCCGGTGGACCGCTGGGCGCCGCTGCGCCGGCCCCGGGTGTGGACGACGGCGCCGAGGACGGTGCCGCCGGCGCCCGCGATGAGTTCACGGATGCGCTGGAGGTCGGCACGGTGCACACTGCGCGGGTCGCAGACGATCAGGACGCCGTCGACCCGGTCGACGAGGGCGAGGGCGTCGGCGTAGTTGAGGACCGGCGGAGCGAGCACCACGACGGTGGAGTTGGGCGAGTCGGCCTCGGAGATCAGCCGGGAGACCCTGGGCGCGGTCAGGGCGCGGGCCACGTTGCGTACCCGTTCCCCCGGCACGAGGCGGAAGGAGCCTGACTCACCCGCGTCGACGGTGAGTTGACGGCGGGAGGGCCAGCCGCTCTCCTCGCTGCCCTTGACGTCCGTCGGAGTGCTCCAGCGGGGGGCGCTCGCGGCGTGGGCGCGCAGGCGGCCGGCGAGCGTGGGGGTGCGCAGGTCGGCCTCGATGAGCAGGACGTCCTTGCCGGTCTCGGCGAAGGAGGCGGCCAGGTGGGAGGCGACGGCAACGGCGGCGTCGTTGTCGCCGCGCGGGGCGACGACGAGCAGGCGGCGACGGTCGGCGAACCGCTGGTCGTAGGCGAGACGGAAGGCGACGGAACGGTACTCCTCCGCGACCCGGGCGTCGGTGTGGTCGTCCGCCAGCAGGACATCGGTGGCGCCGCGCGGGAGCGTGCCGAGGACGGGGGCGCGCACGGCGCGGGCGACGTCGCCGGCGGAGCGCGGGGAGGGGTCGAAGACGAGCCGGACCCAGGCGGCGAGCAGGCCGAGGGCCACGCCGACCAGGGCGCCGAGGCCGAGGCTCATGGGAAGTCCGGGGCCGTCGGAGTAGCCCGGGGCGCTGGCGGTGCGGATGACGGTGCCGGGTGACATGTCGAGCGACTTGAGCTGGCTGATTCGTGCGTCGAGCTCGTTGATCCGGTTGAGCAGGTTGGTCTTGACGCCGTACTCGGCGTCACGGGCGGCCCCGTCCGGCATCCGGTCGAGTTCCTTGGTCTTCTGGTCGTGCTTCTTGGCGACCTCGTCGAGCTGTTTCTGCTGGCCCTCCAGCATGGTGGCCCGCACGTCGGTCCACTGCTTCTCGCGCAGCTCCAGATAGGCCCGGGTGACCGCGTTGGCCCGGTCCGCGGCGGCCTGTGGCGTGTCGGCGGTGTAGGTGAACTGGAGGACCTGGCTCTGCGGCGGGTTGGTGACCTGCAGGTCCTTCTGGAGTTTGCCGATGGTGCCGGTCCAGCCGAGCTTCCTGGCGGCCTGCTCGGCGACGCTGCTGCTGAGCGCGGTCTGCCGCTCGGACCCCATGTTGAGGGTCTTGTCCTGCGAGATGCTGGGGTTGAAGGGGTCGTTGACGGGTGCGCGGAGCACGACCTGGCTGGTGGCGACGTAGGTGTCGGCGTTGGACAGGCCGAACCAGACGCCGCCGAGGAGGCCGATGCCGACACCGGCGCCGATGACCGTGCGGTAGCGCAGGAGCTGGCGGAACTGGTCGCGCAGCAGCTCCGGTTCGTCGTCCTCCACGGCGGAGACGTGCGTGTGCGTCACGTGCGCGGACCCCCCAGAGCCTCGTCGATCAGTGCGTCGATCCGGGCGAGTCCGGCCGCCCGGGTCAGATGGGCCTCGACATGTCGGGGCCCCTGGGCGCCGAGCGCGTCGGCGGCCGCCGGATCGTCGCCGAGTCTACGGACCTCGGCGAGGAGGGCGTCGGGATCTTCCGGCGGAACGAGGACCCCGGCGCCCGAGCGCAGCACTTCGAGCGCTGTTCCGCCCTCGGCGGCGACGGAGGCCACGACGGGCCGGCCGGCGGCGAAGTAGGAGGTCAGCTTGGAGGGGACGCTCATGTCGAGGACGGAGGCGCGCTGGGTGACGGCGAGGACGTCGGCCGCGGCGAGGACGTCGGGGAACTCGTCGTCGCCGACGGGCTCCATGAAGTCGAGGTTGGCGAGGCCGGCCGCGAGCGTCCGGAGGTGAGCCCGCTGGTTGCCGTCGCCGAGAAGGACGAACCTGGTCTTGGGGTCGCGCCGGGCGGCCTCGACCAGAACGTCGAGTCCCTGCTTGAGGCCCATGTTTCCGGAGTGCAGCACGACGGTCTCGCCGTCGCGCCAGCCGAGCCGGGCCCTGGTCTCGTCCCGGGGAGCCGAAGGGCGGGCGACGTGCGACCAGTTGGGCACGAGGCGTATGCGACGGCGGTCGACGCCGAGGGCGGCGACCTTGTCGACGAAGGTCTCGTGGATGACGCCGACCAGGGTGGCTCCGCGCAGGGCGTGGCGCTCGGCCCCGGCGGCGAGGGCGGCGGCGCGGTCGCCGCCGCGGATGCCGCTCTGCGCGGCCGCGGCCCCCATCAGGTCCTGGACGACGGGTACGTACGGTACGCGCCAGCGGGCGGCGAGGCGGGCGCCGATGATCCCGCCCGCGAGGCTGGGCATCTGGGACAGGACGGCGTCGGGCCGGGCCATGGACGGCGGGGCGAGCAGACCGTGGAAGAGCACGGTGGCCTCGAAGGCGGCCCGCCGTAATGCGGTCTGCCGGGGTGGGACCGTGTGGCGTCTGCGGTGGACGACGACTCCGGCTCGCTCCTCCGTGCGGCGCCAGACTCCGGCGTAGGCCGGGTCGAGGGACCAGGAGGGGTAGTGGGGCATGCCCGCGAGGACATGGGTCTCGTGGCCGAGGCGCGCCCAGTGCTCGGCGATCTGGGTGGCGTAGGGACCGATCCCGGCGTGCTCCGGTGCGTAGTTCGTGGACACCAGCAGAAGTCGCCGCCGTCCGGCCGGCGTACCCTCCCCGTTCGGCCGACCGGCCGCTGTCTCCCCCATGCCGCCGCCCCTCTCCCCCGGTTCGCGGACTGGGTTCACCCTAGTCGTTCACCCCTTCTCGACGGAACGTGCACGCTATCGTCGGAAAGTCCTTCGCGCTGGGGAGCGCGAACGCACTTGGGGGGGTTCCCACATGACCGCAGGCAGGCCGTACCGGGTCGGATACGCGCCGGGGGCGTACGACCTCTTTCACATCGGACATCTGAACATCCTTCGCCACGCGCGCAGTCAGTGCGACTACCTGGTGGCCGGGGTGGTCTCGGACGAGATGGCGGAGCTGGCCAAGGGCCGCCGTCCGATGATTCCGCTGGTGGAGCGTCTGGAGATCGTGCGCAGCGTGAGATACGTGGACGCGGCCTTCGTGGAGACCGTGCCGGACAAGCTGGAGACCTGGTCGCAGGTCCGGTTCGACGTGCTGTTCAAGGGCGACGACTGGCGGGGCACGCCCAAGGGCGAGAAGCTGGAACGGGACTTCGCGGGGGTGGGGGTGGAGATCGTCTACTTCCCGTACACGGTCCACACCTCCAGCACTCAACTCCGTCGCTCGCTCGACCTCCTGACACAGGAGGCCGGGCACGCGTCCATGGTCAGCGACGCACAGCGCTGAGTTCGCGGAACCACTTCGCCAGGAAGGCGACGAGGAACAGTGCGCTGAAGACGCCCAGCACGGTGTAGGTCCAGCGGAACGCCGGGCCCGCACCGAGGAGGAGGAAGACCAGGCAGAAGACGCCGTGGTCGACGGGGAGCAGTGCCACCGCGCGCAGGGTGGAGGGCGCCTGCGCCGGGGTCCCGGGCGCGGGGCGCGGTGTGAGCTTCTCGGTCAGCAGTCCACCGAAGAAGGTGACCACGGCGGCGAGTTGGAAGCCGAGGGGGACGAGCAGCCAGGCGTCGTCGGCCGTTCCGTAGTGTCCGGGGTGACGGTAGAAGGTGATCAGGACGGCGAGGTGCAGGGCGGTGATCTTCGCGCTGTCCACGACGTGGTCGAGCCACTCCCCCGCCGCGCTGCCGCCACCGCGCAGACGGGCGAGCTGCCCGTCGGCGGAGTCGAAGGCGAACCCGACGGCGAGGCCGAGCCAGATGAGTAGGCCCAGCGTCAAGGACGGCGTCCCGAGAGCCGCGCCGGCGACGGCGGCGAAGCTGAACGCCGCGCTGATCAAGGTGACTTGATTGGGCGTCAGACCCGCTGCGTATGCCCCGGCGGCGAGGTACCTCCCGACCGGGCGGTTGACGAAGCGCGAGTAGAGGGAAACCCCCTTCGCCGACTTCTGGGCGGATCTCAGCTCGGTCAGCGCGGTCCCGATCGTTCCCACGAACCCCCCCGGGTCATGATGCGTACGGTCACACGTCGTATGTGATGGTGCACATCATGACAGCACCGAAGGGCGGCCCCCAGAGGCCGCCCCCGGACAGGCCCTAGGCGTCGAGCGCCTCCGCGGGGCGGTTCTCCTTGAGGGTGATCCGGCCCCTGCGGATGATCGCCAGGCGCGGGGCGCGGCGGGCGACGGCGCTGTCGTGGGTGACCATCACGAAGGTCAGACCGTGCTCCTTCCACAGTCCTTCGAGCACGTCCACGATCTCGTCGCGCGTCGACTCGTCGAGGTTGCCCGTCGGCTCGTCGGCGAGCAGCACCTTGGGGCGCTTCACCAGGGCCCGGGCGATCGCGACGCGCTGCTGCTGGCCGCCGGACAGTTCCGACGGCAGGTGCCGGAGGCGCTCGCCGAGGCCGACGGACTCCAGCGCCTCGGCCGCGCGGGCGCGCCGCTCACCGCTCTTGACGCCGAGCGGCACGAGGGCGGTCTCCACGTTCTCCTGCGCGGTGAGGGTGGGGATGAGGTTGAAGCTCTGGAAGACGAAGCCGATGTTCTTGCCGCGTACGGTCGTCAGCCTGCTCTCCGAGAGCTTCGCGAGGTCGACGCCGTCGAGCAGGACACTGCCCGCGGTGGGCCGGTCGAGACCGCCCAGCATCTGCAGCAGCGTGGACTTGCCGCCACCGGTGGGGCCCTGGATGACCAGTCGGTCGCCCTCGCGGATGGTGAGGTCGACGCCGGCGAGCGCGTCGATTCTCTCCTGGCCCCTGCGGTACTGCTTGGTGACGCCTGTGAGTTCGTACATGAGTGCAACTCCTGCGGTACGGGAAGGGGTTCGGGCTACTCGACGCGGCGCAGCGCGTCCGCGGGGCGCAGGCGCGAGGCGCGCCAGGCGCCGAAGCCGCCCGCGACGAGCCCGCCGCCGACGGCGAGGATCACGGCGAGGCCGACGGTGGTCACGCCGACCGGCGCGGTCAGGGCGATGTCGAGGGTGCTCGCGGCCCCGCCGCCCGGGCCGGTCGTGGTCGCCATGGGACCGCCGAGGACCCGGCCGCCGCCGACGCCGCCGGGCCGGCCCGTCAGCGCGCCGGAGCCGAGTTCGGCGGTGAGCGTCGGGCTGACGGCGGTCACGACGTATGCTCCCCCGAGGCCGACGGCGATGCCGAGCGCGCCGCCGATGAGGCCGTTGACGAGCGCCTCACCCATGACCTGACGCGTGACCCGGCCGCTCTTCCAGCCGAGCGCCTTGAGGGTGCCGAACTCGCGCACCCGGCGGCCGACCGCCGCGGAGGTGAGCAGTCCGGCGACCAGGACGGCCGCGACCAGCACCGCGTAGGAGAGCCACTTGCCCACATTGGTGGCGAGGTCGGCGGCCGTGTCGAGCGAGCCGGAGACGGTCTCGGCCAGATCGGCGGAGGTGGTGACGGTGGTGCCGGTGACGTTCTTCTGGATGGCGCTCTCGACGCTGTCGATCCGGGTGGAATCGACGGCCTTCACATAGACGGTGGTGATCTCGTCCTTGGAGTCGGAGAGCGTCTGAGCCTGCTTCAGGGGGAGATAGACCTGGGCGGCGGCCGGGCCGCTGTCGGCGGTGGCGATGCCGATGACCGTGAACTTCACGTCCTTGACCGTCAGGGTCTCCCCCACCGTGAGCCCTTCCTGCCGGGCGTGGGCACTGTCGATGACGGCGACCCGGGCGTCGGTCTCGGTGGTCTTGAAGGTGCGGCCGGTGGAGATGGTCGAGGTGGTGAGGGGGCCGAGATCCGGGGCGGTGACGTCGGTGCCGTAGATCGAGAAGGAGTCGACGTCGAAGGCGGCGCCTCCGCCGGTGACGGTGTCGCTCTTGCCGGAACCGGAGCCCGGGCCGCCGGGCGCGGCGGGTTGGCCGGGCTCGGCTCGCTGGATCTCGCCGCGCTTGAACTCGCCGTTGACCTTGAGGTTGGTGAGGCTGAGACCGCCGACCGCCTGCGCGACACCGTCCTGCCCGGCGACGGTGGCGACGGTCGAGGCGGGGAGGGTCTGGAAGCCCTGGACCATCAGCCGGTCGCTGCTCTGCTCCTCACCGTCTTGCCTGCCCTTGAACTCGAACCGGGGCCGCTGGGCCTGATCGCCCGCCTTGGGCTGCTCCCGGGCCTTGGTGACCGTGAGGTCCGTGCCGAGGCCGTAGAGGGACTCCAGGACCTGGGTCTGGGCCTGCTTCATGCCGGAGGAGACGGAGTTGACGACGATGACCAGCGCGATCCCGAGCGCGAGCCCGGAGGCGACGACGAGCGCCGCCTTTCTGCGGCGGCGCAACTCGCGCCGGAGGTAGGTGAAGAACATGGGCGCGAAGTTAGGGACGGGGGGTGATGGCCGGATAAGGCCCGCGTGAGAGGGGGATGAGAGTCCGCACCGGGACGCGAAGGGGGACGGGCGGCTGGGCGGGCGGGCCGGGTGCGGGCGCCTGGGCGGGCGGGCCGGGTGCGGGCGCCTGGGCGGGCGGGCCGGGTGCGGGCGCCTGGGCGGGCGGGCCGGGTGCGGGCGCCTGGGCGTCAGCCGGTGTACGCCAGGGGGTCGGCGAGGACTTCCCGGATGACGACCGCGGCGGCGCCCCGGGCCGCGTCGGCGGAGGTGGATGCGGCGCGCAGACGGCCCGCGGAGGGGGTCCACAGACCGGAGACGACACGGCGCCCCAGCTCGGCGTCGACGGCGGGGCCCAGCCGGGCCATCAGGCGCGGGTAGATGCCGCCGAGGACGACCGCCTCCGGGTCGAGGAGGTTCACCGCGCCGGACAGGGCGAGCCCGAGCATCCGCCCGGCCTCCTCGACGGCGGCCACGGCACGGGGCTCCCCGGCATCGACCCGCCGGACCAACTCGTCGACGGCGGAAGCGCCGGAGGCAGGGGCATCGCCGGAGGAGGACGCGCGCGAAGCAGGCGCGTCGGCAGCGGCGGAGGCGGAAGCGGGCGCACCGGCGGACGCGTCGGCGGCGCGGGCCTCGGCAACGGCGGACGCGGAGGCGGCAGCGGCGGCGGCGGAGACGGGAGCGTCGGCGGACGCGTCGGGGACGGGAGCGTCGGCGGACGCGTCGGGGACGGGAGCGTCGGCGGACGCGTCGGAGACGGGAGCGCCCGTCGTCGGCAGGCCCGGGAGGCCGGCCGCTCGGAGGAGGGCGGACTGGCCCGCGTACTGCTCCAGACAGCCGTGGGAGCCGCAGCGGCACAGGGGACCGTTCGCGTCGACGGGCAGGTGGCCGATCTCCCCGGCGAACCCGTGCGCGCCGCGCAGCAGTTCACCGTTGACCACGATCGCGCCGCCGACACCGATCTCTCCGGTGAGGTGCAGGAAGCTGCGCACCGCGCCCAAGGCGCCGAACCACAGCTCCGCCAGCGCCGCCGCGTTCGCCTCGTTGTCCGAGGCGACCGGCAGCTCCGGCCCCCCGGGACGCAGCGCGGCGAGCGCCCCGGCGAAGAGCCGGTCGGCCTCCACCCGGTTCCAGCCGAGGTTGGGCGCCTGCTGGACGGTCCCGGCGGAGACGAGACCGGGCAGGGCGAGCCGTACACCCACCGGGTGCAACCGCTGTTCCGCCGCGGCCTCCAGAGCACGCGCGGCGATCCGCGCGGCCCGCTCGAGGACCTCGACGGGGCCGGCCGTGCGGTTGTCGAGGGGTTCGGTGATCCGGATCCGGTCGGCGCCCGCAAGGTCGACGACGCACACCGAGACGTAGTCCACGTTGATCTCGGCACCGAGGCCGGCCGGACCGGTGTCCGCCGCCTTGAGCACCGTCCCGGGCCGCCCCGCCTGGCCGCTGAAGGTCTTGCCCGACTCGACCAGGAGGCCGTGCTCCAGGAGCTGCTCGACCAGCGAGGAGACGGCGGCCCTGGTCAGCCCGACGCGTGCCGCGACCGCCGCGCGGGTCGTCTCGCCCGCCTCGTGAACCGTACGCAGGACGAGGCTGAGGTTGTGCCGACGCACGCTCGCCTTGTCGGCCTTGGGTTCCACCGGGCGCGCGCTCCCGGTCGCCGGAGTCTTCTTCATCGTGCGCCGAGCCTAGCCCCCTCGCTCCCGCCCCCTCAAAAGAGTTCAATCACCGAACTCTTTCCGCTACTGTCCACCGCATGCCCCTGCCACGCGACTACAGCGGCCAGACCTGTGCCCTCGCCCGCTCGATGGAGATCATCGGCGAGCGGTGGACGCTGCTGATCGTGCGGGACGCCTTCTACGGGGTGCGCCGTTTCGGGGAGTTCGCCGCGCATCTGCGTCTCCCTCGGGCGGTGCTCACCGACCGGCTGACCACCCTCACCGACGCGGAGGTGCTGCGGCGCCTCCCGGACACGGGGCGCCGCGAGGTCTACGCGCTGACCCCCAAGGGTGTCGCGCTCTGGCCCGCCGTCCGCGCGCTCACCGATTGGGGCGACGCGTTCTACGCGGCGGACGGCGGCCCCCGCCGGATCTTCCGCCACGCGGACGACGACGCCCCGGTCGCCGCCGACGGGCGCTGTACCGGCTGCGGCGTACCGGTCGCGGTCGAGGACCTGTTGGTCACCCCGGGCCCCGGGCTCGCCCCGGCGGCCGAGGACGACGATCCGGTGACGCGGGCCCTCGCCCGTCCGCACCGGCTGCTCCAGCCCTTGCCGCACACCCCGCTCACTCCACGCTCCAAGAGAGGTTCGCACTCATGAAGATCCTGGTCGTCGGCGCAGGAGCCACCGGAGGCTACTTCGGGGCCATGCTGGCCCGTGCCGGACAGGACGTCACGTTCCTGGTCCGGCCGCACCGCGCCACCGTCCTGCGCGAGCGCGGGCTGCGGGTCACCGGGCGGGACGAGGAGTGGCGGCTGGAGCCCCGGCTCGTCACCGCCGACGCGCTGGCCACCCCCTACGACCTCGTCCTGCTCTCCGTGAAGTCCACCGCCCTGGAGCAGGCGATCGAGGACATCGCCCCGGCCGTCGGCCCGCACACGGCGATCGTGCCGTTGCTCAACGGCCTGGCGCACATCGACGCCCTCAACGCCCGCTTCGGCACCGCGCCGGTCCTCGGCGGCGTCGCCAAGGTGATCACCACCCTGAACGACGAGGGCGACATCCTCCGCCTCGCGCCCCTGGCCCATCTGACGATCGGCGAACAGGACGGCTCGCCCTCGCCCCGCGTGGAGAAGATACGAGCCGTGCTCGACGAGGCGGGCATCGACGCCCTGGTTCCCGAGGACGTGATGGCGTCGATGTGGCACAAGTGGGTCTTCATCACCACGTTCGGGGCGGTCACCAGCCTGATGCGCGGGACGGTCGGCGAGGTCAACGCCGTAGCGGGAGGACCGGAACTCGGCGCGGCTGTCCTCGCGGAGGCCGCGGCGGTATCGGCGGCGGCGGGCCATCCCGTACCGGAGCGGGAACTGACCGCGACCCTCGACATCGTGACGGCGACCGGGTCCCCGATGGTCCCCTCCCTCTACCGCGACCTGACAGCCGGACGCCCCACCGAGGTCGAGCACCTCTTCGGCGACCTGGTGGACCGGGCCCGCGCCCTGTCGGTGGCCACACCCCTGCTGGACCTGGCCACCCTCCACCTCCGCGTCCACCAGCGCCGCGCCACCTCCCCTGCCGCCTAGGGGTTGTCGTTCAGACCCCGGCGAGCGCCGGGGCTGGTAGAGCCGTGGCAGCGGCAGTTGCGTCGCGCGGTCCGGGGAGGTCTGCAGTCAGAGGCGTGTGTCAGAGCCAGCTCGGCAAGCCGTTCACCCGCTGGGCTATCCGCAAGCTCGTCGATCACTTGCGACGCGACATCTCCCGGCCGGTCCGGATCGGCCGGGAGACCCTGCGCTGCTTACCGGCCCGCCGCGGGATCTCCTTCCAGCGCACGAAGACCTGGAAGGAATCCCCGGACCCTGACTTCGAAGCCAAGCTCGACCGAATCGAGTACGCGATCAACGTGCGCCCGCACCGCACGTTCGGTTCGATGAGTTCGGCCCCCTGGGCATCCGGCCGACCGCGGGCTCCTGCTGGGCCGCACAACGACGCGAACGAGCCCGCGTCCGCAGCGAGAAAGCCATCCGCCGGGGCGGCAGAGCGGTCCAGGCCACGACCTGACCGCCGGACCTTTCCCGGTCACAGCACTGGATCGCCCGGCAAATTGATCGTCTTGTACTCCAGGAACGAGCTGAGGCCCTCGGGCCCGAACTCGCGGCCGATCCCGGATTCCTTGTATCCGCCGAACGGGGCGGCGAACTCGATCCGGTACCCGTTCAGCGTCAAGGTCCCCGTGCGCACCTGGCGAGCGATGCGCATGGCCCGCTCCAGGTCGTTGGTCCAGACGCTTCCCGACAGACCGTACTTCGAGTCGTTCGCGATACGGACCGCGTCGTTGTCGTCGTCGAACGGGATCACGACGAGCACAGGGCCAAAGATCTCCTCCTGCGCGATGCGCATGGAGCTATCGACGTCTGCGAAGATCGTCGGTTCGACGTACCAGCCCTTCGGCCGGCTCGCGGGCCGGCCGCCGCCGACCGTGATCGTCGCGCCGTCCTTCCGCCCGCCGGCGATGTAGTCCTCGACCCGCCGCCGCTGGCGCTCGGCCACCAGGGGGCCGACCTCGGTCGAGGGGTCATCCGGATCGCCGACCCTCAGCGCAGCAGCCGATTGCGAGATCGCATCCACAACCTGCCGGTAGCGGCTGCGATGAGCGAGGATCCGGGTCTGCGCCAGGCAGTGCTGGCCGGACATCATGATCGCGTACGGCATGAGGGCGGGCACCGCGCTGTCGATGTCGGCGTCCTCGAGGATGATGGCGGGCGACTTCCCGCCGCACTCGAGGGTGACGCGCTTGAACTGCTCGCCGCACAGCGCGCCGACCCGCCGCCCTACGGCGGAACTGCCCGTGAAGCTGATCTTGTCAACCAGCGGGTGCCGCACGAGCGCCTCACTGTTTTCCCGGTCGGCAGGCACGATGTTGAGGACGCCTGGAGGCAGACCGGCCTCCATGGCAGCGTCGGCGAGCAGGTACGCGTCCAGCGGGGTCTCCGGGGCGGGCTTCAGCACGACGGTGCAGCCGGCGATCAGGGCGGGAGCAAGATTCACCATCGTCAGGATGAGCGGCGCGTTCCACGGCACGATCTGCCCTACGACGCCCACCGGCTCCCGAAGGATCCGCGCGGGACCGCTGAGACCTGCTCGATCCTGCTCGAAGGGGAACGTCGCGGCAAGTTCCCTGAAGTAGTCCAGGACCATCACAGGAACCGGTGCCTGGAGTTGGTTTGAGAAGCTGATCGGTGAGCCCATCTCCGTGGTGATGAGCTGTGCGATCTCGGGGACACGTGCGCGCAGGTACTCGGCGAACGGACCCAGCGCGTCCGCGCGCTCCTGTGGAGACATGCGGGGCCAGGGGCCATCGTCGAAGGCCGCGCGCGCCGCGCGTACCGCTCGGTCGATATCGGCAGGCGTCGATGAGGGAGCGGTACCGACCCGCTCCTCCGTGACCGGAGAGATGACCTCGATCACGTCTTCCGAGGCAGGCGTGACCATGTCCCCGCCGATGAACAGCCGATCCCGCACTGTGTGGCTGGTCATGTCCGCTCCTTTCGCCGTGCCAGGACGCACCCACCTGGATGGCCGGCGGTGAGCGAGGCCAAGCCGTCACCACGTGATGCTGCCCCTCAGCCGACCACGTCCGGGCCTCGGCCGCGCGCGGGCTTCCACCAGACGGAGGACCGATGCCGTGGCGACCCGCGAGCGGCAACCCGGCGAACCTTCCCGGTCACGGCACGAGGGAACGACCGCCAAAGATCACGCCCACATGAGGAGACGGCGGGCGGCCGCCGAAACGGCCGCGCCGGAGTCGGTCGGTGATCTGGTCCGCGCTCGATGATGGTGTGGGCGATGTCGCGCTGCCGTAGCCAGGTGCGGGTCGCCTTGGAGCCGTAGCCCTTGTCGCCGACGACGCGCGTCGGCCGAGTCCGGGGACGGCCCGTCGAGGACGTCGGCAGCAAGGACCGCAACAAATCCCACTCGGCATCGGCCGGCTCATGGCGGCGACGCATCACCCGACCAGGAGCCGCCAATCAAGATCACTTTGATGACCATCCCTAGGCCACGGGGTGTTCGAGCCCCTCCAGGCTGTCCATGAAGGAGCTGACCGAGAACACCGCGCGGCCTGGGCCCGCCGGGCCGTAGCCGGGGGGTGAGCTCAGGCCGAACTCCTCCAGCGTCGCCCGGTAGGTCTCGAGGAGACGGATGTGGTACTCCAGCGGCGCGCCCAGGGGGTTGGCCTTGCCCAGGGGCGTCGTCGGTTCGGGGCACCAGGTGGTGAACCGCGGGACGACTCCGTTCGACATGAAGAACCGCAGGCCCTCGGCGGTGGAGTCGATCGCCTCGCTCACCTTCGTGAACCCGAAGGGCTCGGCCATCTCGATGCCCGCCACGAAGTTGGGGATCACATTGCGCGGACCGAACACCTCGGTCGAGTCCAGGATCCTGCGGTGCCACTCGTCGCGGCCGACGTAGCGTTCCTTGCCCGGGCAGTGCAGCTGGAACAGCCGGCGGTCCCACACCTCGAAGTTGGGGTGGTAGATCCGGATGCCGTAGTCGTGGAAGCGCTGGACGGCGTCGCGGGGCAGCGCCTGCGCGACGACCTTGCCGATCCAGCGGCCGGGGAACCGCTCCTCGATCGCCTTCGCGTAGTGCCCGTAGAAATCGGCCTCGTCCCGGCCGCCGACCTGTGAGGTGATCGAGCCGCCCGTCAGGGTGTAGGCCCGGGACGTCCCGGCGGTGTCGTACCGGTCGATGATCTCCAGCGCCTCCAGCACCTCCTCGACCGGCTTGACCCCGGTGTACGGCCGGCCGGCCGCCTTGTGCTGGCGCCAGTTGTGGTTGATGTCGCAGAACTGGCACTCCTCCTTGGCGCCGAAGTACTGGCACACCCGGAAGACCGTCAGATAGACGAGGTAGCCCCACTGGATGGTCGGCGCGACCTCCATCACCGATTTGCCGTTCGACAGCGTGTGCCGGTAGTACTCCGGCATCGGCGGGAGCCCGACGTCCGCGATCCGCACGCCGTCCAGATAGAGCCCGAGCGCGCCGTCCTCCCCGGCCCGGACCACGTACGGCGAGTCCGGGTTGACCCGTACGGACACGACGGTACGGCGCAGGTCGTAGGGGCCACCCGTGAGGACGATCTCCTCGGGCGGCCGGTTGAGCGCCGCGGCTCCGAGCTCCGGGAGCGTGCGGTGGTCGAAGGAGAAGATGAAGTACGACTTCGGCTTGACGTCACCGGAGGCCCCGTCGGCGGTGCCGCTGAGCGCGGACTCGTCGAAGGCCATGCCGCCGCGCAGCAGGTCCTCCTTGATCACGGCTTCCCGTGGCACGTGCGGAAAGCGCCCCATCAGGCCCTCGACCAGCGCGGTACGGCTGAGGCTCTCCATGTGCTGCTCCATCCCTGACTCCGTTGAGGATCACCTGGAAGCGTATCCCCGGCCGCGAGGAGTCCGGACGGCGGCCGTCGCGCCCTCAGAATGCGTTGCGGCGCCGCATGCGCAGCGGGCGGCCGTCCGGGTCGACCAGGAGGTGGTGCAGCGGAGTCGCGAGCCGGCGCTGCGTCCTGGGCAGCTCGGGCGGTACGTAACGGCGCAGCCGGCCGGGCGGCCGTGGGCCGACGCGACCGCCCTCGTGCCAGGCGTCCAGCGCGGCGGCGGTCTCCCGGAAGGCGTCGAAGGCGGCGGCGGGGTCGCACAGCGCGTCCCACACCGCGGGCGCCGCCGTCGGCGCCGCCGGTTCCCGGGCTCCGCGCGTCGCTCCGGGTGCGCCCGGGCCGCCCGGGGCTCCGGGTAGCGCCCGGGACGTCCCGGCGCCCCGCGCCGCGGGCTCCCCCGGCTCCTCGGCGTCCAGGTGCTCGCGCATGAGCTCGAGGCGCAGTTCGCGGGCGAAGCCGCGTGCGCCGTCGCCGAGCCCTCCTGGATCGCTCGGCCGCCGCGGGTCCGTGCTCCCGTCGAGTACGGCGCAGCTGAGCTCGGAGTCATGGGTCCAGGAGCGGAGGTTGACGTTGTCGGAGCCGATCGAGGCCCATACGTCGTCGATCACGCACACCTTGGCGTGGACGTAGACGGGGGTTCCGGCGTGGTTCTCCAGGCCGTACACCGCGACCCGGTCCCCGCCGGCGCGGCGCAGCTCGTCGAGGGCGGTGATGCGTCCGATGAGGTTCATGGGGAGAGTGAGCCGGCCGTCCTGCTCCGGCACGGAGGGGATGACGCCGATCAGCCGCAGCCGCGGATGCCTGCGCAGGGCCTCGGCGAAGCAGGCGACCACCCGGGGGGACCACAGGTACTGGTCCTCCAGATAGATCAGGGTCCGGGCCCGGCGCAGCGCCTTGAGGTACGCCCGGGCGATGCTGCGCTCGCCGTCGGGAGCGAAGGGGTAGCCGGCCAGGAGCCGGTTGGGATAGGTCCGCAGGACTTGGACGGTGTGCGTGCCGCAGGGTCCGGGGTCGGCCGTCTGCGGCGGCAGGCTGTCCGCGTGGGTGTCCTCCCGGTGCACCAGCTCCCGCAGGCGGGTGACGGGGCTGCGGCTGAGCGGGGAGGGGTCCTCCCACCGCTCCCGGAAGACGGCCTCGATGTCGCCGACGACCGGCCCGCGGAGGGCGAGCTGGATGTCGTGCCACGGCGGGCGCGGCCCGTAGGCCGCGGCGAAGGGGAGCGTCTGCGGGTCGCCGCGGTGGTCGGCGTCGTCGTTGCGGCCGTGGCAGAGGTCGATACCGCCGATGTACGCGATGTCCCGCTCCGGGCGGCCCGGGTGGCGCAGCACCACCATCTTCTGGTGGTGCGAGCCACCGGGTCGTACCCGCATGTCGAGCAGGCACTCGCCGCCCGCCTCCTCGATCTCCTCGCCGAGGTGGCGGTTCTCCTCCTCGCTGAACCGGAATCTGTCCAGGTGGGAGCGCCACAGGAGCCCCTTGACGATGACGCCGCGCTCGGCCGCCCGGCCCAGGACGGTGCCGATCTCGGTGCCGTCCCCGTCGAGCCGCTCGTCGGGGTCGCCGCGCCAGTCGGTGAACAGCAGGAGATCACCCGCGCGCATCGCGCGGATCCCTGCGAGAAGCTCCGCGAAGTAGGCGGCTCCGTGGACCACGGGCCGGGCCTCGTTGCCTTCGGACCAGCACGCTCCGTCCGGGCGCCGCTTGTCGAGGCGCGTCGCGGTGTTGCCGCGTTCGCCGTGCGCCAGGAGCCAGTCGGCTCGCGTCACAGCATCGGTCCTCCCTCTGTGTCGCCCACCGGCCGGGCGCCCCCGGAACGCCGTACGCGCGGGGAGACC
>NZ_JBEXOT010000022.1:0-108259 GCF_040611675.1 Streptomyces sp. NPDC006551
GGGGGTTGTACCGGCCCCACCGTTCCCTCCGCCTCCCTCGGCCCGCCTCCCTCAGCCGTCCGCCGCGGCGACGGTGGTCACGGCCGCAGCAGGGTCTTGACCATCCCGTCCTCCTTCGCCTGGAACGTGGCGTACGCCGACGGGCCCTCTTCCAGCGGCAGCACATGGGTCGCGAAGCCCTCCACGCCCAGCGGATCCCCGCCGTCCAGGAGCGGCAGGATCTCGTCGACCCACCGCCGCACGTTCGCCTGCCCCATCCGCAGCTGGATCTGCTTGTCGAAGAGGGTCAGCATCGGCAGCGGGTCCGCCATGCCGCCGTACACCCCGACGACCGAGATCGTCCCGCCGCGCCGCACGATGTCGATCGCCGTGTGCAGCGCCTGCAGTCGGTCGACCCCGGCGAACTCCATCAGGCGCTGGGCGACCGGATCCGGCAGCATCCCGGTGACCCGCTGTGCCGCCTTCGCCACCGGCGAGCCATGGGCCTCCATGCCGACGGCGTCGATCACCGCGTCCGTGCCCCGGCCGCCGGTCATCTCCCGGATGACATCCGCGAGCTGCGCTCCGTGCTCGCGCAGGTCGACCGCGGTCACCCCGCGAGCGGCGGCCCGGGCGAGCCGTTCGGTCACCAGGTCCACGCCGATGACGACCCGGGCGCCCTGGTGCAGCGCGATCCGGGCGGCCATGTCGCCGATGGGTCCGAGTCCGAGGACGGTGACCGAGCCGTCGGGGGGCACGTCCGCGTACCGCACCGCCTGCCACGCCGTCGGCAGTACGTCCGAGAGGTAGACGAACCGTTCGTCGGGCGGACCCTCGGGCACCTTCACCGGCAACCGGTCCGCGAACGGCACCCGCAGGTACTGGGCCTGCCCGCCCGGCACCTGCCCGTACAGCTTGGTGTACCCGAAGAGCGCGGCGCCCTTGCCGTGCTCGCGCACCTGCGTCGTCTCGCACTGGGAGTGCAGGCCGCGCGCGCACATGAAGCAATCGCCGCACGAGACGTTGAAGGGGACGACGACCCGGTCGCCGGGGGCGAGCGACGTGACTTCGGGACCCGCCTCGACGACCCGTCCCATGGGCTCGTGCCCCAGGATGTCCCCCGGATCGAGATACGGTCCCAACGTCTCGTAGAGATGCAGATCGGAACCGCAGATACCGGTCGCCGTGATGCCCACGATGACGTCCGTGGGCTCCTGGATCGTCGGATCGGGCACAGTGTCCACCCGGACGTCACGCCTGCCGTGCCATGTCAGCGCCCGCATGGGACACCTCCTTCTCGACGCCTTCTCGCCGCGGCGCCGTGCGGTGACGCCCCGAGCCGTGCGGGCGAGTGCCCGGCGGCGAGGGGCCGAAACGGGGCCGCCGGCCGCTCAGCCGACACGACGGCCGGTGAGCGGAGCCGTGGCGTCGCCGCTCCCCGCCCGTACCCCACGCAGGAAGGCCCGCAGGGCCTCCACCGAGCTCACCGTCGGCTCCCAGTCGAGTTCACGGCGCGCCCTCTCCGTGGCCAGCACGGGCAGCCGCAGCACCGCGTCGAAGAGGTCCGGCGAGGCGGGCGCGACCCGCAGCTTCCAGGCCGCCGCGAGCGCGCCGCGCACGGCGCTCCTCGGCACCTTCACGGCCCGGGCGTCCAGCAGCCCGGCCAGCGTCTCGGCGTCGACCACCGGGTCCGCGGCGAGGTTGAAGGCGCCTCGGACATCGCGCAGCAGCGCCCGGAGGTAGGCCTCGGCCGCGTCGTCGGTGTGCAGCGCCTGGAAGCGCAGGCCCTCGAACCGCGGAACCAGGGGCAGGAGTTCGGGGCGCAGCAGACCGCCGGGGAAGAAGCGGCCGGCGAAGATCCGGCGCTGCTCGCTCGCCGACTCCTCCTTGAAGAGGAAGGCCGGTCGCATCCGCACCACCCGGGTCAGCGGATGATCGCGCTCGAAGGTGTCGAGGACCCGTTCGAGATACGCCTTCTCGCGGGTGTACGCGGCGCCGGGCCAGCCGTGCGTCGGCCAGGACTCCGAGACCCCGGGGCCCGTCTTGGGGCCGGGGGAGTACGCCCCGACCGACGAGGCGTGCACCAGGACCGGCACCCGCCCCGCCGCGACCGCGTCGAAGACGCGCAGCGAGCCGAGGACGTTGGACCGCCAGGTTTCGACCGGGTCATGGGTCGGCTGGAAACGCCAGGCGAGATGGACGACGGCGTCGGCGTCCTCGACGTACTGCGCGAGCCGTGGCTCGTCGCGTTCCAGCGACAGGTCCACCTCCGCCCACTCCGTCTTCGGGAGGGTCAACCCGGGCCTGCGGCGGGCCAGTCCGAGGACGGAGGCGACCCGCGGCTCCCGGGCGAGGGCCCGGACCACGCTCGTACCGACATTGCCGGTGGCGCCGGTGACGACCACCTTCAGGGCGTCGCTCGCGTTCATGGGACAGACCTTCCGTTACGGAGTGTGTCCGAACGGGTCGCGCAGGTGAGCGTCCGACCGGACTATAGAGCAATGGAGGGAAGGGGGGCGTGCCAGGAGGACAAGATGTTGCTGCCCGACAAGAAGACGATCGACCGGCTGCTCCGGCACTACCGGGCCCAGGAGCGAGTGGTTCTCCAACGGCCGGGCGACCTGTCGACGCGCAGGCGCTTCGAGGACACGGCGTACACGCTGTGCGTCCTGATGGGAGAGCGGACCGCCCGCGAGGCGGTGCACGCGGCCGAGCGGTACGTCGGCACGGGAAGCCGCGTGCCCCGCAAGACGCTGGAAAGCCTTCCCGGCGCCTGACCGCCCCCTCAGGAGGGCCCGACACCCATCCGGGACCGATCGGGCCCTCCGGAGGACCCCGCGCCCGGCCCGCGCGGACCGCGGCTTGACGAGGACGCCACGGCCGTCCCACGCGGACCGCGGCCTGATGAGAACTCCGTGCCCGATCCGCGCGGACCCTGCTGTCCCCAGGACCCCGCGCCGACCCCCCGGCGGCCACGCCTTCACGACGGCCCCGCGTCCGTTCCGGGCGCCGAACGCCCGGCCGGCCGCGCGGAGGTGGCCGGTGCCGGGGCCCCGTCGGGTGTCGTCACCGCTCCCGCCTCGCCGTCTCGGCCGGAGGGCCGACCGTCACCGCCCGTCCGTCCGACGGGTTCGCGGACGCCGTCGGATCGGGGGTGGGCCGTCGGTTCGGGGACTCCGGTGGGGGGCTGCCGGTGCCCCCGGGCGCGGCCGCCGTCGGCGTCCGCGGCGACTTCCGGCGCCCGTACGCCGATCGCGGCCGCACCGTCCGCCGACGCCTTGCCGTCGAGCGGGAGGTGATAGACGGCGTACGCCCGGCCGATCACCGGCTGGGCCACGTTCCGCACCCGGATCCCGCCCGCCGTCATCCCGTGCTCCGTGCCCAGGTGGGCGTGCCCGTGGACGGCCAGATCGGCTCCGCCCTCGTCCATGGCCTCCGCCAGGAGGTAGCTGCCGAGGAACGGATAGATCTCCGGCGGCTCCCCGGCCAAGGTGTCCGGCACCGGCGCGAAGTGCGTCAGGGCGATCCTCACCCGGCAGCCGTCCGCGCCCAGTTCCTCCAGCGCGTGGCGCAGCGCGACCGCGCTGCGCCGGGTGTAGCGCACGAACGCCTTCATCTCGGGCTCCCCGAACTCCCCCGCGCTGCGCCCCGCGAAGCCGCCGCAGAACCCCTTCGTACCGGCGACGCCGATCTTGTGACCCGCCACGTCCAGCACCGCGGCCGAACCCTCGAGGACGCTGACGCCGGCGGACCGCAGGGTGTCGGTCACACCCGTCTCCTGGTCCGAGTGGTAGTCGTGATTGCCCAGCACGGCCACCACGGGCACGCCCAGACCGGTCACCTCCCCGGCCACGACCTCGGCCTCCTCGACGGTCCCGTGGCAGGTCAGATCACCCGCCAGGAGCAACAGGTCCGCTCGATCGGAAAGAGTCTCGAACGCGGGCCGCAACAGGCCATGACCGTCCGGCCCCAAGTGGATGTCCCCGACCGCTGCCACGCGCACGACATCGTTCCGCTCGTCCGCCCTCGTGTTCATCGCAGCTCCTCGGAACGGTCCGGGGCGTCGGCGCAGACCACGACGAGATCGGAACGGACCGGCAGCCCGCCCATCATCTCGTCCGCGATGCGCAGGATCTGGTCCCGCCGCGCCGCGGTGGGCACGGCTCCGGAGAGAAGTACCGCGCCTCCGCGCATCTCGATCCGTACACCCAGCTCGGCGACCTCGTCGCCCGCGAGCCGGTCCAGCAGATGGGCGATCAGGTACTCGCCTTCGTCACCTTCCCTCATCGTCGGCCTCCCTCCCGGGAATCACGTCCAGCCGCTCCAGCAGGTACAGAAAGGCGTCCGGCATCGGGGCGTCCCCGTGCTCCCTGCGCACCCGGTCCCAGTCCACGCGCTCGCGCAGGCCCCGGGCGACCGGCAGCAGCGCCCCGAAGTCGCAGTGGTGCTCCGAGAGCGCGGCCAGCCGGCTGCTGACCAGGTCCGTGGGGGCGAGCACCGGCATGTGCACGGAGTCGACCGGCAACTGCTGGGCCCGCTCGAGCAGCTCCGTCGTCACCGGGCGGTCCGCGAGCGCGAAGATCAGGTCGATCTGCTCGCCCCTGGTGCGCGCCTTCACCAGCCAGTCCTCGGGCGGCTCGACGATCTCGATGCCGTTCTCCTCGAGGATGTGGACGACCGCCTCCGCGTCGTCACGGCGCAGTGCGAAGTCCGTGTCGTGCTGCAGTCTGACCGGGATGCCGTGCGCGTACACCGCCACGCTTCCGACCAGGGCGAAGGGGCAGCCCGACTTCTTCAGCAGCGCGGCCACCTGCTTGGTGGTCTCCAGGATGGCCTGGGTGTGGTCCGGCGGCAGGCTCTCCGGCGCCCCTCCCGCGCTGTCCCGTCCGCGGCCCCCGGCCGGGGCGGGGGACGAGGCGGGGAGGCGGTTCGGGTCCGACGCCGTGCTGTTCGAGCCGGTCCGGATGGCGTTGTGCCGGGCCGGGCCTTCCATCAGGTTCATGGCCGGTGCTCCGTCCTGCTGAGGTCCATGCCGAGGGTTCAGGGGCGGGAGCCATGCGGGTACCCAGTCACCGGGAAATGATCCGTCGCCGCTTCGTGGTCGATTCGAGGCAATGGTCGAGTTTCGGGCCGTGGGGTGGGTAGACGCCCGTGAGGCGCGGGAAGGCGAAGGGAAGGCGGTGACCCCATGGAGGCCGAGAGGTTCGCCGTCGAAGCCGTCTCCGGGGAGGAACCCGGTTCCGTGGTGCTGACCCTCCGAGGGGAGCTCGACCACGACACCGCGGACACCCTGCGGGCGGCGCTGGAGGAAGGAAACGGTACGGCGGAGGCGACCGGACCACCCGTCACGGGGGCGGATCCACCGGACCGGCCCGTCCGGGCGGGCCGGATCGTCGTCGACTGCTCGGCTCTGACGTTCTGCGACTCCTCGGGCCTCAACGTGCTGCTGAGGGCCCGCCTCCGCGCGCTGGAGTCGGGCGGGAGCGTGGAACTGGCCGGCCTGCGGCCGCCGGTCGCTCGCATGTTCGAGATCACCGGGGCGATGAGCGTCTTCCGGGTGTACGAGGACGTCGCGGAGGCACGGGCGGACCGGCGGGTGGGCGGGTAGACGCGCGAGGGCGGAGGCACTCATGGACCAGGAAGCCACGGCCGGCGAAGCCGTCGGGGAACACGAGGGCCAGATTCGACGGCTCCTGTTGTTCGGCACCCGAGGCGTCGTGACGCGCTGCCGCGACTTCACCGCCGAGGCGCTGGCCGACTGGGGCTGGACACCGGCAGAGACCGAGGAGGCGCGGGAGCGGGTGGACGACGTCCTGCTCCTGGTCTCCGAGGTGGTCACCAACGCCTGTCTCCACGCCGGCGGCCCGGAGGAACTCGTCCTGCGCCACACGGGGGAACGCCTCCGGATCGAGGTCGCCGACGCCAACCCCGACCATCCGACGCGCCGCCTGCCGCGGGCCGCTTCGCTCCCCGGGGGGCACGGGCTGATGGTGCTCGACCGGCTGGCGGGTGATTGGGGATCGGAACCGCGCGAGGGCGGCAAGGTGGTGTGGCTCGAGGTCGATCGCCCTTCCCGCACGTGGCACCACCCCTGAACACGTGGCACCACCCCTGAAGGCGACGGTCCGCGGCACGACCGGCATGCTTCAGGTGTCGGGGGTGTCCTCCAGAGGCCGGTCCTGAGCCCATGCTTCAGGTGTCGGGGGCGTCCTCCAGGAGTCCGGTCCTGAGCTCGTCGAGGATCCTGGCGAGCAGCCGGGAGATGTGCATCTGGGACAGGCCGAGCCGCTCGCCGATCTCCGACTGCGTGAGTTCGTCACCGAAGCGCAGCGACAGGATCCGCCGGTCCCGCTCGTCGAGCCGGGCGATCAGCGGTTTGAGCGACTCCAGGGAGTCGATCAGCTCGAAGGAACGCTCCTCCTCGCCCAGGCGACGGGCCCCCGCCGTGAGCGACGTCTCCTCGTCGCCGGCCGGGGTGTCGAGCGAGCGCGCCACATAGCCGTTCGCGGCCTGCTCGCCCTCGGCCACGCTCGCCTCGTCGACCCGAAGGTGCGCGGCCAGCTCGGCCCGGCTGGGACGGCGGCCCAGATCCTGCTCCAGCGTGTCGATCGCCTTGGCCAGCTCGATGCGCAGCTCCTGGAGTCGGCGCGGAACCTGGACGGCCCAGCTCGTGTCCCGGAAGAAGCGCTTCATCTCGCCCACGATCGTGGGCAGCGCGAACGCCGAGAACTCCACGTCACGGCTGGTCTCGAACCGGTCGATCGCCTTGATCAGTCCGATGGTGCCGACCTGGATGATGTCCTCCGTGGGCTCCGCCCGGTTCTTGAAGCGACGCGCCGCGAATTTCACCAGGCTGAGGTTCAGCTCCACCAGGGTGTTCCGGACGTACGCGTGTTCCGCCGTGCCCTCCTCCAGCGCCTCCAACCGGGTGAAGAGCGCCATGGAGAGGGTCTGGGCGTCGGCCGTGCTCACTTCCGTGGGCCGGTCGATCTCGGGCAGGCCGTCCAGCGCCCGCCGCCGCACCTCGGCCGGCTCGACCGGCGCACGTGGCGCGGCCCCCGGGAGAGTGGCAGGAGCCGGGGCGGCGGAGTGATGTCGGGCGATGTGCGAAGTGGACATGATGCTCCCTCGACGGGTGGCGCAGCCCTTCGCCGTCCGGGAGAGGCGGCGAAAGGCCATCGTTCGAGAGTCCCTAGGGAGAGATTCCCTTTTGAGATGAATTGACACCGAATGTGAGGGAAACGGCGACGTATGACGACGTCGCAGCAGCACGGCACGGCGCGAGCCCGGCGGTTCCCCCTGACCGGCGGGCCCGGCGTGGTGGCCGAGTGCCGTGATCTCGCCCGCCAGGCGTTGCGGGAGTGGTTCGGGCAGGCCGGAGCCCCGGGACAGACCGCCGCCGAGGACGTCCTGCTCCTGGTCTCGGAAGTCGTCACCAACGCGTACACCCATGGGGGCACCCCCTACGAGCTGTGCCTGCACCGCACGGACGGGCGGCTGTGGGTCCAGGTCAGCGACACCAGCCCCGTGCACCCGCGCCCCCGCGGGCCGCACCGGCCGACCCGGTCCTCCGGGCACGGTCTGTACCTCCTGGAGCGGCTCTCCGTGGCGTGGGGCTCGCTGCCGCGCTCCAAGGGGAAGGCGGTCTGGTTCGAGGTCGAGGTGCTGGGGCGGGCGGCCGAGCCCGGAGCCGATGGGGGCGACAGGGCGGACGGGGCCGAACGGGCGGACACGGCGGACAGGCCGGACAGGTCCGAACGGGCGGACAGGACGGGCAGAGCCGAACGGGCCGCCGACGGCGCCCACGGAAACCGTGCGGCCACCAGGGCCGACGGCGGCGACAGAAGCCGGCAGGCCACCGGGGCCGACGGGGCCCTCCTCAGCCGGACGGCGCGGACGGCGCCGCCCCATGACGCAGGGCCCGCTCGTCCGGCCTGATCCACTCGGCAGCCCTAAAGTGGTAATGCGAACCGGGCCACCGCGGTGCACCCCGTACCGCTCCCGCGTCGTCGCGAGGCCGTGATGGACGTATCTCCCCGCACCACTCCCGCCGCCGGGGCCGCCGAGCCGGCCGGCCCGGGCGAGTACGGGCTCCGAGAGCTGCTGGCCGGACTCACCGCCGTACGGGACGGCGACCTCACGTTGCGTCTCCCGGAAGCCGCCGAAGGCATCCACGGGCAGATCGCGATCGTCTACAACGACATGGTCGACCAGCTCTCCCTGGTCACCTCCGAGGTCACCCGGGTCGCCCGCGAGGTCGGCGGGCAGGGCCTGCTCGGCGGCCGGGCCCGCGAGCCGCGAGTGCACGGCGTCTGGCAGGAGCTGACCTCGGGCGTCAACACGATGGCCGACAACCTGACCTCCCAGGTCCGGTCCATCGCGCAGGTCGCCACCGCGGTCGCGGGCGGCGATCTGACCCGGAAGATCCGCGTCGACGCGCGGGGCGAGATCCTGGAGCTGAAGGAGACCATCAACACGATGGTCGACCGGCTCTCCTCCTTCGCCGAGGAGGTCACCCGCGTCGCCCGCGAGGTCGGTACGGAGGGCAAACTCGGGGGCCAGGCCACCGTCCGCGGGGTGTCCGGCACCTGGAAGGACCTCACCGACAACGTCAACTCCATGGCCGACAACCTCACCAACCAGGTGCGGAACATCGCCCAGGTCACCACGGCCGTCGCCCAGGGAGATCTGACCAGCCGGATCGACGTCTCCGCGCGGGGCGAGATCCTGGAGCTCAAGACCACGATCAACACCATGGTCGACCAGCTGTCCTCGTTCGCCGCCGAGGTCACGCGCGTGGCGCGGGAAGTCGGTACGGAGGGAAAGCTCGGCGGTCAGGCGGAGGTCGAAGGGGTCTCGGGCACCTGGAAGCGGCTCACCGAGAACGTCAACGAACTCGCCGGGAACCTCACCCGCCAGGTCCGCGCCATCGCCGAGGTGACGAGCGCCGTCGCCGAGGGCGACCTCACCCGCTCCATCACCGTCGAGGCCCCCGGCGAGGTCGGAGACCTCCGCGACAACATCAACGCGATGGTCGAGTCGCTGCGGGCCACCACCCGCGCCAACGAGGAACAGGACTGGCTCAAGACCAACATCGCCCGGATAGCGAGCCTCATGCAGGGCACCCGGGGCCTCCCCCACATCGCCGAGCTGATCATGACCGAGGTGCCGCCCCTGGTCGCCGCGCAGTACGGAGCCTTCTTCCTGGCCCAGCACGACGAACGGGGCACCGAACTCGTCATGACCGCGGCGTACGGCGCCCCGGAGGACCCGGGCGACGCGCCTCGCCGCTTCCGCCTCGGCCAGTCGCTCGTCGGGCAGGCCGCCCGCGACCGGCGCACCCTCGTCGTGGACGAGGTGCCGCCCGGCTACGCCACCATCGCCTCCGGGGCGGGCCAGGGCGAACCGGGCATGCTGATCATCCTGCCGATCGTCGTCGAGGACCAGGTCCTCGGAGCCGTGGAACTCGCCTCGCTCCACCCCTTCACCCCCATCCACCGCGACTTCCTCGAACAGTTCGTCGACACGGCGGGAGCCGTCGTCAGCTCGCTCGTCGCCAACCTCCGCACGGACGAGCTGCTCGGGCAGTCGCAGCGGCTCACCGACGAACTTCGCTCCCGCTCCGAGGAGTTGCAGGCACGCCAGCAGGAACTCCAGCGCTCCAACGCCGAACTGGAGGAGAAGGCGGCGCTGCTCGCCGAGCGCAACCAGGACATCGAGTCCAAGAACCTCGTCATCGAGCAGGCGCGCCAGGAGCTGGAGGCGCGGGCCCAGCAGCTCTCCCGTACCTCCATGTACAAGTCCGAGTTCCTCGCCAACATGAGCCACGAGCTGCGCACGCCGCTCAACAGCCTGCTGATCCTGGCCCGGTTGCTCGCCCAGAACCCGGAGGGGAACCTGACGGAGAAGCAGGTCGACTATGCCGAGGTGATCCACTCCGCCGGCTCCGACCTGCTGCAGTTGATCAACGACATCCTCGACCTGTCGAAGGTCGAGGCGGGCAAGATGGAGATCCGGCCCGAGCCGTTCGCGCTGCACCAGCTCCTCGAGTACCTGGAGGCGACCTTCGTCCCGGTGGCCGACGAGCGCGAGCTGGAGTTCTCGGTCACCGTGGGGCCGGACGTGCCGGACGAGCTGACCACGGACGAGTCGCGGCTCCGACAGATCCTGCGCAATCTGCTCTCCAACGCCATGAAGTTCACCGACAAGGGCCGGGTCGAGCTGACCATCGACCGCGCGGACAGCGCCGAACTGCCACCCCGGCTGCGCGAGAACGGGTCGGCCCTCGCCTTCCGGGTCAGCGACACGGGCACCGGTATCCCGTCCGAGCGTCTGGAGAGCATCTTCGGCGCCTTCCAGCAGGGCGACGGCACCACCGCGCGCAGCTACGGAGGAACCGGCCTCGGGCTGTCCATCAGCCGCGAGGTGGCCGGGCTGCTCGGCGGCGCCCTCGACGTCCAGAGCACCCCCGGGCGCGGCAGCGTTTTCACCTTCTACCTTCCCGAGCCACGGCTCGGAGACCTGCCGGGCCTCGACGGCGGGCAGGGCGCCGTCGAAGGCGGCCGGGCCGAGGGCTCCGGTCGGCCCGAGCCCCTCCCCGAGGGCGTGCCGGACCCCCGCACGGCGGGCCGGACCGTACTCGTCGTCGACGACGACGTACGCAACGTCTACGCCCTCACCGAAGTGCTGGAGGGCCACGGCGTCCGGGTCCTGCGGGCCGACGGCGGCCGCTCGGGTCTCGACCTGCTGAGCAGCCATCCCGAGGTCGAACTCGTCCTGATGGACGTGATGATGGCCGGTATGGACGGCTACGCCGCCACCGAGGCCATCCGAGGGCTCCCGGGACGCGCGGAGCTGCCGGTCATCGCGGTGACGGCGAAGGCGATGCCGGGCGACCGCGCCAGGGCCCTCGCGGCGGGCGCCAGCGACTACATCGCCAAGCCCGTCGACGCGGAGGAGCTGATGACCAAGGTCCGCCAGTGGCTTCCCTCCTGATGCCAGGCTTCGGCGGCGGCGCGTTCGGTATCGCCTTTCGGCTACGGTCCCGGCTCCGTCAGCGCACGCGTACGGCGACGATGCTGGTGTCGTCGTCCGTGTCGCCGGCGGCCGCGCTCAGCAGCCGCTCCACGAGTTCGTCCAAGGGGTAGCGGCTCTGCCGTTCGGCCTCCGCGACGAGCAGCGCGAGGCCCTCGTCGAGGCCGTCGTGACGCCGCTCGATCAGCCCGTCCGTGTACAGCAGCAGCGTGTCGCCCGCTTTCAGGCGGGCGTGCCGCTCCTCGTACTCGTACGCCGGCACCGCGCCCAGCAGGACGTCCTGCGGGGGGTCGAGGAGTCGCGCCTTACCGTCCCGGATCAGCAGCGGCGGCAGATGCCCGGCGCTCGACCAGACGATGCCGCGGTCGGCCGGGTCGTACAGCGCGCAGACGGCCGTGGCGGTGGGGTGGCCGCTGGTGCGCAGTGTCACCTCGTTGAGCCAGCGCATCAGACACCGGGGGGAGTTGCCGGTGAAGGCGAGTCCCCGCTGGGCGTTGCGGAGCGCCACCATGCCGTTGACGGACGTGATGCCGTGGCCGGCGATGTCGCCGACCGCCACCAGGATCTTGCCGCTCGGCAGTGGGAGGACGTCGTACCAGTCGCCGCCGACCCGGTACTCCTCCGCCGCCGGCCGGTAGCGGGCCGCCGCCATCAGACCGGGCAGCTCCTGCAGATCGGCGACCTCGGGCACGATGGCCTGCTGCAGCTGCAGGGCCAGTTGGTGCCGGATCTCCGCTCGGCCCTGCACGGCCGTCAGATGGTCGAAGGTCGCGTTGAGCGCCGCCTCGGTCCGGCGGCTCGCGGACACGTCCTGGTAGACCCCGGCGATCCCGCTGACGGCCCGCCCGTCGAGCAGCGGTTCGGCCGCAACCCGCACATGGCGCACGGTCCCGTCGTCCAGCAGGATGCGCAGCACCGTCTGCGCCCCGGTGCGCCGTTCGGTCAGCGTCTTGAGCAGCCCGGTCAGCGCCACGCCGTCCTCCGGGTGCACCCGGCCGCGCAGCCCGAGCAGGGGTACGGGCTTCTCGTCGCGGGCCATGCCGAAGATCGCGAACGCCTGTTCCGACCACATGGTCTCCCCACCGGTGAGACTGTCCTGGAAGGTGGCCACGCTCTGCAGACGGGCGACCGCCCGCCCGGTCGCGAGACCGGCGTCGCTCGCCGTGTGCCACAGGACCACCGTGCGCTCGGGACCGGCCGGCAGCACCCGTACGTCGAACAGATGAGGAGAGCCGCCTCCGGGGGAGGGGTCCGACAAGGGCAGCAGAGCCGCCCGCTGCAACCGCGCGCTGCGGTGGGCGCGGCGCGCGAGATGGGCCAGTTCTGTGTGGACCCCGGGCAGGGCGAGGGCGAGGGAACGGTCCTCGGGCGGCGGCGCGGCCCCCAGCGCCTCCACGGCCTCTTCGTTGAGATGCTCGACCGTGGGAGCCGTGGACGACGGCGGGGTGTGCAGCAGCATCGCCGGGTGGACCAGCGCGTCCAGGACGTCGGCGAGTACGGGGGTGGCCGACGGCGCCGCCTCGGCCGCGTCCAGGACGGTGCCCGCCACATCCATGAGGCCCATCAGCGCCCGCTTCACGGGGGTGTCCAAACTCTGTGGCCCGGGCCAGCAGACCAGGGCGAGGCCGACCGTCGCCCCGCGCAGGCGCAGGGGGAGCAGCGCCCGCGCGGCGCGCGGCCCGGAGCCTGGCAGGACGACGTCGTCGCGCCCCGAGTCCAGCCAGGCGGCGGACCCGTCCGTGAGCACCTCGCGGAAGAGGGCAGGGCCCGCCGGGGGGATCCACTGCCAGAGCGCCGCCTCGGCCGCGCTCACGCCGGCGTGCCCGGCGAGCCGCAGACAGCCCGAGTCGGCGCAGCGCCAGAGCCACAGACTCTCTGCTCCGAACGGGGTCAGGCCGCCCTCCAGCAGGGTCCGGGCCGCTTCGCCGACGGTGTCGGCGGTCTCGGCGGCCACCACCGTGCGGCGGGCACGGCGTGCGTCGACGACATGGTTCGCGAGGGCTCGGGATGCCCCGGCGTCCGGCGGGTTCTCCCGTGCCGCCGCCCCCGCTGCGGACACGACCGGAGGGTGCGGCGACGGTCCCGCGACGGCGTTGACGATGTCCGCGGCGAGGTCCTCGATCCCCAGTCCGGTGGCGTGGGCCAGGGCGTCGAGGTGGGCGGCCGCGTCGGCCGGCGAGGCGTTCAGCTGGGCGGTGAGGACGCCGGTGGCCAGGTCGAGAAGGTGCCGACGAGTGAGTTCGGCGCGCAATCGGCGGTTCTCCGCCGAGAGGCGGCCGGTGCTGTCCTGGCCGGACCGTGCCCCATCGGCCCCTGGAGGCGTCGCCGCGGGCGTCGTCGTCACGGCTCCTCCGTCCCTGCACCGCACGGTCGTCCGGAATCATCGTGTCCGCTCAAGATTCTACCTGTGCGGGTCGATTGTCAGGTTTTATGGGAGGGAGTGCCGGGGGTCGCGACGTGTCTGAAAGGTGCTTCTCCGGGTAGTCGCCGCAGCAGAACGGATGAGGATCGCCGGAGCTCCGCTTTCCGCGCACCGGCCCGACCGGACCTTCATCCGGGGAGACGACGGACGGCCGGACCCGGACCGGACCCGAGGAGGTGTCGGCGATGGAGGAGGCACGGCTCTCACAGCGCGAGCGGCGCATCCTGGCCGAGATCGAGCGAGAGCTGAGAGAGGACGCGCCACTGGAGCGCAGACTCCGGACGATGCGGCGCGGGGCCGGGCTGCCGGCGCTCTCCGCCCACGGCCGGCGCGAACGACGGCGGGATCGTCGGGCGGCCTTGGGCACCGCCCTGTCGGGGCTCCTCGCCCTCAGCCTTCTCGTCTCCGCGGTCGCGACCGGGGCGCCGGTCCTGATCTGGGCGTTCGCGGCGGTGTGGGTCGTCACCCTGGTCTGCCTGCTGCGCCTGGTGATCCACTGGTCGACGAAGACGAGGACGAGAACATGAGCAGTGTGACCGAGACGGCCACCGGGACCGTGGATCCGACCACGAGCGCGCCCGGGCTGCCCGCCGCCCGCGGTGACGTGTCCGCGGCCGTGCGGGCGTATCTGCGCGGAGACGCCGACCGGCTCCCCGACGCCGCCGCGACCGCGCGCCTCGACCCGTACGGCGAGGACCTCCAACTCGCCCTCCATCTCTGCTACGAACTCCACTACCGGGGCTTCCCCGGGGTGGCGGACGATGCGGAGTGGGACCCCCGCCTGCTGGAACTGAGAGCCCGTCTGGAAGCGGTCTTCGTCTCGGCCCTGCGTGAGGAGTGCGGCACGACCGATGACGTCGCCGAGGCGCTCGGAGCGATCCTCGTCGAACCGGTGGGCGGCACCGGAGCCTCGCACTTCCTCGTGGACCGAGGCGAACTCTGGCAGCTGCGGGAGTACGCGGCGCTGCGCTCGGTCTACCACCTCAAGGAGGCCGATCCGCACGCCTGGGTCATCCCGCGGTTGCGGGGGCGTGCCAAGGCGTCCATGGTGGCGGTGGAGTACGACGAGTTCGGCTGCGGTCGCGCCGAACGGATGCACGCGCGTCTGTTCGCGGAACTCATGGCCGACCTCGGGCTGGACACGACGTACGGTCGTTATGTCGACGCCGCCGGGGCCCGGACCCTGGCGACCGTCAACCTCATGTCGCTGTTCGGCCTGCACCGCGCTCTGCGCGGGGCGCTCGTCGGGCACTTCGCGGCGGTCGAGATCACCTCGTCGCCCGGCTCCTCCCGGCTCGCGCTCGCCCTCGAACGGGCGGGAGCGGGACCCGCGGCGATCCGCTTCTACGAGGAACACGTGGAGGCGGACGCCGTCCACGAGCAGCTGGTACGCCGCGAGGTCGTCGACGGCCTCCTCGAGGACGAGCCGGAGCTAGCCGCGGACGTCGCCTTCGGGATCCACGCCACCGGCCTGCTGGAGGACCGGCTGGGCGATGCCCTGGTCGACGCCTGGTCCGAGGGGAAGTCGGCACTCCGCCAACCGCTGGACGCGTGACACTCGGCGCGTGAAAGCGGATGAAAAGGGCAAATGTGTCGTGGGGTCCGCCGGAGTCCCGGCGCGGCCCCACGGACCACGACAGACCGCTCATGCAGCTCATGCACGGTGGAAAGGAACGGACGATGCCTCGCGGATCGAGTCCGAAGCGGGAACGGCAGTACGAACACATCAAGGACAGCGCCCTCGACCGGGGCGCGAGCAAGAAGCGCGCGGAGGAGATGGCCGCGCGCACCGTCAACAAGGAACGCGCCCGCTCGGGCGAGTCCAAGACCGCCGGCAAGACGTCCACCGAGGACATGTCGTCCTCCCGGCGGGGCGGGAAGCGCTCGCACAGCGGGTCGGAAGGACCGACCTACGACCAGCTCTACGCCGAGGCCCAGAAGAAGAACGTCCATGGTCGCTCCTCCATGAACAAGGAGCAGCTGAAGCGTTCGCTCGGCAAGTGAACCACCGGCCGCCGGGACGTCTCCCGGCGTGACCGTACGAGAGCGCCGCGCCCCCGCCGGGGCGCGGCGCTCTCGTACGGCCGTCACGCCCCGCCGTCGTCACGCCCCGCCGACCGGCGCCGCCACAGCCACAGGGAGAGCGCCGCCCCGAGGGACGAGCCCACCAGCGCCAGCGGGAGCCCGGCCCAGGGGCCGGAGGGGACGGACTCCCGGGGCACGCCGTTCGCGGCTTCGGCGCCCGCCATGCCTCTCGGCGCCGCTTCGGCTCGCGCCGGGTCCGGTGCCGCGGCCGCCCGCGCCGGCGCGGTTCGCCGTGAGGGCTCCTCGCTCGGGACCTTCCGCGGCTCCTTCGGCGCTCCCGCCGCCGGCCCCGCCTGGCCCGCCTCGGTCACCGAACGGTGCCTCGCACTGAGCGGCTCCGGCCGCAGGGAGCCCACCGGATGGACCCGCCCCGCCGCGGCGAACCCCCAGTCGAGCAGGGAGCGGGCCTCCTCGTAGACGGCGCGCCCGCCGCCCGACCGGGGGTTCATCACCGACACCACCAGCGTCCGCGAGCCCCGGCGGGCGGCGGCGATCAGGGTGTTCCCCGCACCGCTGGTGTACCCGTTCTTGACCCCGATGATCCCCGGATAGCGCGCCACACCGTTGGCGCCCGTGAGCAGCCGGTTGGTGTTGCGGATGCCGTACGACCAGGACCCCGCCGGAAAGTCGGCGTACGGGGTCGAGCAGTACCGGATGAACGCCGGGTCCCGCAGGCCGGCACGGCCGAAGACCGCCAGATCGTACGCGGACGACACCTGGCCCGGCGCGTCGTACCCGTCGGGCGACACCACGCGCGTGTCGTGCGCCCCCAATGCCCGCGCCTTCTCCTGCATCTGGCGGGCCATCGACGCCCATCCGCCGTTCATCGCCGCCAGCACCCGGACCGCGTCGTTGCCCGAGCTGAGGAAGACGCCGTTCCAGAGGTCCGACACCTTGTACGTGTATCCGGCCCGCACCCCGACGAGGCTGCTGCCCGGCCCGATGCCGGTCAGCTCCGACTCGGCGACGGTGTGCCGCCGATCGTGGTCGAGGCGCGGCAGCGCCGTCACGGCGAACAGCGCCTTGAGGGTGCTGGCCGGGGGCAGCCGTCGGTGGGCGTCGCGCGCCGCGAGCACCTCCCCGGTGGCGACGTCGGCGACCAGCCACGACCGCGCGGAGACGGAGGACGGGACGGCGGGCGCGCCGGGCAGTGGCTCGACCTGGGTCCCGGCGACGTGGAGACGGGCCGCGTCGATGAAACGGGCGACGGGAGGCGTGGGTTCGGTGGCGGAGGAAGCCGTGGCCGAGGGGACCGGCAGCACGAGCAGCAGCGCCGCGGTACCGGCGGCGGCGTGACGGACAGCTGACGTGACGATCATTCAGCCACCGTAGGAAGCGGCGGCCCTATCCGCAGATCGAAGTGCGCCGACCGGCGTACGGGCGGAACCGGACGGACCGGCAGATGCGCGGGAGCCGGGGGCGCGCGGGCGGGGCGGGCGGACGGACCCGGGCGCGGGCGCGGGCGGGAGCCGGCGGACCCGGCGTACGCGAGGGGCCGGCGACGCGGCGCACGAGAGGGGCGGGCGGCGGCGGGGCAGTGGGGTCACGAGGTGTCAGTGGGGCAGGGCATGCTGGTGACGTGGCATCACACCCCTACCAGAGCAGCCCGGTTCCGGCGGAGCCCGGTGAGCCGCGCGCCTCCGGCGTCGCCGGCCCGTCCGGCGCGCCCTTCGGAGGGCCCATGCCCCGGGCCGCCGACCGGCAGCCCCGGCCCGCCCCCGTCGGCCACATGATCGTCTGCGGTGACGACGTGCTCGCCCACCGGCTCGCGGGCGAGCTCCACGACGTCTACGGCGAACGGGTCACCCTGCTCGTCCCCACTCCCAGGGAGCCCGAGCGGCAGGCGCCCGGCCGGCAGGGGATCGCCCAGGCGCTCTTCGGCCGGGTGACGGCGGCCGTCACCCGGAGCACCGTGGGAGAGCAGCGCGGCGCCGCCCCCGCCCGCTCCATCCGGGTGGTGGAGACGGCGGAGGTGGACGACACGGTGCTCCTGGACGCGGGCGTGGAACAGGCGGCGGCCCTCGCCCTCGTGCACGACGACGACGAGACCAACATCCGTGCCGCGCTCGCCGCCCGCCGTCTCAATCCCCGGCTGCGCCTGGTCATCCGCCTCTACAACCGCAAGCTGGGCCAGCATCTGGAAGCCCTGCTCGACCAGGCCGCGGCCGTCGCCGAGCCCTGCCTGGACCCCAAGCTCCTCGACGCCACGACCACCGTGCTCTCCGACGCGGACACCGCGGCCCCCGCGCTCGCCGCCACCGCCGTCGCCGGCACCAGCAAGGTCGTCCAGGCCGGCGGCCTGCTCCTGCACGCCGTCGAACGGCCTCCGTCCACCGACGGAGAGGTCGCCGACCCGGGGCTGTGCACGCTCGCCCTGCTGTCGGCGACCACCAACGACCCGGCCGGCTGCGAGGGCTCGGAGCGCAGCGGCGACGAGGGACCGCGGCTCCTGCCCGACGACCGGGCCGTCGCGGCGGCCCCCGGCCGCGGCACGGTCGCCCTCGAAGCGATCAGCTACGCCGGTCCGACCCTGTCCCCGAACCGGTTCGGCGCCTCCGCCCTGCCCGTCGCCTCGCTCTTCTCACGACGGCTGCGCTGGTCCCTCGCGGGCGTGGCGGCCGCCGTCGGCGGCATCGCCCTCGCCACCTGGCTCACCACCGGCGACCACCCCCTGCACGCCGCCTATCTGACGCTCCTGGACATCTTCGCGATCGGCGAGCCCGCCGTCGGCGAGGCGACCAGCCGTCAGGTGCTGCAGATCCTCGCCGGGTTCGTGGGGCTGCTCCTGCTGCCCGTCCTGGTCGCCGCACTCCTCGAAGCCCTCGGCACGTTCCGCACGGCGACCTCGCTGCGCCGCCCGCCGCGCACCCTCTCCGGTCATGTGGTGCTCCTGGGACTCGGCAAGGTCGGTACGCGTGTCCTGGCACGGCTGCGCCGGCTGAACATCCCCGTCGTCTGCGTGGAGTCCGATCCCGAGGCGCGCGGCATCGCGCTGGCCCGCCGGCTGCGCGTGCCGACGGTCATCGGGGACGTCACCGAGGAAGGCGTCCTCGAAACCGCGCGCGTCCACCGCGCCCACGCCCTGCTCGCCCTGACCAGCATCGACATCACCAACCTGGAGGCGGCGCTCTACGCCCGCTCGGTCAAGCCGGACCTGCGTGTCGCCCTGCGCCTGTACGACGACGACTTCGCCACCGCCGTCTACCGCACCCTGCGCACCGCCCACCCCCAGGCCCTCACCCGCAGCCGCAGCGTCTCCCACCTGGCCGCACCGGCCTTCGCCGGCGCGATGATGGGGCGCCAGATCCTCGGCGCCATCCCGGTCGAGCGCCGGGTGCTGCTCTTCGCGGCCGTGGAGGTGGCGGACAACCCCCTCCTGGAGGACCGCACCGTCGCCGAAGCCTTCCGGCCCGGTGCCTGGCGGGTCATCGCACTCGCCACCGGCTCCGCACCCCTCGGCCGCCCGGGCGCCGGCCTCCTCTGGCAGCTCCACCCCGGGCGGATGCTGGCGCCCGGCGACCGCGTGGTGATCGCCGCGACCCGGCGCGGCCTGGCCGAACTCCTCGGCAGGCGACCGCGGCAGCCCGTACCGGGCGCCGTAGGCTGACACCCGGCGCGCGCCGGCCGCGCCACCTGGGGAGGGGACAATGAACGACATCGCAGGACTGCCCGTGCCGAAGGGCTTCGCATCCGAGGCCGCCCGACAGGTGTGCTCCGAGTACGCCGACGAGGCTCTCTTCCACCACTCGGTGCGGTCGTACGCGTTCGGCGCCGAGTACGCCCGCGTGCGGGGGCTCTCGTACGACGCCGAGCTGTTCTACGTCTCCGCGCTGCTGCACGACCTCGGCCTGACCGCCCCCTTCGACAGCCACACCCTGCCCTTCGAGGAGGCGGGCGGCCATGTGGCCAAAATCCTCACCGCCGGACTCGGCTGGCCGGCCGACCGGCGCGACCGCGCCGCCGAGATCATCGTGCTGCACATGCGCCACGACGTGACCGCCGAGGAGGACGTGGAGAGCCATCTGCTCCAGATCGGCACCACGGCCGACGTGTCGGGCGGCGGCCTCGACGGCTTCGATCCGGAGTTCACCGCGGAGCTGATGCGCCGCCACCCGCGCGCGGGATTCGGCGGCGCCTTCCTGAAGCTCGTCACCGACCAGGGCCGGCGGAAGCCCGGCTGCGCCGCCGACGGTCTCGTACGAAGCGGGGTCGCGGACCGGATCGCGGCGAACCCGCTGGAACGCGCCTGAGGCACGGCTGCGGGAACGTGGGGGCGGGCGCCCCGCGTTCCCGCACCGTCGGCCACCGCTCGCCCCTGCGGGCCCGTCGCGCTGGAGGACCTACCACCTGGTCCAGGGTCTAACGGGGCCTGCCCCGGTCCGCCGTGGGGGACGCGCGCAGGGACGAGACCAAGTGGAGGAGATGGGCTTCGTTGCCGGAGAGGCCGGCGGCTCGCAGAGCCTCGTCCGCCTCCGCCATGGGGTGGGTGAGCATCGCCCCGGCGTACGGAGCGAGGCGAGGATCGGTCAGGACCGCCTGGGTGGACTCCAGCAGACGAAGGTACGCCTGGGCAGCGGCGCGCTCACGGGCGGTGATCGTGGTCATGTCGGGCTCCCTCTCGACAGGTTGGCACCGCCCACCCTCTCCTACGGGTCTGACAATCGGGGTCAGGCTCCCTCCCGCCCGTCCAGGTGCGAGGCGAGGCGGTCGAGGAAGACCCGCTGGCCGGAGACGAGAAGCGGAGCGGCCGCCACGGGCGTGAACCAGCCGACCCGGTCGATCTCCGGGAACTTTTGCTGGACGCCCGAGCCGCGCGGCCACTCCATGGTGAACGTGCCCGGCACGATCCGGGTCGGGTCGAGATCCGCCTCGACCGCCCAGATCGTGACGGTCTTTCCGTTCGACTGGCGCGCCTCTCCGAGCGCGATCGGCTCGCCGTCGGGTGCCGGCAGCCCGAGCTCCTCCTCGAACTCGCGCCGGGCGGCTGCCTCGGGCGTCTCCTCGGGACCGTACTCGCCCTTCGGGATCGACCAGGCGGAGACGTCCTTCGACGACCAGAACGGTCCGCCCATATGGCCGATGAGCACCTCGATCTCACCGCCCGCGGTTCTGCGGAACAGAAGGAGCCCAGCGCTGCGCTTGTCCGGCATGCCGTCCAGTGTGGCCGAACCGGTCAGATCCCGCAGCTGCTCGCCGACCAGTAGCGGGAGGCCCTGGTGTCGACGTGCGCGTGGTCGCCGTGGCCCGGGTAGCCGGGGCCGAGGATCCCGTTGAAGCCGTGGTAGCGGGCCTGTTTGGCCAGGGTGCACAAGGAGGGCGAGCCGGTCAGGTCGATGCCGTCCCCGTACAGATGCCGGCTGTCGGACGAGCCGCCGACCGCCGAGTTGCAGGCGTACGAGCGGAAGCCGCTGCTCACCGAGATCGGTACGTCGCCGAGCGCGTGGCGCATCGCCTCCAGTTTCCACATCGCCCGCAGGGCGTTGGACTTGGCGGTGGCCGCGCTGACGGCTCCGCCGGAGAAGTCGCTGTTGCACTTGTTGAGCTCGGCGTACGTGAAGTGGATGGGCGTGCAGTCGGCGTCCTGGAGCGCGTACAGCTTGGAGAAGGTCGAGGGGCCGGCCACGCCGTCCGCGGGGAGTCCGTACGCCTGCTGGAAGCGGGTCACGGCGGCCTTCGTGGCCGGGCCGTAGTCGCCGTCGACGGCGAGCACGCCACCGTACCCGGGGTAGCCGGCCACTCGGATCTGAAGTTGGATCACATCCGACCCGGACATGCCGGAGGACAGGGTGCGACCCCAGGTGTAGCACTCGTCGGCATGCGCCGTACCGGATGTGGCGACCGTGCCCGCGAGGGCGGCGACCACGAGCAGGACCATGGAGAGCAGCGATCTGAGCGTGCGCCGGACCATGACACCTCCGTGTCGGAAGACGGGATTCCTGTCATGAGCATGAGGTCGCCGGGGGAGGTGGTCAACGGTGCGGCACATATGCCACAGGACCAGGCCTCTGACGCTACGAGCCGGTGCTCACCACCACCGGTCCGCCCGCCGGATCCACCTCGCGTGCCCACGCCGAGGACAGGCGCACCGAACGGGACGGCCACAACCGGCCCTGCAGGGTCACGCGGTGCAGCAACCGACCGTCCTGGGCGACGCGCACCACCGGACGGTCCAGCGGGGCGTCCGCCCGCAGCAGGAAGGGCCGCCCGGGAGACCCGTCGGTGATCCGGTTCGGGGTCACCCACCGCAGCGGCCGCTCGACCACCATCCGTACGCCTTCGTCGGGCCACGGATCACCCGCCAGCCGGCGCAGCACCGCCTCCGCCGCCGCGAGCCCCTCGGCGGCGGCCGTCCCCGCCGACTCGACGCCCCGCAGGGCATTGCCCGCGACGAAGACCCCCGCCGCCGTGGTGCGGAAGGAACCGTCGACCGTGGGGCCTCGGGTGGCCGCGTCCAGCGACAGTCCACCGGACCGCGCCAGTTCGTGGTCGGGGATCCAGTCCCCGGTGAACACCACCGTGTCGCAGCGGATCGTCCCCGCGCGCCCGTCGCGGTGCAGCACCCCGACGCCCGCGAGACGGCCCCGACCGAGCAGCTCCGTCACCGTCGCCCCCGTCAGCAGGGGAGGGAGCGCGGCGCCGGACACGGCGGCGAAGCGGAGCGGCCCGCGCCCCTCCTCCGTCACCATGGCCGCCACCTCCAGGCCTGCCCGGCGCAGCGCCCGAACCGCGTGGTGGGCGACCGGCTCGGCGCCGACGACCACCGCCCGTCGCCCGAGCCGCTCCCCGCGCATCCCGTGGAGTACCACCGACCGCTGCAGCTCCCCGGTGGTGAGGATCCCCGCCGGCCGCGACCCCGGCACCAGGCGCGCGCTCCGCGGACGTTCCCGCGCGCCGGTCGCCAGGACGACCGCGCGCGCCGTGATCGTCTCCAGGCCGCTGGGGGCGGTGACGTCCAGGGCGAGCGGCCCGGCCCAGCCGGTGGCCATGACACCGGTACGCACCACGGCCCCGGCCCGTGCCGCCGCCGCGACCGCGCGGCGCGCGAATGCCGGTCCGTCCACCGGGCGGCGCCGCTCGGCCGCACCGAAGCCGCCGTGGGCGCAGTGGCGCGGCACCCCGCCGGCCTCGTCGTCCCGTTCCAGGACCTCGACCCGGCCCGCGCCCGCCGCCGCGAGCCGGGCGGCCGCGGCGAGCCCGGCGGGCCCCGCGCCGACGACGAGCACATCGACCGAGCGGTTCGGCGAGCGGTTCACGGACCGGTTCACGGCCTCGCCTCCTCGAACATCGCCCGTACCGTCGCCCCGCAGGAGAATCCCTGGCAGCGCCCGCCGCGCGCCCGGGTCCGCCGGCGCAGTCCGTCGAGCGTGGACGGCGGGATCGTCGATGCGAGCGCGTCCCGGATCTCCCCCCGGGTCACCCGTTCACAGGGGCAGACGATCGACCCGAACTCCGGGTCTCTGGCGATCAGTTCACCGTCCCGGTACGGGCGGGGGGACGCCTCGCCCAGGTTCGGCATCCGGACCGGAGCGAGCGTTCGCGCCGCGCCGAGCTCCAGACCGTCCTCCGCGAGCAGTTCCACGACGTGGGCGGCGAGTGCGAGGGAGGCGGTGAGGCCGGTGGAGCGGATGCCTCCGACCGTGACGTACCGGAGCCCGGGGTGGGCGGTCACCTGGAAGTCGTCGTGCTCGGTGGCGGCCCGCAGACCGGCGTAGACAGCGGTGACCTCCTCGTCGAGGAGGGCGGGCAGGATCCGGCGGCCCTGGGCGCGCAGCGACCTCAGCCCCTCGGCCGTCGAACCGGTGGCCGTCTTGTCGTCCAGGTCCTCGGCCGTCGGCCCGAGCATCACGTTCCCGTAGACCGTGGGCGCCACCAGGACACCCTTGCCGAGCCGGCCCGGCACGGGCAGCAGGATGTGCCGGACCAGGCCGCGCGCGAACTTGTCGAAGACGATCAGCTGACCGCGCCGCGGCGTCACGGT
Organism: Streptomyces sp. NPDC006551; assembly: GCF_040611675.1. NCBI lineage: Bacteria > Bacillati > Actinomycetota > Actinomycetes > Kitasatosporales > Streptomycetaceae > Streptomyces > Streptomyces sp. NPDC006551. The sequence continues at coordinate 23,499 of NZ_JBEXOT010000022.1, forward strand.
GAAGTCGCGTCGGCCGAAGTGCGCGTCGAACTCGTCCGCGTGGAGCCCGCAGGCGTTGACGACGTACCGGGCGCGCAGTACCCCGCGCCGGGTGATCAGTCGGTGCGGCGCTCCCGGCCGGGCCTTCTCGACGGGGCAGCCGAGATGCAGGTCCACCCCGGAGCGGACCGCCTGCGTGGCGTACGCGAGCGTCGTCGTCCAAGGGCAGATGATCGACTCCCCGGGGACCTCCAGCGCGCCGAGCGCTCCGGGACCCAAATGGGGCTCACGAGCTCCGAGTTCGCCGGGGCCGATCAGCCGGGTCGTACGGTGGCCGTTGCGCACCGCCTTCTCGGCGAGGCGGGGGAGCGCCGCCCGTTGCTCCTCGTCCCAGGCGACGAGCAGCGCCCCGAGGGGCTCGACGGGGATGCCGGTCTCCTCGGCGTACGCGACGAGCCTGTGCCACCCGTCCCGTACCAGCCTCGCCTCCAGCGAGCCGGGCACGGCGTCGAAACCGGTGTGCAGAATCGCGGTGTTGGCCTTCGACGTGCCGTCGCCGACATCGCCGGACGCCTCGACGAGCGCGACCCGCAGCGAGTGCCGGGCGAGTTCACGCGCGAGCGCGCAGCCGACCACTCCGGCGCCGACGACGGCGACGTCGTAGGCGGCGCCGGGCGCCGACGTGTCCGGCAGCACCCCCGCGCGCGTCACCACTCCCCGCGTCACGGCCCTTTGGTTCATGCGCGCGACGCTCCCGGGGGGCCGTCGAGGAGCGCGGTCACGGCGGTACGGAACCGGCCCAGGCGCTCGCTCGCCTCCGCGCCGCTGATCCGGGGCTCGTACACGGCGGACGGTTTCCACTCCGGTACGGCCTCGCGGACGGCGAGAGCGGGATCGTGACCGAGCCGCGCGACCGCTGCCACGCCGAGCGCGGTCGCGTCCGGCAACGCCGATACCTCGACCGGCAGTTGGAGGAGATCGGCCTGGGTCTGCATGAGCAGTGCGGAGCGCGTGAGTCCGCCGTCCACGCGCAGCGCTGTCAGTGGTGTGCCGAGACCGGCCGCCGCCGCTCCGGCGAGCTCCACCACCTGTGCGGCGATCCCCTCGCACAGGGCGCGGACCAGATGCCCGGCGGTCGTGTCCAGGCCCAGTCCGTGCAGCGAACCGCGCACGTCCCCGCGCCACCACGGCGCGGCGAGCCCTGCCAGGGCCGGAACGAAGGTGACGCCACCGGAGTCCGGCACCGTCCCGCCCACGCCGTCGAGCTCCTCCGCGCCGGACAGGACTCCCAGGTCGGTCAGCCAGCGCACGGCCGACGCCGCCGTGTAGACCTGCCCGTCCAGGCAGTAGCTCGTCCGGCCCGCGAGCCGCCATGCCACACAGCTCACCAGCCCCGCGTCGCCCCGGCGGGGGACCGGGCCGGTCTGCGCGAGGAGGAACGCCCCGGTGCCGTACGTGCACTTGGCGGCGCCCGGCTCGGTCACGCGCTGGGCGAGGAGCGCCGCCTGCTGGTCCACGAGCAGGCCGGTGAGCGGCAGCGCCGGCCCGAACGCGGTCGTCGTGCCGACCGCGGTGTCCGAGTCCACCACCCGGGGCAGCCGTTCCCCGCCCAGACGGAAGACGTCGAGGGCGGAGCCGGACCAGGCCGCCGTGTCCAGGTCGAGGAGTCCGGTGCGGCCGGCGGTCGCGGTGTCGGTGACGAACTCACCCGTGAGACGGTGTACGAGCCAGGCGTCGCTGGTGGTGACCACGCCCGCGCCGGTGAGGTGGCGACGGATCCAGGCCATCTTGGGCGCGGCGAAGTAGGGGTCGAGCGGCAGCCCGGTCAACTGCCTCAACTCTTCGGCGTGCGCGGCGAGTTCCTCGCAGAGCGTGGCGGCCCTGCGGTCCTGCCAGACCAGCGCGTCGGTCAGCGGCTCGCCGTCGGCCGGGTCCCAGGCCAGGACGGTCTCTCCCTGGTTGGCCAGGCCCACGGCCACGACCGGGGTGCCCGCCCGTGTCAGCGCCGCGCGCCCGGCGGCGACGACGGAGTCGTACAGCTCCCGTGGATCGACCTCGACCAGGCCGCCCGGCAGATAGCGGGGTCGTACGGGCGCCGACCCGGCGCCGATGACACCCCGTTCGGGGCAGACGACGAGCGCCTTGGTCCCCGAGGTGCCCTGGTCGACGGCGAGCACCGGCCCCGTCATCGTCGTACTCCCGTCCTCGAACCCGCGAACCTCGTACCTGGAACCTCAGCCCCGGAACGTCAATCCGGGAACGTCAACCCGGATCGTCGAACGAACAGTGATCGACGAAGCGGAAAGCCTGGTGCACCTCACCGCGACGCGTCAAGCCGTCACGGCTCGAACCGCGCCTCTCCTCCTCGGCCGCTGACTTGCTGTCAAATTCGGTCGGTGGCGGAATAGTTACGATCAGGAGTGAAAGTGGATCGCGATCGTCCAACGGGCTCTATAGTGATCGCCGATCAACGGCCGGGATGCCCGCCGGGGACTGACCACCCCTCCACCCCCATCGAGGAACCATGTCGCCCACAGCACCTCCCGCTCCGTGAGGGGCGGACACGGTTTCCGGCCCGTCTACCACCCGGCGGGCCATGACCACGCCCTGCGCAACGCCGTCCAGGACCTGCGGACGGGCCGCTGGCTGTCCATGGCCCGACTGCTCGACGAGACGTCCGACTGGCCCGCCTGGACCCGGCGCACCCAGGTCCTCGCCGCCGTCGCCGCCGGCACCGATGTCGTCCACGCCTGGCGTGCCGAGCAGCCGGAGAGTGCGGCCGCCGTCGTGATGCACACCCGCGTCGCCGTGGAACGCGCCGTACGGGCCCATCGCGCCGCCCACCCCCGCACCGGCGAACTGTGGCAGGAGGCATGGGACGCCTGTCGGTCCGCCGCCGAACGGTCGCCCGCCGACCCCGTGCCGTGGATCTGCCTGCTCGCCCTGGCCGCGCTCGAAGAACAGCAGGACAGGGAGGAGTACCGGGCGGAACCGCCGGCCGCCGTGCTCCCGCTCGGACCGTGGGGGCTCCTCGCCGAGACCGAGAAGCGCGACCCGTACAACCGGGAGGCGCACCACCGCATGCTGCAGTTCTTCTACGCCCGCGGCCGGGGACCGCTCTCCGAGGCCCTGAACTACGCGCGGTGGGCGGCCTCGACGGCGCCCGTCGGCTCAGCCCTCCACGCCCTCCCGCTCTACGTCCGGGTCGAGCGCTACCGGCGCGAGTGCGGCCATGAGCGGGCGCTCGACCTGCACTGGGTCGCCGAGGACGCCGTCAGGGAGGCCGAGCGAGCCCTGGACGGCTGGTTCCTCTTCTGTGCCACCACCGAGGCGTCCCCCCTCGACCTGAACCACCTGGCCCACGCCCTCTTCGGCGCTCAGCACTTCTCCGACGCCGCCCGGGTCTTCGAGGCCATGGGGCCGTACTACACGGTGCTGCCCTGGGCGTACCGCACGGCGCGCCCCGACGACCGGGCCCTCGCCGAGGAGGTCTTCCTGCGCGCCCGCGCCCGCTGCCTCGACCGCTGACCCGCTCCCTCCGCCCCGCCCACTGTCCGCTCGCACGTCGCCCCCGCTCACTCCCCGCTCACCCCTTCCCCCGGAGGTTCCGGCATGTCCCGCACCGTCCCCGTCGACGACGACATACGCAGGTCCACACAGGGCCAGGACGACGAGGCCCGGCTGAGAGAGCTCGGCTATCAGCCCGTTCTCGCCCGCCGCATGGGCGGCTTCGGCAACTTCGCCATCAGCTTCTCCGTCATCTCCATCCTCTCCGGCTGCATGACCCTCTACGGCTTCGGCCTGGGCACCGGCGGCCCCGCCGTGATGATGTGGGGCTGGGCGGGCGTCGGGTTGTTCGTGCTCTGCGTCGGCATGGCGCTCGCCGAGGTCACCAGCGCCTATCCGACGTCCGGCGCGCTCTACTACATGGCCGACCGGCTCGGCGGCCGCCGCTGGGGCTGGTACACCGGCTGGCTGAATCTGCTCGGTCTGCTCGGCGCCATAGCGGGCATCGACTACGGCGCGGCCCTCTTCACCGGAGCCTTCCTCAACCTCCAGTGGGGCATCGTGCCCACGGCCGGATCCACCTTCCTGATCTTCCTCGCGATCCTCCTCCTGCACGCCGTGCTCAACCTGTTCGGTGTGCGCCTGGTCAGCGTGCTCAACTCGATCAGCGTCTGGTGGCACCTGGCCGGCGTCGCCGTGATCGTCGGAGCCCTCGCCTTCATCCCCGACCGGCACCAGTCCGCCGAGTTCGTCTTCACCGAGTTCGTGAACGACACCGGCTGGGCCAACCCGTTCTACGTCGCGGCCGTCGGTCTGCTCCTCGCCCAGTACACCTTCTCCGGTTACGACGCATCCGCCCATCTCTCCGAGGAGACCTCCAACGCCTCGGTCAGCGCGGCCAAGGGCATCGTCCGCGCCATCTGGGTCTCCTGGATCGCCGGCTTCGCGCTGCTCGCCGGACTCACCTTCGCCATCCAGGACTACGCGGGCACGCAGAACAGCGCCACCGGAGTCCCGCCCGCCCAGATCCTCCTCGACGCGCTCGGCTCCGGCGGCGCCACCGCCCTGCTGCTCGTGGTGATCGTCGCCCAGTTGTTCTGCGGCAACGCGGAGGTGGCCGCCGCCAGCCGGATGGTGTTCGCCTTCAGCCGCGACAACGCCCTGCCCGGGTCCGCGCTCTGGCGCAAGGTCAGCAGCCGCACGCAGACCCCGGTCCCGGCGGTCTGGCTCTCGGTCGCCGTCGCCGCCCTCCTCGCGGTGCCCTCGCTGTACTCGGCCACCGCCTACGGAGCGGTCACGGCCATCAACGTCATCGGCATCACCCCCGCCTACGCCATTCCGATCTACCTGCGGCTGCGGGCGGGCAAGCGCTTCACCCCGGGCCCCTGGCACCTCGGCCGCTGGAGCCGGCCGATCGGCTGGACCGCCGTGATCTGGGTGGCCGTGGTCACCGTGCTGTTCTGTCTGCCGCAGAAGTCGCCGGTGACCATCGACTCCATGAACTACGCGGTCATCGCGCTCGTGGTCGTCCTCGCCCTCGCCAGTGTGTGGTGGTACGTCGCCCGCCGCTCGTACGGCACCCCCTCGACGTACGGCAGCGCCCGCGAGGAGGCGGAGATCGCCGAGGGGATCGTGTAGCGAACGTCCGGCGCAACTGGGCCGGTGCCCTGCCGTGACGCCGGGCCTGCCGTCCCCCCACCGCAGGCCCGCGTCCCGCCGGCTCAGGCGCTGAACTCGTAGGTCCAGGCGGCCGTCTGGGCGGCGAAGTCGATGTCCGTGATCTCCAGCGCGTGGCCGTGCTGGTCGCTCACCACCCGGTGGACGACCAGCCGGGCCGCGCCGGCCGCCCCGACCCCCGTCCCCGGATCCGCCGGCACGGCGATCGACTCGCGGCGCGTCAGCCGCAGCCCGGCCTGGTGCATCCAGTGGTAGAGCAGCCGCAGATCCGGCTGCTGGGCCGCGGCCTTGCCGCGCCGGTAGCGCGCGAGCTGGGGAATCTCCGCCGTCGCGGGCCGGGAGAACCAGGACACCGACCGCTGCAGAGGCACCCCGCGGGGGCTCAGCACCACATGCCGGTGGACAAGCGTGGGTTCGCCGGGCGCGAGCCCGAGCCGGCCCGCCAGCGCCGCCGGGGGCGCCTCCCAGCCGAGGGCGGCCCGGACCAGCGCGTCGGCCGCCTCGGCGCCCCCGGGAAAGGACTGGCGGCGGGCCGTCAGCAGCGGGACGTGCGCCTGCTGTTCGGCTCCGACGGCGAACGTGCCGCGCCGGTCGGTCACCACGCGCTGTTCCTCGCGCAGCAGTTGGAGCGCGCTGCGAACGGTCTGGCGGTTGACGTGGTAGCGATGGGCGAGTGAGCGCTCGGACGGCAGCCGGCTGCCGGGTGCGATGCGCCGGTCGGTGAGGTCGTCCCGCAGGGCGGCGGCGACCCGGAGGTAGAGCGGTACCGCGGCCACCTGCTCGGGATCGGGCTCAGCCATGTGCAGACCCTTCTTTGCTCAGGGTGATCACGTGGGTCGTGTGAGTGATCATTCCTATCATTGGTCTAAACCATTAGGAAGGGGTGTGCGGCGAGAGTGGCCGAAACGAGGACCGCGCTCGGGAGAGGTTTTCACCGGAAACAGGGGCGAAGAGGCGAGTGAGGCCGCAAGGCCGACGACGTCGGAGCGGGCCGAAAAGGGCGGGCGGCGGCCCGCGAGATGCCCTGGGACCAGGCGACATGAGCGCTCCGGGTCGCCGCCGGGGCCGCTTCGGCGGCTCGCCCGCCTTCGGCCGGGCGCTCGCCGGCTTCGCCGTCGGCCACGCCCGCGGGCGGGGACGGCTACGGGCGGCGTCCCGGCGCCGCGTTCACCGTCGGGACGTGGCGGCGCCGTCGGGCGGGTGACGGCGCGTGCCGCCCGGCGCGGGCGGGCCGGGCGGCACGTCGTCGACGCGTACTACCCCTCGCGCCGCATCGGCGGCTCGGGCGGCGTCCACGGGATCGGGCCGAACAGGACGGAGCGGGCCACCTCGGGAGCGAAAAGCGCCGTCATCGGCTCCGTCAGCGTGAGGACGGAGCGGAACGCCGCACCGACGACCGGGTCCCCGCCGTACCGCTGTTGCAGGCGGCGCAGGTACCAGCCCACGGGCTTCTCCACCGCGCGTGAATCCATGGCGTTGCCCGTCGCGCCGGGCATCTTCTTGTCCGCGCCGGCGGAGATGTCCCAGGCCTGCCGTGAGGCGTCGAACAGTGCCTTCTGCACCACCCGCGTGGTCGCCGTGCGCTTCGGGTCGGCCAGAGCCCGGCGCAGGGCGACGGCGCTCAGCGCGGCGACCGCCATGCCCTGGCCGTAGATCGGGTTGAAGGTGCACAACGCGTCGCCGGTGGCGAGGAAGCCGGCCGGTCGACGGCCCGGACGGTCGTACCGGCGGCGGACGTTGGCCGTCCTGCGGAAGCCGAACACCGAGGACTCCGGCTCGGCCCTGGCCAGCCACTCGCTGACCACCGGGTGCGGCAACCGCTTGGCGAACTCCTCGAACCCCGCCTCGTCCGTGGGGGGTTCGTCACCGCGCAGACCGGACAGCGTCACCACGTGGCGCCCGCCGCCCAGGGGCACGACGACGGCGCCGTAGACCTGATCGGGGTTGGGCACGATGTTGTAGCCGAGCGCGTCCGTCGTGTCGTCCTCGGGGGCCCGGTAGACCCGGGTGGCGTAGGCCAGGCCGGTGTCGATGGTCTCCTCGTGCGGCGCCTCCGCGCCGATCGCGGCCAGCCAGTCGGGCGCGCGCGTCCCTCGGCCGGAGGCGTCGACCACGAGGTCGGCTTCCAGTGGACGGGTCTGCGTCCCGGCGTCCTTGCCGCGCTCGCGCAGCAGCACCCCGCGCACCCGGGACGAGTCGCCGATCAGACCGACGGCCTCGGTGCCGCCGACGCTCTCGATCCGCGGATCGGCGAGCACCCGCCGCCGCACCACCCATTCGAGCTGCTCGCGCGGTCCGGTGTAGAGGGAGGTCGTCGCCGTCGTCCTGCGGAACCACTGGCCGTTCTGCAACTGCACCATGTCCGCCGGCATGCCCACCTTGGGCGCGCCGAGCTCGTCGAGCTCCGCGAGGAACCCCGGCAGCAGCTCCTCGAGCGCCTGCTGTCCACTGTCGAGGAGCACATGGGTGTGTCTGCTCTGCGGGGTTCCCGGCCTCGCGTCCGGCCCCTCCGGAAGGCGGTCGCGCTCGACGACCGTCACCTTCTCCGCGTATTCGCTCAGCACCCGCGCGGCCAGCAGGCCCGCGAGACTCCCCCCGATGACCACCGCGTGACGTGTGCCGCGGCGCCCCAAGTCGTCGCCCATCCCCGCCCTTTCCGGTTCGTGGATCTAGGACTGACCAGTATCCACGGTCTCCTGGGGTACGTCGCGGGTGCCGAGGCGCAGATGCTCGATGTGGTACACGGCCTCGTCGAGAAGTTGGGCCACATGGTTGTCGTAGAGGCTGTACTCGATCCGGCGGCCCTGCCGTACGCCGGTGACCAGGCCGAGCGCGCGCAGCAGCCGCAGCTGGTGGGAGACGGCGGACTGCTCCATGTCGACGGAGTCGGCGAGTTCGGTCACACCGCAGGGGCCCTGGCGGAGCTTGGTGAGGATCATCAGGCGGGAGGGCGTGGCGAGCGCCTGGAGGGTGGCGGCGATGGTGGCCGCGGACTCCGCGTCCAGGTGGGTAGCCGGGGTCGTCTCGCCGTTCACTCCGTGTCCCATGGGCTCATCGTAGCGGCGCTCATATGTAGATAGATGAAGACCTCTTCATGTGTTCCGGTATGGTGGTGCTGCTCGTCGTCCCGTCCCCACGTCCGACCCGAAGAGGTGTACTCCCATGGCATCCCCGGTGCTCGACAGCCCGGCCACCCCTGCCGCGACAGCCCCGCCCCCGACCCGCGGAACCCGTGTGTCGGACCTGCCCGAGGTCCGCTGGGCGGCGCTCTCCGCCCTCGCCTTCCTCTGCGCGCTGCCGCTCGACCTGGCCGGCGCCCCCGGCTGGGCCTGGGGACCGCTCTACGCCGTCTGTTACGTCGCCGGAGGATGGGAGCCGGGCTGGGCCGGGCTCCAGGCGCTGCGTGAGAAGTCCCTCGACGTCGACCTGCTCATGGTGGTCGCGGCCATCGGCGCCGCGGCGATCGGCCAGTACCTCGACGGCGGGCTGCTCATCGTCATCTTCGCCTGCTCCGGCGCCCTGGAGGCGCTCGCCACCCGCCGTACCGCCGACTCCGTGCGGGGTCTGCTCGGCCTCGCCCCCGAGAAGGCGGTACGTGTCGCCGGCGCCGGCGCCGGTGACGGCGGCGGCGAGACCGAGGAACCGGTGGACGTGGCCGAGCTGCGGATCGGTGACATCGTGCTCGTACGGCCGGGGGAGCGGCTGCCCGCCGACGGAACCGTGCTCCACGGCGCGAGCGACGTCGACCAGGCCACCATCACGGGCGAGTCGCTGCCCGCGCCCAAGGCCCCCGGCGACGAGGTCTTCGCCGGCACCCTCAACGGCACCGGCGCGCTGCGCGTCCGCGTCGACAAGGACGCCGGAGACTCGGTCATCGCCCGCATCGTCGCCCTCGTCGAGGAGGCCAGCGCCACCAAGGCACCCACCCAGCTCTTCATCGAGAAGATCGAACAGCGCTACTCGGTCGGCGTCGTCGTCGCCACCCTCGCGCTCTTCGCCGTCCCGCTCGCCCTCGGCGCCGACTTCACCACGACCCTCCTACGGGCCATGACCTTCATGATCGTGGCCTCGCCGTGCGCGGTCGTCCTCGCCACCATGCCGCCGCTGCTCTCCGCCATCGCCACCGCCGGACGCCACGGCGTGCTCGTCAAGTCCGCCGTGGTGATGGAGCGGCTCGGGGCCGTGGACCGGGTCGCGCTCGACAAGACCGGCACCCTGACCGAAGGAACCCCGCGGGTGATCGAGGTCCGGGGCGACGAGAACGCGCTCGCGCTCGCCGCCGCGGCCGAGCTGCCGAGCGAACACCCCCTCGCCCGCGCCGTGGTGGCCGCGGCACGCGAACGCGGACTGCGCGTCCCCGACGCCGACGACTTCGCCTCCGTACCGGGGGAGGGCGTCCGGGCACGGGTGGAGGGGCGCGAGGTGCGGGTGCGCCGGGCCGAGGGGGAACACGCCGACACGGCCGTCGAGGTCGTCGTCGACGGCGCGCCGGCCGCGGTGCTCGTCCTCGCCGACCGGCTGCGCGACGGCGCGCCCGAGGCGGTCGCCGCCCTGACCCGGCTCACCGGCACCGCACCCACCCTCCTCACCGGCGACAACGCGGGTGCCGCGGCCCGGGTCGCCGGACGGACCGGCATCACGGACGTACGCTCCGGGCTGCTGCCGCAGGACAAGGTGGCGGCGGTACGGGAGTGGGAGGGCGCCGGCTCGCGGGTCCTGGTGGTCGGCGACGGCGTCAACGACGCCCCTGCCCTGGCCGCCGCCCACACCGGCATCGCCATGGGCCGGGCCGGCTCCGACCTGGCACTGGAGACCGCCGACGCCGTCGTCGTACGCGACGAACTGGCCGCCGTTCCCACCGTGATGGCCCTCTCGCGCCGGGCGCGCAGGCTGGTCGTCCAGAACCTGGTGATCGCGGGCACCTGCATCGGGGCCCTGGTGGTCTGGGACCTGGTGGGTCACCTGCCGCTGCCGCTGGGCGTCGCGGGTCACGAGGGCTCCACCGTCCTGGTGGGGCTCAACGGGCTGCGGCTGCTGCGCGACGCCGCCTGGCGGAAGGCGGCGGAGCGGGGATGAGTCAGGCGTTCACGGCCCGCGGCGGGGGAGAGGCGGGGGCGGCGTGCTCGTGCTCGCAGACCTCGTCGAGGCCGTGGACGGCCCACTCGGGGAACGGGTCCCGCCAGGGGCCCGTCTCCCCGTCGGCGACCAGGCACCGGGCGAGCTCCGCGTGGAGCGCGTCCGTCCGCAGCTCCGTACCGATGAAGACCAACTCCTGTGCGTGGCCCGGACCTTCGTGCTCGGAGTCCAGGAAGCCCGACGGCTCGAAGCGGGCCACCGCGCCCGCCTGGGACCACAGCCCGGTCACCCGCTCACGGCCCGCGAGCCGGAAGAAGCCCTTGGAGCGCAGGACCCGCCCGTACGCGCCGCTGTCCATGCCCTCCGTCACGAACTCCCACAACCGCCCGGGGTGGAAGGGTCGTTCGGCGCGGAAGACCGTGGACGAGATGCCGTACTCCTCCGTCTCGGGGACGTGGTCGCCGTTCAGCTCCCTCACCCAGCCGGGTGCCTGCTGGGCGCGCTCCAGGTCGAAGAGCCCGGTGCCGAGGATCTCGGCGGGCCGCAGCCGGCCGTGTGTGGCGGAGACGATCCGGGCGGCCGGGTTGAGCCGCGACAGTGCGGCGCGCAGACGGTCCGCGTCCGCGGGGGCCACCAGGTCGAGCTTGTTCACGACGATGACGTCGGCGAACTCGATCTGATCCATCAGCAGATCGCTGACGGTTCGTTCGTCGTCCTCGTACGGGGCGAGGCCCCGATCGGTGAGCCCGTCGCCGCCCTCCAGTTCGGGCAGGAAGTTCGCCGCGTCGACCACGGTCACCATGGTGTCGAGCCGGGCGAGATCGCCGAGCGTGGCGCCGTCGTCCCGAGGGAAGGCGAAGGTGGCGGCGACCGGCATCGGTTCCGAGATGCCGCTGGACTCGATGAGGAGATGGTCGAAGCGGCCCTCGCGGGCCAGCCGGTCGACCTCTTCGAGGAGGTCGTCGCGCAGCGTGCAGCAGATGCACCCGTTGGTCATCTCGACCAGCCGTTCCTCCGTACGGGAGAGGGCGGCGCCCCCGCCCCGGACGAGCGCGGCGTCGATGTTGATCTCGCTCATGTCGTTGACGATCACGGCGACGCGCAGGCCGTCCCGGTTGGACAGGACGTGGTTCAGCAGGGTCGTCTTGCCCGCTCCGAGGAAGCCGGAGAGGACGGTGACCGGAAGGCGCGGGTCCCGCGCTCCGGCGGGCGTGCCCGCCGTGGGCGTCGTCGCCGTGTCCGCCATCGCGCTCAGCCCTCGGGGCGCAGCAGGCCGCGCTCGTAGGCCTTGGCCAGGCGCTGCGGCACCCGATAGGCGACGCCGTCGACCGTGATCGGAACCAGCTGGGGCGTGGTCGCCTTCCACTGGGCGCGGCGGTGGCGGGTGTTGGAGCGGGACGTCTTCCGCTTGGGTACGGCCATGGGGAAACGGACCTCCATCGTCGGGACGTGGTGGTCACGCTACATGAAAATGGTTCCCATTAACAAAAGACCGGCTGCCGTACGCCGGGGCTACCCCTCCAGCTCGGTCAGGGCGTGCGTCAGCCACTCCACCCAGAAGCGCTCCAGATCGATCCCCCCACGCAGGACCAGATGCCGCAGCCGGTCCGGCTCGCTCTCCCGGCGCGCCGGCGGGAAGTCCCGTACCTCGATCGCCAGATACTCCTCCAACTGCCGCCGGTGCAGAGCGAGGTGCCGTCTCAGCTCCTCGACCATGCCGGGAGCGCCCACGACCGCCGCGGCTCGCATCCGCAGCAGCAGCGCGGACCGCATCGGCTTCGGGTCCTCCGTCCTGGCCACCCAGTCGGTCAGTTCGGCGTGGCCCGCGGGCAGGACTTCGTACTCCTTCTTCTGCCCACGGGCCGGGGCCCGGACGGGCAGGGCACGGATGTGCCCCGCCTGCTCCAGCTTGCCCAGCTCGCGATAGATCTGCTGATGCGTGGCCGACCAGAAGTAGCCGATCGACCTGTCGAAGCGACGCGTCAGCTCGAGGCCGGAGGACGGCTTCTCGAGCAGCGCGGTCAGGATCGCGTGCGGGAGGGACATGCGCGCAATCCTAGATTCGCCCCGTGCCGGTCACAGAGCGGCGGCGAGACGGGTGCCCTGGTCGATGGCGCGCTTGGCGTCCAGCTCGGCGGCCACGTCGGCGCCGCCGATCAGGTGCGCGCTCCGGCCCGCGGCGACCAGCTCCTCGTACAGGCCGCGGCGCGGTTCCTGGCCGGTGCACAGCACGATCGTGTCGACGGGAAGCGTCTGCGGAGCACCGTCGACGGTGAGGTGCAGACCCTCGTCGTCGATCCGCTCGTACGAGGCGCCGGCGACCATGGTCACGCCGCGGTGCTTCATCTCGGCGCGGTGGATCCAGCCGGTCGTCTTGCCCAGGCCGGCGCCGACCTTGGAGGTCTTGCGCTGGAGCAGGTGGACCTGGCGCGGCGGCCGGGGCCGCTCGGGGGTGCGCAGGCCGCCGCGGGTCGCGTAACTCGTGTCGACACCCCACTGGCGGAAGTACGTCTCCGCGTCCTGGCTCGCGCCCTCGCCGCCGTCGGTGAGGAACTCGGCGACGTCGAACCCGATGCCGCCCGCTCCGATGATCGCGACCCGCTCGCCCACGGGCGCGCCGTCGCGCAGGACGTCGAGGTAACTGACCACGCTCGGGTGGTCGATGCCCTCGATCTCGGGGGTGCGCGGGGTGACTCCGGTGGCGACGACCACCTCGTCGTACCCGGTGAGGAGTTCGGGCGTGGCCGTGGTGTTCAGCCTGACCTCGACGCCCCGGGCGTCGAGCTGGACGCGGAAGTAGCGCAGGGTCTCGTTGAACTCCTCCTTGCCCGGGACCCGCTTGGCGATGTTCAGCTGGCCGCCGATCCGGTCCGAGGAGTCGAACAGGGTGACCGTGTGGCCGCGTTCGGCGGCCGAGACCGCGCAGGCGAGCCCGGCGGGGCCGGCGCCGACGACGGCGATCCGCTTGGCCCGGCGGGTGGGGGAGAGGACCAGTTCGGTCTCGTGGCAGGCGCGCGGGTTCACCAGGCAGGAGGTGATCTTCAGGCTGAAGGTGTGGTCCAGGCAGGCCTGGTTGCAGCCGATGCAGGTGTTGATCGTGTCGGCGCGGTCCGCGGCGGCCTTGGCGACGAAGTCGGGGTCGGCGAGGAACGGCCGGGCCATCGAGACGATGTCCGCGCGGCCCTCGGCGAGGATCTGCTCGGCGACCTCGGGGGTGTTGATGCGGTTGCTGGTCACCAGCGGCACGGAGACCGCGCCCATCAGCTTCTTGGTGACCCAGGTGTAGGCGCCGCGCGGCACGGAGGTGGCGATGGTGGGGATACGGGCCTCGTGCCAGCCGATGCCCGTGTTGATGATGGTGGCGCCGGCCGCCTCGATCTCCTTGGCGAGCGCGACGACCTCGTCGAGCGTCGAGCCGCCGGGGACCAGGTCGAGCATCGAGAGCCGGTAGACGAGGATGAAGTCCTCGCCGACGCGCTCGCGGATGCGGCGAACGATCTCCAGCGGGAAGCGGACCCGGTTCTCGTAGCTGCCGCCCCAGCGGTCGGTGCGCTGGTTGGTGGCGGCGGCGATGAACTCGTTGATCAGATAGCCCTCGGAGCCCATGACCTCGACACCGTCGTACCCGGCGGCCTTGGCGAGTTCGGCGCAGCGGGCGTAGTCCTCGATGGTCTGCTCGACCTCGGCGTCGGTGAGCTCGTTCGGTACGAAGGGACTGATCGGCGCCTGGAGGGGGCTGGGTGCGACGAGGGCGGGGTGGTAGGCGTACCGGCCGAAGTGCAGGATCTGCATCGCGATCCGGCCGCCGGCCTCGTGCACGGCGTCGGTGATGAGCCGGTGCTCGGCGACCTCCTCGTCCGTGCTGAGCTTGGCCCCGCCGTCCCAGGGGCGCCCGGCCTCGTTCGGCGCGATACCGCCGGTCACGATGAGCCCGACACCGCCTCGGGCGCGCTCGGCGTAGAAGGCGGCCATCCGCGCGAAGCCGTTCTCGGTCTCCTCGAGGCCGACATGCATGGAGCCCATGAGCACCCGGTTGGGCAGGGTGGTGAACCCGAGGTCGAGCGGGCTCAGCAGATGCGGGTACGGGGTGATCGGGGCCATGGGGGCGTCTCCTCGCGCAGGGTCGTCACGCTCTGTTGTAGACGACCGGAGGCGCGTTGTGCAACAAGTTGCATAACGGTGGGAGCGTGATCTGCGCTACGTCCGCCGGCCAGGACGCCACCGGGGTCGGCGGCGGCCCGGACCTCGGCGACAGGGCGGGCGGGCGGTTGCCGGTGTGAGCGTCGACCGTGGCCAGGCACGCGCCCCCGGCACGCGGGCCGGGGCCCGGAGGCCGTCGGGCCCCGGCTACGAGGCGCCAGGCACGCTCGCCCACGCGGCCAGGTCCTCCGCCGTGCGGGGACCCTTCTCGCCCTCCGGGAGGAGCCCGTGGGCGCGCAGCAGGCGGGTCACCGCCATGCCCCACGGCTGACGGAGCCGCGCCGCCGCGAGCAGCGCCTCGTCCGCGAGGAGATCGGTGATCGGGCCCGTCCGCAGGCCCTCCGGTGACAGCACCGCCGCCTCGTCCGCCCAGCGCAGGGCCAGATCGACATCGTGCGTCGCCATCACCACCGTCGTGCCCGACTCCCGCAGCCGCCCGAGCACCTCGAGGAGACGCTCCTGCCCGTGGGGATCGAGCCCGGCCGTCGGCTCGTCCATGATGAGGACGCGCGGCCGCATCGCCACGGCCCCCGCGATCGCCGCCCGCTTGCGCTGCCCGTACGACAGCAGATGCGTCGGCCGGTCCTCCAGCGCCACGATGTCCAGCGCCTCCAGCGCCTCGCGCACCCGGAGCCGTACCTCCTCCTCCGGCAGCCCCAGGTTCATCGGCCCGAACGACACGTCCTGGCCGACCGACGCCGCGAACAGCTGGTCGTCCGGGTCCTGCACGACCAGCTGCACGGTCGTGCGCAACCGGGTCAGACCCTTCCGGTCGTACGACACCTCCTCGCCGTCCAGCCGAAGCGCGCCGCTGCCGCACCGCAGGCCTCCGCTCAGCAGCCGCAGCAGCGTCGTCTTGCCGCTTCCGTTCCTCCCGAGCAGCGCCAGCGCCCGCCCCTCCGGCACGGCGAAGTCGATCCCGTCCAGGACGGCGGGCCCGTCCTCATAGGCGAAGCCCGCCCTCACCAGTTCCACGACAGGGGAACGAAGACTCACGGCAGGGACCTTTCCAGTACGAGAGTGAGAGCGACGACGCCGGCCAGCAGCCCGGCCGTCGCCGCCAGGAACCGCCGCGAGACCGCCGCACCGGGCACCAGGACCCGCAGGGTCCCGTCGTACCCCCGCCCCGCGAGCCCCGTCTGCAGCCGCTGCGCCCGGTCGAAGGCGCGCACGAACGCCGTCGCGCCGAGCCCGGCGAGCGAGCGCCAGGTGGCCGCCCGCGTCGTCAGCCCCAGCCGGGCCGCCTGGGCCTGCCGGATCTTGGCCAGGGAGTCGAGCAGCAGAAAGCTGATCCTGTACATCACGAGGGCGACGTCCACGACCGGCGCCGGCACCCCCGCCCGTACGAGCCGGGGCAACACGTCCGAGACGGGCGTGGTGAACGCGAACAGCAGCACCCCCAGCGACGCGGCCGACGTGCGCAACAGCAGCTCACCGGCGTGCAGCGGACCTTCCGGCGCCAGGGCGACGAAGCCGCGCGCTCCTCCCACCTCGAACAGCAGCGGCACCGCGCCCGTCACACAGAAACCCAGCGGGATCCGGAACGCCCGCCACAGCTGACGACCGGGCACTCCGGCGGGACCGAGGAGCACCGCGAGGGTGACCGCCGCGACCAGGACGGCGCCCGGCCACGGCGGCAGACAGACCGCGCACAGCGTCAGGCCGAAGCCCAGCGCGGCCTTCTCGCACGGGTGACGGCGGCGCCAGCGACTGCTGTGCGCCGCCGCGTCGATCGGCAGCATCGAGGCCTACTCGTCGCCCGGGGCCCGCGACCCCATCGCCGCCTGCGCCGCCCGCGTCTCCCGCGCCCCCTGGGAGCTCGGCGCGTCCTGCGCCGCCGGCGGAACCTTCGCCGCCGCCCGCTCCTCGCCCTGCCGACGCCCGCGCCGCAGACCGAAGTAGTACGCGAGGACACCGGCGCCGATGGCCGCCTGGAGCGCGAACAGCGCCGACTCGACCTCGCCGGACGGAGGCTCGTACAGCGGGCTGAACCACGGCTCGTAATCGGGCCGGATCTCCGTGATCGCGGCCTCCGCCTCGGCGTCGGCCCCCGCGAACGGCTCCTCCTTGTGGTCGCCGAGCCCCAGGACCAGCGGCAGCACCGCCAGCGCGGCGACGGCGAGCAGCAGCAGGGCGTTGATCTTCGTGTTCCTGCTCATCGGGCGACCGCCTCCGTGGTCTCGCTCTTCCCGGCACCGGGAAGCAGCACCCCGAGCCGGGTCAGATCCCCCTTGCTCGACTGCGCCAGCAGACGCATCACGAGCACCGTGAGCAGACCCTCGCTCACCGCGAGCGGCAGCTGCGTGACGGCGAAGATCCCGCCGAACTTCGCCAGCGCGCCGAGCATGCCGCTGGCCGGGTCCGGGAACGCCAGCGCCAGCTGCACGCTGGTGACGCAGTACGTGGACAGGTCGGCGACGAACGCGCCGAAGAACACGCTCACCATCAGCGGCACGTCGAACCGGCGCAGCAGCCGGTACGCCCCGTACCCGGCCCACGGCCCGACGACAGCCATCGAGAAGACGTTGGCGCCGAGGGTGGTGAGTCCGCCGTGGGCCAGGAGCAGCGCCTGGAAGAGCAGCGTGATCGTGCCGAGGACCGCCATCACGGGCGGCCGGAACAGGATCGCGCCGAGGCCCGTGCCGGTGGGGTGCGAGCAACTGCCCGTCACCGACGGAATCTTGAGCGCGGACAGGACGAAGGTGAAGGCGCCGGAGGCGCCCAGCAACAGGGTGGATTCGGGATGGGCCTTGACCTCACGGGTCAGGGCCCGGACCCCGTGGACGACGAACGGCGCGGACGCGACGCCCCAGGCGGCCGCGTGCACAGGGGGCAGATACCCCTCGGCGATATGCATGGTTGGGAGACCCTCTCCAGCACCTCGTGGATGGACAACGCACCTTGGCCGGTCTCCTGGCTGACGGTCATGCCGCCCGGACTCCGCCTTCCCACACCGCAACGGTCTCCCGCGGTGGTGCAGTGGCTCCCCTGAGGGTTCTCCCCAAGGGGGTGGAGCCGGACCTCCCGATCACAGTGGCGAGGGCCGCACCGGTACTGCACCGGTTTCCCGTACACCAAGGCCCTGCGACACTAGTGCGTTGACCAGGTACATCACAACACGGTCGCCTCCCGGTACGGCCCGTGAGGGGCGGTCGCCCCCCGCCCGCTCACCCCTTCCGGTACGTGTACGCCTCCGCGGCCGCGGCCTCCACGGCGTCCAGGTCCCCGCCCGCCGTCGCCGTGACGAGGGCGGCGATCGCGCCCTCCACTAAGGGCGCGTCCACGAGCCGCGCCCCCTCGGGCAGCTCGTCGCCCTCGGCGAGCAGCGCCTTGACGGTCAGTACGGCGCTGCCGAGATCGACGAGAAGGGCCACCCCGCGCCCCGGTCGACCGCCTTCGCAGCCTCGGCGATCAGCTCGGAGCTGGTGCCGAGGCCGCCGTCCGGGGTGCCGCCGGCGGGCGCGATCGGTGCGGAGGGACCGCCGCCCGAGAGAGCCTGGGCGAGTTCGGCCACGGCCGCGGCGACGGCGGCGCTGTGCGAGACGAGGACGATGCCGACCTGCCCGCTCATCCGGCCACCTCCGCGAGGGCGGCGATCAGCAGCGCGGACGAGGTGGCCCCTGGGTCCTGGTGCCCGATCGACCGTTCGCCCAGATAGCTGGCGCGGCCCTTGCGGGCCTGCAGCGGTACGGTCGCGAGCGCGCCCTCCTCGGCCGCCGTCCGGGCCGCCCCGAAGGACTCGCGCAGCGCCTCCGCAGCCGGAACGAGCGCGTCCAGCATCGTCTTGTCGCCGACCTGAGCCCCGCCGAGCTGGGCGACGGCGGCGACCCCGGCGGCCAGCGCGTCGGCGAACGTCTCGCGGGTCACGGCCCCGGCGTCGCCGAGCGCCTTGCCCGTGCGGCGCAGAAGCGTCCCGTACAGCGGCCCGGAGGCGCCACCGACGGTGGAGATCAATTGCCGTCCGGCGGTGGTGAGTACGGCCCCGGGTGTGGCGGGCGGCTCCTTCTCCAGGACGTCCGTCACGGCGGCGAACCCCCGCTTCAGATTGGAGCCGTGGTCGGCGTCGCCGATCGCCGAGTCGAGCTCGGTGAGACGGTCGGCCTCACGGTCGACGGCGGCAGCGGCGACGCTCAGCCAGCGCTGGAAGAAGGCGGCATCGAGCTCGTTCGCCTCGGTCGCTTCAGTCACTTCGGCCACTCTCCTTCTCACCGGCCCCAGCGGAGGGCGGGCGTCTGCACGGGCGCGTCCCACAGACGTAGCAGCTCCTCGTCGGCCTCGCAGAGCGTGACCGAGCAGCCGGCCATGTCGAGGGAGGTCACGTAGTTCCCGACCAGGGTGCGGGCGACCGGGATCCCGCGCTCGTTCAGCACGCGCTGCACCTCGGCGTTGAACCCGTACAGTTCGAGCAGCGGGGTGGCGCCCATGCCGTTCACCAGCGCCAGGACCGGGCCGGACGGCCGCAGGTCGTCCAGTACGGCATCGACGGCGAAGTCCGCGATCTCCCGCGAGGTCATCATCCGGCGCCGCTCGCGTCCCGGCTCACCGTGGATCCCGATCCCCAACTCCAGCTCGCCCTCCGGGAGATCGAAGGTCGGGCTGCCCTTGGCGGGCGTGCTGCAGGCGCTCAGCGCGACCCCGAAGGACCGCGACCGCTCGTTCACCCGCCGAGCGATCGCCTCCACTCGCTCAAGTGGCGCGCCCTCCTCGGCGGCGGCCCCCGCGATCTTCTCCACGAACAGCGTGGCCCCCGTCCCGCGCCGCCCGGCGGTGTAGAGGCTGTCCGTCACGGCCACGTCGTCGTCGACCAGGACCTTGGCGATCTGGACGCCCTCGTCCTCGGCGAGCTCGGCCGCCATCTCGAAATTGAGCACGTCCCCGGTGTAGTTCTTGACGACGAACAGCACCCCGGCCCCACTGTCCACCGCGGCGGCTGCCCGCACCATCTGATCGGGCACGGGCGAGGTGAACACCTCCCCGGGACACGCCGCCGCGAGCATCCCCGGCCCCACGAACCCCCCGTGCAACGGCTCATGCCCGGACCCGCCCCCGGACACCAGCGCCACCTTCCCGGCGACGGGCGCGTCCCGCCGCAGCACGACACGGTTCTCGACATCCACCGTGAGCTCGGGATGCGCGGCGGCCATCCCGCGCAGCGCGTCGGCGACGACGGTCTCCGGGACGTTGATCAGCATTCTCATCGGTACCTCCTGGTAGGGCTGACAGGTAGGCGCCCGACCTGTGTCACCAGGTCAGGTTCGGGGTCGGCGCTTGTCGGTCGTGGCGGTCCGTGTGTCGGCAGTATCGACCTTGCGGCAGCGAAGGTCACGTTGCCGACTGCTCGAACTCCTTCGATCCCCAAGTGGCTTGACGAAGGAGAGGGTTGACAGGTGCATGATGTATAGGGGTGCGGGGGCATAACGTCGGAAGGCACCGGAGGATCGGCCATCCGACCACCCCGGTCGACCAGGTACCAGCGCCGCTCTTCCCGCACTCTCGGTCCCGCCGGGTTCCGAGTCCCCCACGAGTGAAGGAGCAGCAATGCCGCTCTGTACATGGCTGAAGGCGGGCACCTTAGCCGCGACGGTCGTCCTGGCAACGGCGACGGGGGCGAACGCCACGCCCGCGTCGGAGCCGTCGGCGGTGAGCGCGTCGGCGGTGGTGACACTTCGTTACGACGACAGCCGGGCCGGCGGTTGGGAGTCCGCGATCGCGGCCGGAGTCGCCTCATGGAACGCGAACGTCGACAATGTCAGACTGGTCGAGGCCGCGCCGGGCACCCGCGCCGAAATCGTGATCGTGGCCACCACCGGCTGGCCCCGGGCCACCCTCGGCCCCGTCCGTCCGGGCGGCCAGGTCCGCGTCGAGCTCGGGAGCCAGGCGGTGGCCCAGGGTTACGACAAGACCCGCATCGCCGCCCACGAACTCGGCCACAGCCTGGGTCTCCCCGACACCAAGCCCGGGCCGTGCTCGCAGCTGATGTCGGGTTCGAGCGCCGGTACGGCTTGCAGGAACGCGGTCCCGAACGCGACCGAGCAGGCCCGGGTGGAGTCCGCCTACGCCAACGGCGCCGCCTCGATCGTCCCCGCCGACGGCCGGATTCTCGTGGACGCCCCGTAACCGAGGACCCGGAGGCGGGGCGCCCGATCGAGTCTCACGATCGGGCGCCCCGCCGACGTAGCCGATCGGACTCAGGCGCCCAAGCCGAGGACGGCGAGGTTCAGCGCACGCAGGTCCGGAACGGGAGGCAGGTCGTGCGGCTCCTCGCCCCGCCCTTCGTGCAGGGCCGGGACCGGGCGCAGTCCGTCGACGCCTCCGGCGGCCCAGGCGGCATCGAGAGGGGGCAGGGACAGGGTCATGCGACGGCCGTCGGGGAGGCTGGTCTCGAAGGTGGCGGCTTCTCTGGACTCCATGGGCGGCTCTCTTCTGTGAGTGGTGCACGCGCCGGCGCTGATCGTCCTCGTTCTGTGTGACGACCCACGACAGCCGTAGGTTCCCCCGGGCCGGCCCGTGTTCGGCCGTCACCGCCCCCACCACCCGAGAGCCGCCCCTCTCGTATGCCGCGATGCCCCGGGAGTGCAACGGCGCTCCCGGGGCAGGAGGGGCCGTGTGCCCACGCCGGCGGAAGGGGTGAGCCTTGTTCGAGCGCTTCGCGGCCAGGCGGGTCGAGGTCGACAACGCGTCGATCTTCGTCCGTCACGGCGGAGAGGGTCCGCCGGTCGTGCTGCTGCACGGTCATCCCCGGACGTCCGCGACCTGGCACCGTGTCGCCCCGCTCCTCGCCGACCGCGGCTTCACCGTCGTCTGCCCTGACCTGCGAGGGTACGGCCGCTCCCGCGGGCCGGCACCCACGGCGGACCACGCCGGGTACTCCAAGCGGGCCGTCGCCGCCGACGTGGTCGAGGTGATGAGGTCGCTGGGCCACACGCGGTTCGCGCTCGCCGGGCACGACCGCGGAGGAAGCGTCGCGTCGCGTCTCGCGCTCGACCACCCGGACGCTGTGTCACGCGTGGCCCTGATCGACTGTCTTCCCGTGACCGAGCACTTGTCCCGCATCACGGCCGAGTTCGCCACGCAGTGGTGGCACTGGTTCTTCTTCGCTCAGCCGGACATCCCCGAGCGGGTCATCAACGCCGATCCGGACAGCTGGTATCGCGGCGATCCGCAGAGCATGGGACAGGAGAACTACGACGAGTGGCGAGAGGCCACCAGGAATCCCGACGTGGTGCGAGCCATGCTGGAGGACTACCGGGCCGGCCTCACCATCGACAGGCGGCACGAAGAGGACGACCGTGCCGCCGGAGTACGGATCCAGTGCCCCGCGCTGATCTTGTGGTCGCTCCGGGACGACCTCGAAGACCTGTACGGCGATCCCCTCGCCATCTGGCGGCAGTGGGCACCGGACGTACGCGGTCACGGCATCGACGCCGGACACCACGTCGCCGAGCAGGCTCCCGAAGCGCTTGCCTCCTCGCTGGCCGGCTTCTTCGCCGACAAGCCCGAATGAACACCGTGCATCGAGGCGAGGCGAGGCGAGAGACCCGGAGGCCCTGGCGCCCCGGTCACGGCGCCTGAGTGAAGTGCTCACCCCCTTCCCACGTGGTGCCTTCCGCCGAAGCCCCTGAGGACTTGCCACTATGGGACGGCGTCCGTCGTGGAGGCGCGGCGGCGGTGACGGGGAGGCGCGAGATGAGCACGGACTCCTGTACGGCAGGGCCCTGGCGGCGGGGCGGCCGTCCATGAGTGTCGGAGGCTCCCCGGGGCCGGGCGGTGCACCCGCCGATCGTCTGGCACGGGCGGCGGCCGTCGTCCTCGACACCGACGGGGTGATCACCGACTCGGCACGCCTCCACGCCGCCGCGTGGCAAGAGGCTTTCGACGCCTGTCTGCGGGCCCACCCTCCGACCGATCCCCAGGCGCGTCGACCGTTCGGCCAGGACGACTATCTGCGGTACGTCGACGGCAAAGCCCGCATGGACGGGGCCGCGTCCTTCCTCGCCTCACGGCAGGTCGCCCTGCCCCTCGGCACCCTCGACGACCCCCCGGGCACCGACACCGTGGGCGCCGTGGCCGCTCACAAGGAACGGCTCTTCACGGAGCGGCTGAGAGCGCGGGGCGTCGACGCCTACCCAGGGACGCTGCGTCTGTTGCGGCAGTTGCGCGAGCGAGGTGTGGTGATGGCGGCCGCGTCGGCGTCCCGGCACGCCGGAGAGCTGCTCGACCGGTCCGGAACCCTGCCGTACTTCACCGCGGTGGTCGACGGAACCGAGGCGACCCGGCTCGGTTTGCCGGGCAAGCCCGCCCCCGACCTGTTCCTCGAGGCCGCCCGCCGGCTCGACGTCCCTCCCGGACGTACGGCGGTGATCGAGGACTCCCTGGCGGGGGTGGAGGCCGGCAGGCGCGGCGGCTTCGGCCTCGTGGTCGGCGTGGACCGTACGGCCGACACCACCTACCGGGCCGCGCTGCGGGAACGCGGTGCGGACGTGGCCGTCGCCGACCTGTCCGAACTGCTCACCGACTCCACCGAGGGCTGACGATGGCCGAGCACATCCCGGAGACCAACCACAGCTGGGAGTACGAGGGCTACGATCCGGGCCAGGAGCGATTGCGAGAGGCCCTGTGCACCCTCGGCAACGGCTATATGGCGACCCGGGGCGCCGCACCCGAGTGTGTGGCCGACGCGGTGCACTACCCCGGTACGTACGCCGCCGGCTGCTACAACCGGCTCACCTCGGACATCGCCGGCCGTCAGGTCGAGAACGAGGACCTGGTCAACCTGCCCAACTGGCTCCCCCTGCGCTTCCGCATCCACAGCCCGCAGGGCGACACGTCGTGGTTCTCGCCCGACAGCGACGCGCTGCGTGAACATCGGCAGCGTCTCGATCTGCGCACCGGTGTTCTGGAGCGCACGGTGAAGTACGAGGTCGACGGCGGAGTGCTCGCCGTCCGTCAGCTGCGCCTCGTCCACATGGGGGACCCGCACCTGGCCGCCCTGCGAACCGAGTTCACCGCGGAGGGAGGCTGGTCCGGTGACATCGAGGTGGAAGCCGCGCTCGACGGTTCGGTGACCAACAGCGGAGTGGCCCGTTATCAGCAGCTCAACGGCAGCCACCTGGTTCACGTCAACGCCGGTGACGGCGGCGCCGACACGGTCTGGCTTCGCTGCAGGACCAGTACGTCGGACGTCCGGATCGGTCTCGCCGCCCGCACCACGGCCGACCAGGCCATGGCCGAGGCCCGTACCGCCCACGAGCCGCTACGGGCCGTGCAGACGCTCCGGCTGAGTCTGACCCCGTCGGGCGGCCCCCGCGCGGTCGACAAGGTGGTCGCCCTGTACACCTCGCGCGATCCCGCCATCAGCGACCCGCTCCACGCGGCGATCGACACCGTCGAGCGCGCTCCGGCCTTCACCAACCTGCTCGACTCGCACCGAGCGGCCTGGCGCCAGCTCTGGCGCAGAGCGGACCTGGATGTGCCCGGGGACGTCGGCCGTGTCCTGCGCCTGCATCTCTTCCACGTCCTCCAGACCCTGTCACCCCACACGGCCGAGCTGGACGTCGGCGTCCCGGCCAGAGGGCTGCACGGTGAGGCCTATCGGGGGCACGTCTTCTGGGACGAACTGTTCGTCCTGCCGTACCTCAATCTGCACCTGCCGGAAGTGTCCCGTGCGCTGTTGCTCTACCGCCACCGGCGACTGGCACGAGCGCGCAACGCCGCTCGTGACCTGGGCAGAAGGGGTGCCCTCTACCCGTGGCAGAGCGGCAGCGACGGCCGTGAGGAGACACAGCAGGTGCACCTCAATCCTCATTCGGGCCGTTGGCTTCCCGACTATTCGCATCTCCAGCACCACGTCGGATCGGCGATCGCGTACAACGTCTGGCGGTACTACGAAGCCAGCGGCGACGACGAGTTCCTGCACACCAAGGGCGCCGAGATGCTGACGCAGATCGCCCGCTTCTGGGCCGACTCGGCCACGTACGACGCCGAGACCGACCGCTATCGCATCCTGGGCGTCATGGGGCCGGACGAGTACCACGACTCCTACCCCGACCGTCTCACGCCGGGCCTCGACGACAACGCCTACACCAACGTCAGCGCGGCCTGGGTCCTCGGCCGGGCCCTTCACCTGCTGGACGAACTGCCCGAACCACGCCGTGTGGAGCTGTGCGAGCGGATCGGACTCGACGACCGGGAAACCGCCTTGTGGGAGGACGTGTCGCGCAAACTGCGCGTTCCGTTCCACGAAGGGGTGATCAGCCAGTTCGACGGCTTCGGCCGGCTGGCGGAGCTCGACTGGGACGCCTATCGGTCCCGGTACGGCAACATCAGGCGGCTCGACCGGATCCTGGAGGCGGAGGGAGACACCGTCAACCGCTACCAGGCGTCGAAGCAGGCCGATGTGCTGATGCTCGGCTACCTCTTCTCCCCGTCCGAACTGGCCGGCATCTTCCGGCGGCTCGGCTACGACCTGGACGACGCGACGTGGAGCCGCACCGTCGACTACTACCTCCACCGCACCAGCCACGGGTCGACCCTCAGCGGCCTCGTGCACGGCTGGGTGCTGGCCCGTGTACGCCGGGGGGAGGCGTGGACGTACGTCCAGGAGGCGATCGAGGGCGATGTCGCCGACCTCCAGGGCGGCACCACGGAAGAGGGCATCCACCTCGGTGCGATGGCCGGCACGATCGACCTGGTCCAGCGCGGCCTGACCGGACTGGAGACCCGGGCCGACGCCCTGTGGCTGGACCCGGTGCCCTCACCGAGCTTCACCGAGTACGGATTCTCCATCCGCTACCGGGGGCACTGGGGGGTGGGGCTGCGGGTGCGGCCGGGCCGGATGCGGCTCAGCGTGCCGCCGTCGGACATGTCACCGATCGAGGTCCGGATGCGCGACCGCGTCGTGTCGGTGGAACCGGGCGAAGCGGTCGAGCTGCGGCTCACGGCACCGTGAGCGAAGCTCGTACGCGGACGGCGTCACGTGAGCTGCCGTCGCACCAGGTCGTGAAGGAAGCCTCCCGGATCGGCGAGGAGCGCGGCCGGTGTGCCCTGTTCGACGACGCGGCCGTCCGACATCACGATCACGCGGTCGGCGTCCATGACCGTGGACAGCCGGTGGGCGATCACGAGGCGGCTGGACTCGAGGCTCCGCGTGCTCTCGATCACGATGCGCTGGGTCTCGTTGTCCAGCGCGCTCGTGGCCTCGTCGAAGAACAGGATGCGCGGGCGGCGGACCAGGGCCTGGGCGATCATCAACCGCTGGCGCTGACCGCCCGAGATCGCGCCTCCGCCGGAGATCAGAGTGTGCAGACCCATCGGCATCCGCTTGATGTCCTCGGCGAGACCCGCCATCGCGGCCGCCTCCCACACCTCCTCCTCGGAGAAGCTCTCGGCGCCGCAGATGCACTCCAGGATCGATCCGGTCAGCGGTTGCGCGTTCTGCAGCACCACCCCGCACTGCCGGCGGACGGCCGCCTGGTCGAGAGCGGCCAGGTCCTGCCCGTCGTACAGCACACTGCCGGACGTCGGCCGGTCGAAGCCGATGAG
The DNA here is from genome assembly GCF_040611675.1 of Streptomyces sp. NPDC006551. Taxonomy (NCBI): domain Bacteria; kingdom Bacillati; phylum Actinomycetota; class Actinomycetes; order Kitasatosporales; family Streptomycetaceae; genus Streptomyces; species Streptomyces sp. NPDC006551. The sequence goes on from NZ_JBEXOT010000022.1 coordinate 49,479, forward strand.
CAGCCGGAGGAGCGTCGACTTCCCGCAGCCGCTGGGGCCGACGATCGCCACGAACTCGCCCGGACGTACCTCCAGGGACACGTCGTCGAGCACCAGCGGGCCGTCGTCCGAGTAACGGAAGGAGAGACCACGGGCCTCGATCCCGCCGGACAGCGCACCGGGCTGCGCCCCCGCGCCGCGGACCTCCGGAGCCTCGTCGAGGAGCGGCTTGACCTGCTCGAACATCGGCATCACGGCGGCGGCCGAGACCAGCGCACCGGTGACCTGGGTGACGGAGGTCAGCAGCATGGTCAGGGCGGTGCTGAAGGTCAGGAACGCTCCGGCCGACATGCTGCCCCGGGCCGGGCCCGCCAGCAGCATGAACATCGTCAGCGAGCAGAGCGGAAGACAGACCGCGTCGAGGACCGTGGTCAGGTTCCTGATCCGGCCCGCCCGCTGCTGCAGCTCCCGCGAACGGGCGAACTCGCGCGCCCACGCCGCGTACGCGAAGCTCTCCGCCGCGGCGACCCGCAGCTTCGGCAGTCCGCGCAGGGTCTGGTACGCCTGGTTGTTCAGCTTGTTGCCGAGCTCGACCAGTTGCCGCTGCCACCGCAGCTGCCACAAGCCCATCCCGAGGAACACCGCCGCGGCGACGGCCAGCATCGCGAGTGCCACCAGAGCGAGCGACACGCTGTAGCAGAACAGCAGGACGACGTTCATCGCACCGACCGTGCAGGCCTGCACGACCACCGGACCGACCCCGGACAGCACCCTGCGGATGGCACTGATCCCCATCGCCGCGCTCGCCAGCTCCCCGGTGGAGCGCTCGGCGAAGAACGCCGTCGGCAGCCGCAGCAGCCTGTCCCAGACGGCGGGCTGCAGGGTGGCCTCGATACGGCCTTCCATCCTGAGGATGGTCAGGTTCTGCAACAGCATGAACGCCGCGGTGACCACACTGGTGATCATGACGGCGAGCGAGACCTGGACGATGAGGCCGCTCTCGCCCTTCGGTACGTAGACGCCGAGCACCCGGCCGGTGGCGATCGGCACGAGAGCGCCCAGGCCCACCGTCACCAGACCGGCGAGGAGCAGGTTCCGCAGGTCCATCCGGGTGCCGCGCATGCTGAAGCGGAGCAGCCGCCACGGTGTCATCGGCCGGTCCGGAAGCGGTCGGTAGAACATGACGGCCCGTGGCTCGAACTCGTCGGCGTTCTCCCGGCCGATGCGCTGTCGCCGCCCGGTGGACGCGTTGACCGCCTCGTACCGCCCACGCCGCCACAGCAGCGCGACCGGCGCCCCCGACTTGGCGCGATGCCCCACCAGGGGTCCGCTGTCCGTCCGCCACCAGTCTCCGGCGAGCCGGACGGCGCGGATACGGACACGCGAGCTCGACGCGATGCGTTCGACCGGTGTGACGCGCTCGTTCGCGGCGCCGCCTCGCGGGGGCTCGGCGAGGTCGATTCCGGCCGCGTCGGCGACGAGGCGGCAGACGGCGTACTCCGCTTCGTCGTCGCCGGCGGCCGCACCGGCGGCCGAGCCGTCCACCCGCACGCCACCGCGCCGGCCCCGGTCCGGCCTGCCGATGGAGGCCAGCAGTGCCTCGTTCGCGCGGGCGCGGACGGCAGCGCCCGCCTTGATGCCCTCCGCGGCCCGGTCCTCATGGGCGCGTTCGAGGCCCTCGATCCACCGGTCCACGGCGAACAGCAACCGTTGCTGCTGGTTCACCATGCGCTGCCACATAGCGCCGTCGATCAGCAGATCGGCCGCAGCCTCCGCGCTGAAGGAGGCGCCGTACTGGACACTGCCCGGTTCGACCGACATCCACAGGATGTCGTCGTCGGCCATGGTCTCGTCGGTGGCGGGGCGGCCGTTCAGCGGAGCCTCGAACAGCACGCTCAGGGCGCGGCCCGTTCCGAGGGCGAAGGCGTGCTCCAACGGCGTCGGCGGTGTCGGCGGGACGCCGTACGACGCGCCGTGACCTCCGTACGCGTACGCCTCGTCCTGGCCGTAACCTCCGTACGCGCCGTGCGAGCCGTATTCCCCGTACGCGCCGTACTCCGCTCCGTACACCCCGTGCGCCCCGTACGCCCCGTCGTTCTCCGGCCGGTACAGCTCGCGCAGCGCGATCCGGCGCATCAGGCAGTCCTGTGACGGCCTGCCCAGCAGTGTGTGCTGCGGCCCCTCGACCGGGCCGAGCAGCAGGCTCCCGGCCTCCAGACGGCCGAGGAAGTGCCACTGACCCTGCTGGACGGGGTCGAACGCGAACAGGTCCAGGGCTCCGGCCACGACCAGCCACAACACCTGCGGCCCCTCCAGCGGAAGGGTGCGCAGGCCGGCGCAGTCGACGGGCGTGCCGAGGCCGCCCAGCGCGTGGATCACCACGTCCGTACCGCCCTGTCCGGCGGCGGCGTATCCGGACGGGTCCGCGGGCTGCTGATGAACGGATGACACGTCAGTGCTCCTTGACCAGCGCGGCGTACGGCCCCCCGGCGGCGACCAACTCGTCGTGCCGGCCGCGTTCGACGACCGAGCCGTGGTCGAGGACCAGGATCTCGTCGCTGTCCCGGACCGTGCTCAGCCGGTGGGCGATGACGACGCACGCGCAGCCGCGCCGCCGCAGATTGTCGATGATGACGCGTTCCGTCTCCGCGTCCAGGGCGCTGGTGACCTCGTCGAGGACCAGGATGCTCGGCTGCCGCACCAGCGCCCTGGCGATCTCCAGACGCTGCCGCTGCCCGCCGGAGAAGTTCCGGCCGTCCTGCTCGACCCGGCCGTGGATGCCTTCCGGCCGCCGTGCGATCACGTCGTACAGCGCGGCGTCCTTGAGAGCGGCGACCACCGCCTCGTCCGGTATCGACGGGTCCCACAGCGCCACGTTGTCCCGGACCGTGCCTTCGAAGAGGAAGACGTCCTGGTCGACGAAGGACACGGAGGCCGCGAGCGCGCCACGAGGAATGTCCTCCAGCCGTCGGCCGTCGATGCGGATCGTCCCTTCCCACGGGCTGTAGAGGCCGGAGATCAGCCGGGAGACGGTGGACTTGCCGCTGCCGGAGCCGCCGACGAGCGCGATCTGCTGCCCCGGGCCGACTGTCAGCGAGAAGTCGCTGAGCAGCGGCTTGTCGAGCGGGCTGTATCCGAACGTGATGTTCTCCAACGCCACGTGGCCCCTGAGCCTGCGCGTGCTCTCCTCGGTGTCGCGGCCCCAGTACACCGAGTCGACCGGGAAGTTCTCGACGTCCTTCAGCCGGGCCACGTCCGCGGCGAAGTCCTGGATCCTTCCCGCCACCCCGTTGAGCCGGGTGATCGGCGCGGTGAAGCGCGTCACCAGCGCCTGGAACGCGACGAGCAGGCCGATCGAGATGTGGCCCTCCACCGCCCGAAGTCCGCCGATCCAGAGGATCAGCGCGCTGTTGAGCGTCGCGAGGGTCGGCGCGACGACGCCGAGGACGGCGCTCGGCACACCGAGGCGCTGCTGCACCTCCAGGGTGGTGGCGTGCTGCCCCGCCCACCGGCGGAAGAAGCCGTTCTCGCCGCCGGTGGCCTTCATCGTCTCGATGAGCTGAAGACCCGTGTACGACGTCGTGGTGAGCCGGGCGTTGTCCGCGCGCAGCTTCTGCGTGTCGTTGGCTCGCAGTCGGATCACGATCCGCATCGCGACCACGTTGAGCAGCGCGATCAGGACGCCGATGACGGTGAGTTGGGGATCGTACGTCCAGAGCAGGACGGCGTAGAGGATCACCACGATCCCGTCCACCCCCGCGGCGGCGAGATCCCTGGCCAGTGTTTCGGCGACGGCGTCGTTGGACTGCAGGCGCTGCACGAGATCGGCCGGGCTGCGCTGGGCGAAGAAGGTGACGGGCAGCCGCATCAGGTGCCGCAGGAACCGGGCGCTGCTCAGCGTGGACGAGATGATCCGTCCGCGCAGCAGGTTCGCCTGCTGCACGCCGGTCAGTACGGCGGTGAGCGCCACCAGCGCGGCCATCGAAGCGAACAGCGGGCCGAGGAGGGACGTCTGCTCACCGATCAGGAAGCGATCGATGTACGTACGGCTCAGCGCCGGTGCCGCCGCGCCGACGGCGACCAGCAGGAGGCTCGCGAGCAGGGTGGCCAGCAGGGTGCCCGTGGTGCCGCGCAGCCTGGCGGGCAGGGCGCGCAGGATGCCGGGCTTGCGGCCGCCCGGCCGGAAGGAGGCGGTGGGTTCGAAGACCAGGGCGACACCCGTGAAGCTGGTGTCGAAGTCCTCGGTCGTCACGAAGCGGCGGCCCTTGTCGGGGTCGTTGATGTGCACGCCACCCCGTCGCAGGCCCCGCCCCATGCCGTCGTACACGACGTAGTGGTTGAACTCCCAGAAGAGGATGGCCGGCGGCCGCACCCCGGCGAGCGCGGCCGGTTCCATCTGCATGCCCTTGGCCTGGAGGCCGTACGATCGCGCCGCCTTGAGGACGTTGCTGGCCCGGGAACCGTCACGGGACACCCCGCACGCGATGCGCAGTTCCTCCAGCGGCACGTGCCGGCCGTAGTGGGCGAGGACCATGGCCAGGGCGGCGGCGCCGCACTCGACGGCCTCCATCTGGAGGACCGTGGGCGTGCGCACGGCCTTCTGCTTCGTCGCCTTCTGTCGCTTCGCCTTCTGCGCGGATCTTCCACGCTGGGCCCGCCGACCGCCGGGCGCGGCCTCCGGACGGTGCCGGCGGCGGCCCGCCGGGGGCAGCTGCTGCTGAGTCGTCATGGGAGCAGCCAATCGATCGGGTGCTGTGCGGCCAGACGGACGGTGGCGCCGGCCGGCGTCATCGACTCGAGCCGGAACGGGGGGCCTCCGGCGGACGACCAGGCGTAGCCGGACGCGGTGTCGTCGGCGCGTTCGAGCCGTACCAGGACGGGTACGGGGCGTCCCTGGCGGGCGAGTTGTTCGCCGAGCTGGGCACTGCCGAGGAAGGCCCCGATCTGCTGGGCGGACTGGGCGGTGCGGCCGACGGACTTCACCCGGCCGCGCAGCACGCCGTACTGGCGGGCCGCCACCGACTGGACGTTCAGGTCCACCGTCGCGCCGACGGGGACGGTCGACGCGCCGTCGGCCGGTACGTACACGACGGCCATCAGCGGATCGTCGGGGCGGGTGACGCGTTCGACCGCCGCCACGTCGGCGCCGACGGTGACCACGGAGCCGATTCCGGTGACCAGGGCCGTCAATCGGCCCGCGGCGAGGGTGCGGACGACGGCGCCGGTGCCTTGCGCGGTACGGAGCTTCAGCAGGGGGGCGTCGGCGGGAAGCCGCGCGCCCTCCTCGGCGAGTACGTCGGTCACCTGTCCGGCGACGGGGCTCTGCAGGACGTAGCTGCCCTGTGCGTGAGTGAGGATCCCGGGAGCTTCGAGGGTGGTCGAGACGGTGCCGGTCACCGCCCAGACGGTCGCGGCGATCATGACGACGACCGTCACGGACAGAACGAGCCAGCCCTGGGGACGGGCGAAGCGCACCGGCAGATCGATGTCCTCGGAGGACTGCAGTTTGGAAAGGGCCTGTTGGCGGAACTGCACGACACTCTTCCTCGACTGCGTTGCTGCACGGTTCTGTTCGCTCCGGGGGAGCGACGCGGCGTATGCCCCGGATCCTGAGCGGATCCGGGGCATACGGCGGGTTCGGACGTCTGGAAGATCAGACGCCGGCGATCGTCGCGGTGGCGATGCCCGCGAGCGGCGCGGTGTTCAGGCCGGTGACGCCCTCCAGGGTGCCGACGGCGGTGGCGGCCAGGGGAGCGGCCTCCGGGAAGATGCCGTTGACAGCGACGGTGGAGTGGGCGACCACGCCGCCACCGAGGCCACCGGACACGTTGTCCAGGTCGGCGTCGGAGATCTCCTGGGTGGGGACGAAGTTCATGATGTGAGTTTCCCTTCACATGGGGACGTATCGAACAACCGCGAACGCACATGCCGGACCGGTGGCGCCGATCCGGAGGGGGAACTTCCGCGGTGTGCTGGATCAAAGCACGTCGACCTGACGGCCAGCCAATCGAACTACGGCTTCAACGTGCATGTATCGGGCTCGAATTGCCGTGACGTGCATATCCGTCCATGAGTTGGTGCCACCTTCTTCACAAGATCACCCGACTCGGCCCTCCCTGCTGCCGCGGTCCTCATGACCGGTAATGAGACATTCCCCCACAGACGGGCCGAGGGCAGGCTCGCGCCCCCTCGTCCCCTTGGAGGGTGATCGGGAGAGCGTGTGTTCCCTGCGCATTCGGTGTGCAGATCAGGCGACCATCGCAGGACGTCGCTTTTCTCCCCGGAGTTCCGAAGTTCCGGGGAATCGGCGAAAGAATCTCTCTGTCCGAAGAGAGAGAAAGGGCCGCACACCGTCGTTGTGCGGCCCCGGGGCGAAACGCTGCCTTCTTTCAGAGAGGATGCGGGTGCGACGGATATGTCCGTACGTCGTCGTTGTACTCACGGGCCCGCTCCCGCACCAGCTCCGGCAGGGTCCCCGACGCGAGGTCCGCCAGGGTCGTCCCTTCCAGGACATGGCGGAGGCTGGCGCGGACCGCGCGCCACACATCCGGCATGGGCGCCGCCGCGCCCTGGTACTCGAGACCCGTCAGTTTCAGGTCGCGCACGCTGACCAGGGGGCCGTCCATCGCGCGGATCACGTCCGCGAGGGTGATCTCCGCCGGCGGCCTGGCCAGCGCGTAGCCGCCCTCGGGCCCGCGCACGCTCCGTACCAGCCGTGCCTGACGCAACTCGCTGAGGACGACGAAGAGAAAGCGGACGGGGATGTCCTGGCGGCCGGCGATGTCCTCCGCCTTCAGAGGGTGCTCCGTCGAGCAGGCCAGCTCCGCCATGGCGCGGACCGCGTAGTCCGTTCTTGCTGAGATCCTCACCGACTCAATGTCTCACGTCTGGCGCGAAATCGATCCGGCACGGCCGCCGGCGCCGGGCGGAACGCCGGGCGGGCTTGTCACTGCACATTGTTCATCGACATAGTGAACTTCACGGTGGACACCCGACCGCCGTGAACCGCCCCGTGCGAGGCCCGCCTTGGAGCCGGAGGTATCCGTGGTGTCCGCTCAACCGCGATCAACCGTGGCAGTCGTCGGAGCAGGTGCGGCCGGGGCGCTCGTCGCCGTCCAGCTGTGCGAGACGGCGGCACGACGGCGCATCCCGCTCGACCTGGTCCTGATCGATCCGGCGCCGGAGGCGGGCCGCGGCACGGCCTATGCCACCGAGGTCCCCGAGCACCGGCTCAACGTCCCTGTCGGCGGGATGAGTTGCTACCCGGACGACCCCGGCCACTTCCAGCGCTGGCTCTGCCGCCACGGCGAACCGACCGTCACGGCCGGCGACTTCGCCTCCCGCTACCGCTACGGCTCGTACCTTGCCGACACCCTCGGACGCGCGGTCATCACGGCGCACGGCACGGTCGCCGTGCGCCGTCTGCGGGCGAGGGCGACACACTGCGCGGACACGGCCGAAGGGCGCCTCGAACTCCGCCTCTCCGACGGCGGTACGGTGACGGCCGACAGCGTGGTCCTGGCGACGGGACCCGCGGCCGGCACGGCCGGCTGGGCGCCGGCGGAGCTGCGCGGCTCCGACCGCTTCATCGGACGCCCCTGGGCACCGGGCGCGCTCGACGCGGTGGGGGAGGCCGACGACGTCCTCCTGGTCGGCACCGGCCTGACCGCCGTCGACCTCGCGCTCGTCCTCGACCGCCCCGGCCGCACCGTGCACGCCGTGTCGCGCGGCGGGCTGCTGCCCCGGCCGCACGCCGTCTCCCCGCTGCCGCCCGTACCGCCGCCCCCGGGGCTCACCGACCTTCCGCTCCACCGGATCCGCGCGGTCCTACGCCGCCATCTGGCCACCACACTCCGCGACCACGGCGACTGGCGGCCCGCCCTCGACGGGCTGCGCCCGCACATCGCCACTCTCTGGCAGGCCCTCGGCGACGACGATCGGGCCGAGTTCCTCGGCCGCGACGCCACCCGGTGGAACGTCCACCGGCACCGGATGGCGCCCACCACCGCCGAGACCGTCGACCGCGCCCGCGCCGCCCGCCGACTCCGCGTCCACACCGGCCGTATCGCGTCCGCCGAGCCGTGCGACGACGGCCGGCTCGCCGTGTCCCTGGCCGACGGCCGGGTGCTGACCGTGGCGTGGGTGGTGGACTGCACCGGCCCCGGACTGCGGCTCGACACGGCGGCCGACCCGCTGTGGGGCGGACTGCTCGCCGCCGGGCTCGCGGTGCCCGGACCGCTGGGCATCGGCGTCGCGACCGACGACGGCCGCCTCCTCGACGCGCAAGGGCACACCAGGCGGGCCCTGTTCACTCTGGGCGCGCCCCGCCGCGGTGAGCTGTGGGAGACCACCGCGATCCCGGAGATCCGGACACAGGCCAGGGACCTCGCCGAGGTACTCCTCGCCCCGCTCGCTCCCGCCCCGCGGGCGGCACGCCGCCGCCCCACCGACCAGTTCGGGTTACCGCTCTCCACCCATGCCGCCGCGGCCGCGTCCTTCCGCACCGGACTCGCCCGGGTGATCACCGTACGGGCCAAGGCCCCCGACGCGTTCGTACGCGCCACCGAACTCGACCCCGGCTTCGCCCTCGGTCACGCCGCCCTCGCCCTGCTCGGACACGAGTGCGGCGCGGAGGTCGACGCTGCCCGGCGCCTCGCCGACGCCCAGCGTGCCGTACGAGAACGCGGCGACGAGCGGGAACGCTCCTTCGTCGACGTCGTCACCCGCAGGATCCGGTCGCACCAGAGTGGCGGGACCGCGACGTCGGACCGGGGCCGGGGAGCGTCCGACGGCGACACAGCGCTCGTCGACCACCTCGACCGCTTTCCCGGCGACGCCCTCGCGCTCAGTGCCGCCGTCCCCACCATCGCCTTCTCCGGCGTCGGCGACCTCGACGGCACCCTGGCGCAGCGGCTGGTGGCGCACACCGCGCCCGCCTACGACGGCCACTGGTTCCACACCTCGCTCCTCGCCTTCCTCCGCCAGGAGGAGGGACACGTCGAGGAGGCGGGCGCCCTCGCCCGCGTGGCGCTGGCCGCCGAACCCGCCTCCGGCCACGCGGTGCACGCCCTCGCCCACGTCCACTACGAGTCCGGCGAGCACCGGACCGGCCGTGACTGGCTCGACGACTGGATCGGCGGCCAGGGACGCGGCGCCGTCCACCGGGCGCACTTCTCCTGGCACGTGGCTCTCCACGAACTCGCCCTCGACGACTCCGCCGCGGTGCGCCGCCGCTGGTTCGCGCAGCTCGCCCCGTGCCGGGTGAACGGCGTACGAGCCCTCGTCGACTCCGGATCGCTCCTGTGGCGGGCCCGGATGACCCGGAACTGGACGGGCCACATGCCCGTCGACGGCGTACTCGACGCGGTCGCCGTCGACCTGGTCGAACGCCCGGCGACGGCGTTCACGGCGCTGCACAGCGCCGTCGCCCTCACCGCGGCCGGAGACCTGCCCGCGCTCCGGCGCCTGCGCACCCACGCGGCCCAGGCCGACCCCGTACAGCGCGAGGTCGTCGAGCCGCTGTGCCGGGCGCTCGAGGCCGTACTGGAGGAGCGGTGGACGACGGCGGTGCGGGGGCTGCGCGCGCTGCTGCCCTCCCTGCGCCGCGTGGGCGGCAGCGCCGCGCAGCGCGAGGTCGTCGAGGAGACCCTGCTGTACGCCCTGATGGAGGCGGGTCACAGCGACGCCGCCCGCCATCTCCTCGAGGAACGCCTGGACCGCCGGTCCTCCCCGTTGGACCGCCGGCGCCTGGCCGACCTGCGGGGGTGAGCGGGCCGGCCCGAGGGGGCCGGTCGACAGGGGGCTGCCGGACGGCCGTCGCTCGACCACCCGGCTGCCCGGTCAGGCGGTCGACGCGGCGACCATCCGGTGCAGCAGATCCGCCGCGGCGTGGGCGAACGACGGCTCGTTGATGTGGGCGTCGATCTCGACCACGTCGACCGAGCTGCCCCGCAGGCCGTCCTTCAGCGCGTCGAAGAGGACTCCGTCCGTGACCGGATCGTGGTACGGCTGGCCCGGCGCACCCAGCGTCGACAGCCCGCGCAGCGGAAGGCACACCGCGGTGGGCCCCGTGGCCTCCCGCAGTTTCGCCGCGACGCGCCTGCCGAGTTCGGCGCACTCCCGCGACGTCGTACGGACGACACTGATGGACGGGTTGTGCACGCGTACGTCGCGGTCACGCACGCGCGCGGGGACGGTGTCGAGAGGGCCGAACTTCACCATGTCCAGCGCGCCGGGACTCACCACCTGGGGAACACCGCGGCGCCCGGCGGCGAGAAGCCGGTCCGGGCCCGCCGTCAGGATGCCTCCGCAGAGATCGTCGGCCAGCTCGCAGAGCGTCAGATCCAGAACACCCGCGAACAGACGCTGATCGGCGAGCGATTCGAGGGTGCGCCCACCCGTGCCGCTGGCGTGGAAGACCAGCACCTCATAGCCGCGCTCGGTCAGCCACCCACGGGCGGCGTCGACGCCGGGGGTGGTCACCCCCGCCATGCTCGCCGCTATCAGCGGCCGGGCAGCGTCGCCATCCCCGAAAGCCCCGCCGTCGCCGCCGTTCGAGCCGCGGCGGCCGAGGTCGGCAGGCCGCACCGCCCGGGCCCCGGAGGTGGCGGCGAAACCACGCGCCATGGCGGCGACCGCGTCGACGGCGTTCGCCAGGATCGGAGCCGACAGGCGGTTGACCCCGGCGATGTCGACCACGCTGTACATCATCGTGATGTCGGCGGAACCGATGTACGGGGAGACGTCGCCCGACGCCATCGAGGAGACCATCACCTTCGGCACCCCGAGCGGCAGCCCTCGCATCGCCCGAGTCGCGAGAGACGTACCGCCGCTGCCGCCGATGGCCAGCACTCCGTGCAGCCGGCCCTCCGCGTACAGCCGCAGCACGATCTCGGCGGCGCCCCGAGCCATCGTCGTCACGGCCGCGCCCCGGTCGCCGTCGGCGCGCAACCGCTCCAGATCCGCTCCCGCCGCCCGGGCCACATCGGCGCGCGGGACGTCCGCGTGGCTCCGCGGGGCGCCGATCACTCCGGCGTCCACCACCACGACCTCGACGCCCTGCTCCAGCAGCCGCTCGCGCAGCCAGCCGTACTCCAGCCCTTTGGTGTCCAGGGTTCCCACCAGCACAACGACCGCCATTCACCGTACTCTCCGGGGAACGTGGCGCGAACACAAGAGCGGGGCCGAGAACCGCCAGGACCGCGCCCTCCCGAGGCGCACGCGAACGCCGTACGAGCGGGTCCCGCCCCCTCGTACGGCGTTCGCGTTCCCGACGGGACGCGACCTAGGAGCCGAAGCCTCCGATGACCGCGCCCATGTCGTAGCTGTACAGCTCCCGCTTGCACGCGCCGCACTCGCTGGGAGCGTGCTCGCTCAGGGACCACAACTGCGGGGCGAGTCCGTCGCCGCGCCCGTGTGCCACGTACAGGTCCTCCGGCCCGAAGGAGGACCGCAGCACCTTCGGGTTCGGGACGAGCTGACTCGTACCGTCGACCGTGCCCGGGGTCGCCTGGAGCAGACGGCCGTTGTCGTAACCGTTGCTGCGGTGGAAGTACCACTTGCCCTGGTAGCGCGTGACGCCCTGGATCTTGTGCCACAACGCCTCGTCGCCGAACGTCGGGCCCGCCGGCAGACCGTACGCGAGATCCGCGCTCGCGACCGTACCGGCCGCGCCCTCGACCGCGGCGGTCAGCGCCGTCATCGGGTACGTGCCGACGCGACCGGGGCTGGTGCCGCCCTTGTTGGTGTTGCAGTACTCGCCGAGGATCAGGTGGTCGGTGCCGGTGCGGTCGAGGGAGATGTACGACGCCTTCGGGCGGGCGGTGGCGTGGCACTGGTGCTCCGACGTGTCCCCGGTGGGCTTCGGCGCGGTGAAGCGCAGCGTGGCCACCTGGGGCATGACGTACCGGTAGCCGTAGCCGTACCAGACGTTGTTCTGCCGGCCGATCCGCTTCTTGTCCAGGACGTCGCTGACCAGACCGTCCGGCGTCGGGTCGTTGACGGCCGCGTTGTCGTCGGGGTTGAGGTCCATGATCCTGCGGAGGTCGAAGACCCGCATGCCGTTGGCGGTGTCGGCGACGTAGAGGTAGTTGCCGTACCAGACCATCCCGCCGGCGTGGATGCCCTCCTGCGCCGCGCAGCTCGTCGTCACGGTGGTGGTGCACGTCCCCTCGCGCGCGTGGAGCGCGTCGAAGGAGATGCGGTCGTTCGAGTTCATGTACGGCCACACCAGCAGGACGTGGCGGTACTTCTCGGTGGCCTGGTTGAAGAAGCTGACCCGGACGCCCTTCTCGTTGCAGGCGTCGGACGCGGTCTCCTGGAGGCAGTTGTCGCGGTCCGAGGCCATGTCGCTACGGCCCGGGTTCAGCGCGTCGTAGGAGCCCACGGCGATGGGGTCGGCGGGGGAGGTGCCCCAGTCCTCGTTCTCCACGGCGTCGGAGACGCCGGTGATGGCCTGGGGGATCCACTCGGAGGAGGTCGCGTCGTCGGTCTCCCAGCAGACACGCCGGTGGGGGGTGAGGTCGGGGCCGTAGATACCGGCGGTGCCGCAGGCGGCGTCCCAGTCCGCCTCCCGGTTCGCCTGCTCCATCAGCTTGGTCAGGCCCTGCTCGGGCAGCGCCGCGTCCAGCTGGTTCACCAGACCGGTGAGGGAGGGACCCGCCTCCAGCTGGAAGTCCCCGGCTCGGCCGGGGAGCGCTGCCGCCTGCGTCTCCGCCGGAGCCTGCGTACCGGTCTCGGACGCGCCGGTCGACCCCGTACCCGCCACGTCCTCCTGCTCGGCGTCCGGTTCGTCGGCGAAGCCGTCGTCCGGCATCGTCTCCACGGGGTCGTCGGCCGAGACCGCCGACGTCGCCGTGCGCGGGGAGGCGACCGCGCCGGAGGGGACGATCCCCGAGAGCATCGCGCCGGCCAGTACCGCTCCGACGGCCAGGCGCGTGGGGCGCGACCGTAGTCTCATGTGAAAGCCTTTCGCTGGAGAACGAGCTGTACAGCGGGTAACTGACTGTTCATCAGTCACACAGGCCACTCACGCTAACAATCTGACGAGAGGTCATCGCAGGTGTGTGAGGACGGTCACCGCGAAACGTGCCCGCCCGGGGACGGGCCGGGGCCGGCCGCCAGGTGTCGGAGGCCGCCCTCTGTACCGGAGCGCCGTGCCATGGACCACCGTGGCCGGCTGGTTCGCCGTCGCGGACTCGTCCTGGTCCTGGTTGCCCCGGTCCCCCGGCCCGCCCGCGAGAGCCTCCCGCCGGCGCTTCCTCTATGTCATCGCGCGCACACGCGCGCGTGGATGGATCCTGGGAGGAGGAAGGGGCGCGCGGGCCGTCCTGCGCGGCCCGACGTCGCAAGGAGGCAGACCATGACACGGACCCTTGAGTGGACGGTCGGCCTGGAGCTGGTCGAGGAGGACGGCAGGACCAGGGCCGAGGCGCATCTGGACACCGGCACGTCGCATCTCACGGGCCACGGCAGCGCACGGTGCAACCCGGCCGACGTGGACGTACCGGCGATCGGCGACGAGCTCGCCGCGAGCCGGGCCATGAAGGATCTGGCCGGACAGCTGATGCGGGAGGCCAACCGCGAGATGGAGGCGGCGGGCGCGGGCACCGTCCCCCAGCACACCGGCCCCGGATACGGCTGGCCCGAGGCGGTCTCCTGACCTGACGGGATCGCCCGGGCACGCGTCGCCGGACCTGCCTTCCTGGACCGGCCCGGCGACCGGGCCCGGGCGCGCGTCAGGCGAGGCCGTCCACGGACCGGCCCGGCGACCGGGCCCGGGCGCGCGTCAGGCGAGGCCGTCCACGGACCGGCCCGGCGACCGGCGCAGACGTACGTCAGGCGAGGCCGTCCACGGACCGGCTCGACGACCGGACCCGTCGGCCACGCGCCGGCGGGTTCGGCCGTGATCCGGCTGCCATGGTGCGGCTGCTGTGACCGGCGGACCCTGTCGTCACGCCTCCGGGGCCGCCGCAGGTGGGCCCCCCGTCACACCTCCGGGGCCGCCGCGTCCTCGGCCGGTCGCGGACCGTAATCCCCCGCCTTCGCCCCGGTCCCGGACCCGGGCACGGCCCCTGATCCGGCCCCGGCCTCGGCCTCGTCGTCGTACGTGAGGCGGTCGGCGACCTCCACGACCCCGTCCACGTCCTCGCAGAGCCGCACGAAGACCGGCGCGAGGTTCTTGCTCGGCAGGGTGCCGCTGAGCGTCACCCTGCCCTCTTCGACGTCGATGTGGAGAGCGGCGGGGGAGAGCCGGAGGATGCGGGTGACCACGTCCTCGACGATCTCCTCCTGGATCGCCCGATCGCGCCTCAGGAACAGCTGCAGCAGATCGCTGCGGCTGAGGACCCCGATGAGCTGCCCGTCCGAGTCCACCACGGGCAGCCGCTTGACCCGGTGCCGTTCCATGACCCGGGCCGCCTCGACCGCCGTCCACGAGGGCCGCGCCACCACGACCGGGCTGGACATCATGGCCTCGGCGGTGCTGGGGCCGTCCTTCGCGGTGTGCCGCCGCAGCAGGTCCGCCTCGGACACGACACCGATCGGACGGTGCGCCTCGTCGACGACCGGGACCGCGGTGATGCCGTACTCGTCGAGCAGGCGCGCGATCTCCTTGAACGGAGTCCCGGGCTGCACCGCCACCGCGGTCGGCGTCATCAGATCGGCCACACTGCGGTGCCTCATGGTCGGTCCCGTCCCTTTCTCCGCTCCTGTGTCCATGATCCCTCACATGGACACAGGAGCCCGGGTACGGCCGGGCCGGACCCTTCCTAGTCGAACGGGTCGAGCGTGACGTACGCCTGCTGGGGGTTGCCGTCGTGCACCAGCGATTCGTGCGCGCCCACGTCGTCGAAGGCGAAGCCGTACGCCTTGCCGTCCACCATCTGGGCGTGGATCTTGCGGGAGTAGTGGTTGGTCACCACGTCCTTGTAGAACCCGGCCGACGAGGTGTCCGGCTGATTCGGGTTGGTGAGGAGGGTGGAGCGGTTGTAACCGGCGCACAGCGTACGGGAGATGGGGCCGCGGACCTGGTCGTTCGGGGCGTCGAGCATCTTGTAGCAGCCGAAGACGCTGTCGGAGTCGGGCTTCTGGAACGACGTGACGAGCGCCCCGGAGCCGTTGGTGAAGTTCATGACGTTGCCGGAGACCCGGCCGTAGTACTTCACCGACGGCTGGTTCGCGAAGGGGGTCACCGTCAGGGTGGACGTGGCGTACTTCGTCCAGACGCGGTTGATGTAGTCGTTCATGACGTTCGCGGGAAGCGCCCCCGCCTCGATGCCGTGTCCCGGTGCCAGCGCGCGCAGCACGGTGCCGTCGGCGCGGGTCTGGACGAGGTTCGCCCAGCCGCCGGGCTGGCCCCGCAGCGCGTCGAAGAAGCCCCGGTAGCCGCCCGGCTTGAGCCGGCCCGTGCTCGCGACGCTCCCGTCCGGGCGCTTGACGCCGACGGCGTACGGCGCGGAGACCATGTCGACCTGGGTGCTGTTGATCCACAGGCCAGAGTCGTTGAGCGTGTACTCGGACCAGTTGAACAGGATGTTCCGGTTGGGGTCGCTCGGATTCTGGACCGCCGGCTGGACGAGACCGCCCGTCGCGAGCTTGAAGACGAGCTTCTGGCCGTAACTGAAGTAGATCCGGCCCGAGAACTTCGGCAGCCGGATCGTCATGGACCGGCCGGCGGCCGGTCCCGTGATCGAGGCGTCGGGCGCGGGTACGGGTGTCGAGCCGCCGGCGGGCCACGGGTGGAAGGTGCCGTTCGCGTCGGCCCAGCCCTGTCGGCCGGTGGAGAGCTCGGTGCCGAGGTTGTAGACGTAGACCTGCTCGCCGCGGCCCGAGTTGTTCGTGAAGGTGAGCGGAATGGTGGTGGGGACGGCGGCGGCCTGGACGGTGGGGGAGGGGCCGGCCACGCCGACGGCGGTGCCGATCAGCGCGGCGACGGCGAGCGGGGCGAGCAGGCGCAACCTGCGTCGACGACGGGAGGGCATGGGGGGCTCCTCGGGGGTGGGGGGATCGTGGGGGTGGTGACGAGAGGCGCGAACTGCGCTTTGAGAGCGCTCTCAGAATGGTGAGAATGTTGTGAGCCTGTCAATGGTTGTGACGTCTCCGCGAGGTTCCGGGGCTACCGAGCCGCCCCTGTCCCGAGGAGACCCCTGGGGATCGGGGCGCAGGGGCGGCGCTTTGGTTTCGCGGAACCTAGCGGCGGACGTAGGGCCGGGTCATGATCTCCATGTTGTGGCCGTCGGGATCGTCGAAGTACGCGCCGCGACCGCCGAACAGACCGTTGATCTTGCCCGGTTCGGTGTGGCTCGGGTCGGCGTAGTAGGTGACGCCGACGGCCTCCAGGCGGGCGATCATGGTGTCGAACCGCGCTTCGGGCACGAGGAACGCGTAGTGCTGCGACTGGATCGGCTCGTCGGCCAGCTCGTAATAGTCGAGGGTCACGCCGTTGCCGAGGTCGACCGGCAGGAACGGTCCGAACGGAGCGCCGACCTCCAGCCCGAGGATGGCGGCGAGGAACTCGGCCGACAGCCGGCGGTCGCGGGCGTAGACGACGGTGTGGTTCAGCTGGACGGTCGTGACCGGCAGCTCGGACGCGTGCGGGGACTTCCGCTCATCAGACATGTGGGTGGTTTCTCCGGGTCTCGGATCTGCTGGGTCGGGGCGCCGCGAAGGCGGGCACCGGGGCGAAGACGCGGAGAAAGGGGGCGGGCCTCTGGCCCGCCTCGAGCTCATGCCGAGGCCGGGAGCCCCACTCGTGCATGGCCCATGGCCGACCCGGCAGTCACCTGATCGACCCTAGTGTCGGTCGCCGACCGGGGCAACGCGGTTTCCCGGCCGACCGCCGGATCTCACCCTCGGCGGGTCCGGTTTCCCCGCCGACGGGTCCGGCCGCGCGGCGGGGCGTGGCGTGACCGACGCACTTGGCGTGAACGACGTGCCCGGCGTGATCGGCGGGCCCCGTGAGCCCGGGCCGATGCGGGATCACTCCAGGTCGAGGATGTCGCGGAGTGCCGCGACCGCGTGGGCGCGGTGTTCGTGGAGCCATTGGAGGGCGGCGTCCGTGTCGCCGTGACGGATCGCCGAAATGACCGCCCGGTGCTCGCGCACGGCGCGCTCGCGGTGGGGGACCTCGGTGTAGTACAGCGAGCGGTACGCGTCGGTGGCGTCCCACAGGGTCGCGATCAGCCGGACCAGCCGGGGCATCCCGGACGCCTCGACGAGCGTGAAGTGGAAACGGCGGTTGGCCGCGGCCATCGCCGTCACGTCACCGGCGTCGGCGGCGCGTTCCACCTCACGCTGGATCCTCTCGAGCGCGGCGGTCAGCCCGTCCTCGGCCCGGGCCATGGCGAGACGGACGG
Organism: Streptomyces sp. NPDC006551; assembly: GCF_040611675.1. Classification (NCBI taxonomy): domain Bacteria; kingdom Bacillati; phylum Actinomycetota; class Actinomycetes; order Kitasatosporales; family Streptomycetaceae; genus Streptomyces; species Streptomyces sp. NPDC006551. Next base: position 66,812 of record NZ_JBEXOT010000022.1, read on the forward strand.
CCTCGGTCTCCAGGAGGTCGCGGATGCGGTAGATCTCCTCCAGGTCGGCCAGCGACAGCTCGGCGACGAAGTAGCCCCGGTGGACGTGGTGCACCACGAGCCCCTCGGCCTCCAGGGTCTTCAGGGCCTCCCGCAGCGGCACCCGGCTCACGTCGAGCCGGGCCGCGAGCGCGTCCTGCCGGATCTGCCCGCCCGGCCTGAGCTCCCCACTGGTGATGGCGCGCCGCAGCTCCTCCAGGACGAACTGCTGGGCGGTCGGCGGCCGCCGCTTCTGTACCGCGCTGCTCATCGCCTGTGACCTTCCTTCGCATCGCTTACCGGCCGGACACGCGCTGCCGGTGCCGTACATCTTCCTATGGCGTACGAGGTGGCAGCCCCAGCTCACCGAGCAGGGCCTCCGTGTGCTCCCCGAGGCGCGGGGGAGGGCGGTGGTACACGGGCGGAGTGCCGTCGAGTGCGATCGGGTGGGCGACCTGACCGGGCCCGGCCAGGTCGGCGGGGATCCGGGGGTCGAGGCCGAGCCGGCCGGCGAGCTCGAAGGCGGCCGCCAGGTCGTTGATGGGCCCGCACGGCACCCCGGCCGCCGTCAGTTCCTCGAACCAGCCGTCGGCGGTCCGCCGGGAGAGCGGACCCGCGAGCGCCTCGGCCAGCTCCTCGCGGTGCGCGACCCGGGCGGTGTTGGTCGCGAACCGGGGGTCGTCGGCGAGGCCGGGGAGGGCGAGCCGTTCACAGAGCGTACGGAACTGCCGGTCGTTGCCCACCGCGAGCACCAGCGGCCGGTCCTTCGCCTCGAAGACCTCGTACGGGGCGATGCTCGGATGCCGGTTGCCCATGGCCCGCGGTACGACCCCGGCACCGAGATAGGCCGCCGACTGGTTGGTGAGCGCGGAGAGGAGGGAGGTGAGCAGGGAGACCTCGATCCGCTGTCCCTCGCCGGTACGTTCCCGGTGGCGCAGGGCCGCGAGGATGCCGATGCCCGCGTGCAGCCCGGTGATGACGTCGACGAGCGCGACGCCCGCCTTCGTACCCTGGCCGCCGGGTTCCCCGGTGACGCTCATCAGCCCGCCCATGGCCTGCACGAGGAGGTCGTAGCCCGGCAGCCGGGCGCCCTCGGCGGAGCCGAACCCGGTCACCGAGCAGTAGATGAGCCCCGGGTTGGAGGCCCGTACCTCCTCGTGGCCGAGGCCCAGCTTCTCCATGGTCCCGGGCCGGAAGTTCTCGACCAGGACGTCGGCGCGGTCGACGACGGCCCGGGCCGTCTCCCGGTCCGACGGGTCCGTCAGATCGAGGGCGATGGACCGCTTGTTGCGGTTCACTCCGAGGAAGTACGTCGCCTCCCCTTCGGCGAAGGGCGGGCCCCACGCCCGGGTGTCGTCGCCGGAGCCGGGCCGCTCAATCTTGATCACATCGGCACCGAGGTCGGCGAGGAGCATCGTCATGTACGGTCCGGCGAGCACCCGGCCGAAGTCGGCGACGACGATTCCGGACAGGGCGCCCCGGCTCGGCGTTCCCGGCGTCCCCGGTCGATCTGCGCGCATCCCGCTTCCCCTCCGCCGGCGATCGGATCCACGGCGAACGTACGCACCGCAGAACGGATATTCAATACTGGATCCAAAATCCGATCTCCGGCTAGGCTTCGTAACGCCGTGTTGCCGCAGCCGCTTGGAGGCCGTCCGTGAAGTCGCCCGCCGCGTCGAAGTCGTCACCCGTCCACCCCTTCGATCTGCTCGCCGTCGACGGCCTGCTGACCGACGAGGAGCGCGAGATCCGCCGGACCGTCCGGGCCATGGCGGACCGCGAACTGCGCCCGCACGTCGCCGACTGGTTCGAGCACGGCGCCATTCCGGCCCGCGAACTCGCCCGTGAACTCGGCGGCATCGGCGTGCTCGGCATGCACCTGGAGGGCTACGGCTGCGCGGGCACCAACGCCGTCGCGTACGGCCTCGCCTGCCTGGAGCTGGAGGCCGTCGACTCCGGTCTGCGCAGCCTGGTCTCCGTGCAGGGCTCGCTCGCCATGTACGCGATCTGGAAGTACGGCTCCGAGGAGCAGAAGCGGCGGTGGCTGCCCGGTATGGCGGCCGGCGAGTACATCGGCTGCTTCGGGCTCACCGAGCCGGACGCCGGATCGGACCCCGGAGCCATGCGCACCCACGCCAAGCGGGACGGCGGGGACTGGGTGCTCAACGGCACGAAGATGTGGATCACCAACGGATCGGTCGCCGACGTCGCCGTCGTCTGGGCCAGGACCGACGACGGCGTCCGAGGCTTCCTGGTGCCTGCCGGCACCCCGGGCTTCACCGCCCCGGAGATCAAGCAGAAGCTGTCCCTGCGGGCCAGCGTCACCAGCGAGCTGGTCCTGCAGGACGTACGGCTGCCGGCCGACGCGATGCTTCCGGCGGCCCGCGGTCTGTCCGGCCCGCTCGGCTGCCTCAACGAGGCCCGTTTCGGCATCGTCTTCGGCGCCCTCGGAGCGGCCCGCGACTGCCTGGAGACGGCGATCTCCTACGCCGGCGACCGCATCGTCTTCGAGCGGTCCCTGGCCTCCTACCAGCTCACCCAGCAGAAGCTCGCCGACATGGCCTTGGAGCTCGGCAAGGGCATGCTCCTCGCCCTCCACCTCGGCCGGCTCAAGGACGCCGGGCAGCTCACGCCCGAGCAGGTCAGCGTCGGCAAGCTGAACAACGTGCGCGAGGCGATCGCGATCGCCCGCGAGTGCCGCACGATTCTGGGAGCCAACGGCATCACCCTGGAGTACCCGGTGATGCGCCACGCCAACAACCTCGAGTCGGTGCTCACCTACGAGGGCACCAGCGAGGTGCACTCCCTGGTCGTCGGCAAGGCCCTCACGGGCGAGGCGGCCTTCCGCTGACACCGCCCGGCCCCGCTGGGGATCCCTTGCGGGGTGCCCGCCGATCCTGCCGGGTCCGCTGATCCGGCAGGATCGGCGAGACACCTGCTAGCCGGCCGTCACCTTGGCGAGGAACGCGTTCAGGTTGGTCATCATCCGGTCGATCCGCTCCTCCGGCGCGAGGGACTCCTCGTGGCGGCCCGCCCGCAGCTTGGGCTGGCGCTTGCCGCGGACGTACAGGGAACAGGCCAGGTCGGCACAGACGTAGATCCCGACCGTGTTCCCCTCACGTCCGCGGCTGCCGGCGAGCGGCGCCGCGAGCAGGGTGACACCGGAGGATGCGTGACCCGTCAGGCAGACCTGGCAGAGACTGGACTTGACCGCGCTGGTGCGGCTCGTGCCCGGCACCCGCAGCGTGATGCCGAGCGGCCCGTCCTCGCGTGGGACGACCAGATGGGCGCGCAGCGGCGCGCCGGGGTCGACCCAGCCGAGGAAGTCGAGGTCCTGCCAGGGGAGTTCGGCGAAGTCCAGCGGCAGTCGGAGCCGGCTTGCCTCACCCTTCGTACAGTTCACGAAGGACGAACGGATCTGTCGGTCGGTAAGAGGTTCCACTCGTTGGACCGTACACGCACTCCTCGGCCCGGGCATCCGATTTTCGCCCCGGGCATGGGGTGCGACGGGCAGGGCGCCGTTATGTTGAATCCATGGAACAGCGCATCAGTCTCGTCACCCTCGGCGTCGCCGACCTGGCCCGCGCCCGCGCCTTCTACGAGAGCCTCGGCTGGAGGGGCCAGGAGGTCGAGGAGACCGTCTTCTTCCAGGCGGGCGGCCTCGGCCTGGTCCTGTGGGGCCACGGCAAGCTCGCCGCGGACTGCGGTGTCGCCGCCACGCCCACCGATGGTTTCGGCGGCATCGCCCTGGCCCACAACGTCCGCTCGCCCGCCGAGGTCGACGCGCTCCTGTCGGCGGCGCACGAGGCGGGCGCCACCGTCACGCGCCCGGCCGCCCCTACCTCGTACGGCGGCTACGCCGGTGTCTTCCTCGACCCCGACGGCCACGCCTGGGAGATCGCCCACAACCCCGGCTTCCCCCTCGCGGCCGACGGCACCCTGACCTTGCCCGACTTCGGTACGCGGTAGGGAGCCTCCGGAGCGCGGGCCCGCGCCAAGCGAGCCTCCGGTCCGCGCTCGGGAGGCTCCCTCGCCTCCCGCCTAGGACTTGTCCGGTCGAGCAGGTTCCACATGCCGGCTCCGCGGGTCAGCCTGCCGACGAGCCCGGAGTGACCGGATTCCCTTCACCGCGATGACCGAGCCCATGACGGTCAAGCCGCAAAGCACGACCATGGTGTTGCCGAGCACGATGCCGGTGAGGAGTGCCACGCTGCCGGCGGCGTCGAGGAGGTCCAGCCGCGCCTCGGCCCGGAGCCCGGCGTCGGGTTGGCGCATCCGGCGCAGGATGGAGATGAGGGAGAGAAGCTGGAGAACAGCCAGAGCCAGGAGCACCCAGCGGACCGCGACAGGTATGTCCACGCCCGAAATGTAATGCCGCGGTGAATCGTCTCAAGTGGCGGGGAGGTGAACTGACACCCCACTCCAGTGAGCTTCTTCGAGTTGGCCACCGATCGGGTGATTGCGACTGAGCGCTTCAGCGTCGAGTGGGCGGCTGCAGCGTCCGGTGCCAGCAGCTTGGTGAGCCGGGACAAGGGGCCGCTCGAAGCTTGCCGGCCTGAACGCCAACCCGGCGGCAAGGCCGGTGAGCGACGATCAAGCTGTTGTCAGCCGCTGGTTCTAAGGTCGGCCCTATGACATCAGACCTGGTCCAGGACTCATGGACTCGCATCGACGCGTGGCTGCGCGAGCACGCGCCCCGCACGTTTGCCACGCTTCGGCCGCCTGCAGGCGGCGAGGAGATCGCAGCAGCGCAACAGGAACTGGGTGTCACCTTTCCTCCGGACCTGGTCGCTTCACTCCTCCGGCACAACGGGGCGCTGGAGGGACCTGAGGCTTTCCGCTTCAGCACGGGCGACCGGCTGCTCGGAGTGAGCGGAATCCTCGGGGGTACCGGGTTCATGCGCGGCATCGACCAGGGCCTCGACGGGGAGACCGAGGGCTACTGGCTTCACGATTACGTGAAGTTCGGTTCTTACGACGTGACGTCGGACGGCCTCCTGATGGATTGCCGTAGTGGGCGGGACTCCTTCGGTGTGATCGGACGGTTCTTCGACGAGACCGGCACCAGTTTCGGGGAGGCCGACTCGCTGGGTGAGTATCTGGCCGAATTGGCCGACCGGCTTGAGCGCGGCCATGACGCCGGTGTCGTCACGTTCAACGGCCGGCTGTTCTGGGAGGCGCGTCCGCCTGCCAGGCCGGAGTGCAGTGCCGACGAGCCCCTTCCCGGACCGGATGAGCATCTTCCAGAGCTGGACCTGTCCTACAGTCCCACCGACCTCCTCCACGTGAGCTACCTGGACGGGCATGAGGAACTCGGTGCGCTGATCGCAGTCCTGCCGTATGAGCAGGTGGTTGAGGCCGCGCGGAAGCAACTGCGCAGACTGGCGGTCGGAACAGGCCTGAACAACTACCCGGAGGTCAAGGCAGCCCTCGACGCGTGGGAGCGCGGTGCGGCCCCGCCACGGCCGGACCAGACCGATCCGCTCGCCCTGCGCCTCCGCGCGGTGCTCGCGCAGGCCGATGCCAGCCGAGACAACATTCGCAGGTGGGCCGCGGAGAAGATAGCCCTTGGGATCTGGGGGTCCCCCTACAGGTCCGTGTGCGAGAGCGCGGAGCTCCGGAGTCACTTCACTCTCGACTGGCGTGCGGATCTGCATGCGGACCTGGGCAATCAGCCCCTGCCACCGATACCTGACGACCGATTCTGGGGGGTGCTGCGCAACCCCGCCATCGACTCCAGTTGGTACGCGGCCCAGTACAGCCAAGATCAGGACTGACCCCAGGGGTTTCGGTTCCGCGTGAGCGCTTCATGTGGCGGTTATCGCCAGACGAAGCGCTCACTAAGGATCTTCAGCGCTGCCGCTCCAGCGTGAGGATGGCCTTGACGATTGACGTCATGCGGTTGGGGCTGCACCGGGACCTGCGGAAGATCCGCCAGGACTTCAGGCTCGCGACACCGCGTTCAACGGGCGCTCGTGCTGCGGCCAGCGCCCGGTCTTTTCGGTGGGAGTGAGTTCCTGGAGTGGCTTGCGTTTGATGCCGGTCGTCAGCCACGGTCCTGCGCCTTGGTAGGCGAGATCGGCCAGGATGGGAACGCCCTGGCGCTCGCAGATCCGGATGATCCGGTGGGTGCGGGCGGCGGTCAGGTCGTGTGTGCGGCCCGGCAGGGCGGGCGAGAGCCACAGCAGCCGGCCGCCCGGGTCGGTGACGACCTGCACGTTCACTCCGTGGCGCCGGTGTCTGTGGGAGTAGTCGGCCCGGCCGTCGCCGACCCGGTCGCACTCGGCGAGGGTTCCGTCGAGCAGGATGAAGTCGGGATCGTGCTCGCGCAGCGTCTTGAGTAGACCCGGTGCTCGTTCGGCGAGCAGGTCGACGACCGCGCGGGTGTAGGCGTGGGCGGTGGACTCGCTGATCCCGAACCCGGCGGCGATCTTCGCCAGAGTGGTGTGCTCTCGCAGGTACACCAGTGCCACCATCGCCCGCTGGGACGACGGAGCTTGCAGCGCCGGTCGCCCTCACGAGTGACAACCAGCATGGCGACCCACTCCACGAGCGCATGCGGCAGGTCAAGTGCGGCAGGATGGATGACCAACGAGGCCCCCCGAGCAACGTGATTGAGACGTCAGACATCTCGATCAACAGCTCGGGGCCTCGTTCGTTGCGCTTCACGACCATCACCCGATCGGTGGCCAACTCGAAGAAGCTCAGTCACAGCGTCTCGGTGACCAGGTCGGAGCGGAGGCCGATTCGGTCGACGGACAGCCCGTCCACGGCCCGCCCACGAGCTGCGAGTGCGCCTCCTTGCCCCGCGCGACTCCCCGTCTGCACGATGGTCGCCATGCAGGGAGAGACCGCTCGGCGCGTCATCGCTGATCAGGAATCCGTGGTCCGGGAGTACTTGTGGACCGAGTTACGTAGCGTGCCACGCGGGCGGATGAGCTCGCAGACACTGTGGCTGGGTGGCAGACCAGAGGGGCAGGAACGCTCCTCCGTCGCGCAAAAACACGGGCACTCCGAGATTTTGACGCCGCCTATGACTGGTTGAAAACCAGTAACGTGCTCCCAAGAGGTTTGCGATATCGGATCGAGGGCCGCGATCCGGGGAGCCGAGTGGCGGCAGATTTCATCACAGACCTGGATCTCGATGGTCCGTGCAGATCGGCACCCTGGCGAGGGGATCGACTGGACTACTACCGGGACTGTTGCATAAGGACGGGTGACGCTCGGGATTACTCGGGAGACTTTCTCGCTCACCTCAGGTTCTTGGCGGAAATGGCTCGGCAAGTGGTCAGATGTTCGGACCCCCTGTTTTCTCCACCCGACGAAGTGCATCCGCCTCGCTACGCACGCCTCGACGAAGGCGTGTCGGCCCGACTTGTCGCTGAGGACTCACCCGGCAGATCGCCGCAGGACGGACCCTGGACGAGTCCCTGGCGGCCGGAGCGTCCGGAGGGCCGACCATCGAGGCATGGTGCGAGGAGACCGAGAAGGCGCTCGCCGCGTTCACGGGCGGCGATGGTGCTCCGCCACCGGATTTCAGTGGTGGGACTTTCTACGGCAGTCGGTTCGCCGCCCAGATCGCCAACATCGACTCCACTGTCGCCGGCGTCGCACAACAGAGCGGCTCGGAAGTGGCAGACGCGCTGAAAGGGATCCAGCAAGCTGTCCTGAGCCAGGACGGCTTGGAAGACTCGCAGCGCCAAGATCTGCTCGACAACGTCGAATACCTGGCCACCGCCGCGAACACCCCTCCCGACCAACGAAATCGTGGGATCATCACGTCCGTCCTCCTCGCGCTGTCGACGGCGGCAGCCACGGGAGACCAATTGCAGCGGGCGCTGGATACATGGGGCGCCGTGCTGCGAAGTCTTCTCCCCTGAGAGAGGCCGGGTGCGGTCCCGCAGGCGGAGCATGCCGTAGAGCCGGCCCCCCGGCCGCACCCGGTCTGTGCGCCCACTACCGCAGGCAGGTGCGAAGACTCGGCGACGCGTGCCGTCGCCGGTGGACTACCAGGTGCTTGGACGGTGCGCGGCGGTCCGCTCGGTGACGTGCCGCGGCCTGTCGGACCGAGGATGGCCCGCGGTCCCTCGGTGTTAGCGTCGTGCCATGTCCAAGACCGAGATAGACCTGCTGACCGCCGAATTCTTCGATGCCTTCGACAACCGGGGCGGCAAGACTCCCGATGTGGATCGGATCCGCCGACTGGTCGTTCCGGGTGGCGTGATCGTCATGACCGGTCCGGACTTCACCGTGTACACCGTGGACGAGTTCATCGAGCCGCGTCGGCGGGTGTTGACCGAGGGGCGGCTGGTCGAGTTCTCCGAATGGGAGACCTCCGAACGGACTGAGATCGTGGGCGATATCGCGTCGCGGTTCGGCGAGTACCGCAAGTCCGGGATCTTGGACGGTGAGCCGTTCGAAGGGGGCGGGACCAAGACGATCCAGTTCGTCCGCACTCCCGAGGGCTGGCGGATCGCGGCGTTCGCCTGGTACGACCAGCCCTGACCGCAGGCGGTCGTCGCTCAGGCCACCCAGTCCGGCAGAGCGGGGTCCGAGAAGCGGGGCGGAGCGCCCTCCAGGGCGGCGGCCAGACGCTCGGCGGCCGTCTCGTACCGGTCCGCCGGCAGGGCGAAGGGGATCCGCAGCCGGTGCTCGTGAGTGCCCGGATCGACACCGAAACGGGCGCCGCCCTCCACCCGTACGCCATGGCGCAGCGCCCGTGCGGCGAGCGACGAGGCGATCGGGCGGCCGAGGTCGATCCAGAGGCAGAGACCTCCGGGCGGCTGGGTCCAGTGCCAGTCCGGGAGGTGGCGGGCGAGGGCCGTCGTCAGGGCATCGCGGCGGAGCCGCAACTCCTCGGCCCGTCGCGGCAGGATGGTGTCGAGTCGGTCGATCAGCTCGACGGCGACCAGCTGGTCGAGCACCGAGCCCGCCAGATCGGCGGTGACGCGGACCCGCGCCAGCTCGGTGACCACGCGGGACGTGGCGCGTATCCAGCCGACGCGCAGTCCGCCCCAGCAGCTCTTGCTCAACGAGCCGACGCTGATGATCTGGTCGGAGACGCCCGCCCTTGCCGACGCCACGAACGGCCGCGGGGCCGGCACGTCCAGGGCGATGTCCGTGAGCGTCTCGTCGACCACGAGCCAGGTACCGGTGGCATGCGCCGAGCGCGCCACCTCGCCGCGCTGCGCGTCCGGCATCAGCTGCCCGGTCGGATTGTGGAAGTCCGGTATCAGGTACGCCAGTCGGGGAGCCGTCTGTCGAAGCGCCGCGTCGACGAGCCCGCTGTCCCAGCCCGCCTCCATCACCGGGACGGGAGTGACGCGCAGCCGTCGGCCGCGCATCGCGTCCAGGGCGTTGGGGTACGAGGGGTTCTCGGCCAGCGCCCGGTCGCCGGGTCCGCCGAGCAGCGCCAGGGCGAGGGAGACCGCCTGCTGGGCGCCCGTCGTGACGAGAATCTGCTCCGGGAGCGTCGGCAGACCACGGCGCGTGTAGCGGTCGGCGATCGCCGAGCGGAGCTCCGGCAGACCGTACGGGTGATAACCCTGCGACCTCGCCAGGCGGGGGAGTTCGGCGGAAGCGGCCGCGAGCGCCTCGGTCAGTTCCTCGGTGGGCGCCTCCAGGGCGGCGAGGGCGAGGTCGACCGTGGCGTCGGCGTCGCCGAGGAACGCGGCCAGGCTGCTCGGGGCCTGGCCGTCCGGCAGCGCCGTCCAGGTGCCGGCGCCCCGCCGGCTGTGTGCGTAACCGCTCTCCCGCAGCAGGTCGTAGGCGCCGGTCACCGTCGTGCGGCTCACCGCGAGCACGGCCGCGAGCTCCCGCTCGGCGGGCAGCCGCAGGCGTAGCGCGACGCGCCCGTCGAGCAGCGCCTCGCGGACGGCGCGGGCCAGCTCGCGATAGCCGAACCTGCCCTCCGGCGGCCTGGTGAGCAGCGCCGCCAGTTGGCGGCCCGTCAGCGTGCGGTCCGCCGTGTGGACCACGGTGCGGGCAACTCGAGCCTCTGCCACGCCAATCACTCCTCATTGGCCCTGCTGTCCAGTCCAATAAGCCTACAGACTCCTCTCAGTGGCCTGGTGGCCATACCCGCATCAGCGGACAAGGAGACGAGACATGTCAGGACACTTCACCGACCGCGACGAGCGGACGTGGCAGCGGCGGGCCGAGGAGCGCGGGACGCGGCCGCTGCCGGTCGCCGCCTGGATCGCTCGGCTGCGCGGGGCGGCGCTCCGCAGCCGCGAGGCCGGTCGCCGGACGGCCCCGAGCCCCGCCGCCCGGCCCCGACCCCGGCCGCACGAAACGGTCCCAACAGCCGAAACGGTCCGGAGGGTCGGAACGGCGTGAGCGGCCCTCGCGCCCGTCCCTCCGGGCGCAGGGTCGTCGTCGGTGTGAGCGGCTCGCTCGCCTCACCGGCCGCCCTCCGTCACGCGGCTGTCCTGGCGCGGCGCGAGGACGCGGAGGTGCTCGCGGTGTTGGCCTGGGAGCCCCCGGAGGGGGAGGCCCTCTTCGCTTGCCGACCGGACAGGTCGTGGGCGCGGATGTGGGGCGAGGCGGCACGCACGCGCCTGGACCGGGCGGTCTTGGACGGCCTCGGGCCCCTCCTCTCCGGTGGTCCGCACCCTCCAGCGGTCGCGCGACGAGTCGTCAGAGAGTCCCCGGCGGCGGCTCTGTGCGCCATGGCGGATCGGCCCGACGATCTGCTCGTCCTCGGTGCCAGGCCCGCCCGCGGCCGGCTCGGTCGGCTGCGCCCGCGACCCGTGCTGCGCGCGGTCCTGGGCCGGGCGGGCCGCCCGGTACTCACCGTGCCGGGGCCCGCGCTGCTTCCCGGCGAGGCACGTGTCCTGCGCCGGAGCGCCGATGCGCACGCACCGTACGGCGTCCGTGGCGTCCGGATCTGAGCCGTTCGCGTGGACCCTGGGCCGCGGAGGCGTCCGGGTCTGAGCCGTTCGCGTGGACCCTGGGCCGCGGAGGCGTCCGGGTCTGAACCCCGTACGCGCGGACCCTGGGCCGCGATCGTCGCCGTGTCGTCGGTCCCATCAGCTCTTCGGTCCGCTCCCCGGTGCTCAGAAGACCGGCTCGGAAACCCGCTGGTGGTCCGGGCCGGGAAGGCGTGCGGCGGTCACGGCCCCGGAGCGGTGTCCGGTGGTGACTGTGGCGAGGCCGGCGGGGACTCGGTCCCGGGCTCGTCGGTCGGCGGGCTCTCCTGCGAGGCCGACCGGTCCAGCGACGACTGGTCGGTGACCTTGCTCTCCGACGCCGGCGACGTCGGCGTCTCGGGCGACTCGTGGGCGGGGGACGACGAGGTGGCGGAGTCCGAGGTGACCGGCGCGGGCGGGGACTCCGGGGACTTCGGGGGCTTCGACGGCGAACCGGTGACCAGGTCCGAGACGGAAGGGGACGGGGGTCTCGGCGGTGGAGAGGTCGGCCTGTCCTGCCGCCCGGTGTCTCCCGGCTCCCGGGCGAACCAGCCGTCGTCCTCGGGGTCGTAGACGACGAAGACGTTCACGACCGTCGCGGCGGGCGCGATGACGACCACCTGGGACGGCTGATAGCCCGGCCAGGCGGCCCCGGTCGTCCTCGGCGCCCTCTGGGCGACGGGCTCCTTCAGCGGGTTCCCGCACGCGCACCGGACCCGGGGCACCCCGCGCTCGTCGACGAGGACCGCCGTACCGGCCTGGAGGACCGCCTGGTACGAAGTGGAAGCGCCGCCCTTGAAGCCGTGGTTGGTGACCCGCGTGTCGACACGGAGCTGCAGCGGCGTCAGGGAGCGCAGATAGCCGGGGACTTCGTTGGCCGTGATGCCGAGGACCGAGGCGAAGGCCGCGTTCTTGGCGGGCTCTTCGGCCAGATAGCGGACCTGCTGCTCGACGTCGCAGCTCGCCACCCGCCGCGTACCGCCGTACAGGCCCGGGGCTGAACCGGCGATGCTGCGCGTGGCGGTGGCATCGGCCGGCCGTGACGGGCTGGGCAGCGGGGCGGGGGACTGCCCGGTGTCCGTGGCGCGGGCCGTCGACCGGGTGAACGGATCGGGGCCCGTGGCGGAGGCGTTCTGCAGGAACACCTCGCCGCCGCCGGTAGCCGTACCGCCGCCGCCGTCGCCGTTGCCGTCCGAACGGGTGAGGACGACGATCAGCGCGACGGCCGCGACCAGGACGGCGGTCGCCGACGCGATCTTGGGAACCGAACGCCACCACGGGCCGCCCGCACCTCCGCCTCCACCCGCGCCGGGCCTGCCACCGCCGGCACCGCCGCGGTCGTCACCCGCGCCACCGCCGGTCGGCCCGCCACCGGAACCACCGCCCGGACCGCCCGGACCTCCCGCACCGCCCCCGGAGCCGCCGTAGGGCGGCCCGGTGGGTGGCGGGGGGCCCGGCGGCCCGGGGCGGGCGCCCGGGCCGGAGAGAGGGCCCGAAGGCGGGCCTGTGGGGGGAACCGAGGGGCGGCCGGACGGCGGGTGGGAAGTCACGTTTTTCCCTTTCTTCCGTTCCGCGCCCATTGTGTGCGCGGAACGGGCGCCGCCCGCAAGCGGACATCCTCCACCGGTACTAGCGTGGGCCGGGTGAGCAGTCACCCCGCCCGAGCCTGGGCTGAGGCGCTGGCCGCGGTCCTGGCCGGGTTCCTCGCGATGGCCGTCACGGCCGCGCTCGGCCTCTGGGCCGCCGGAGCCGCCGACCTGCCCGGCGGATTCCTCTCCGTCGTCGCCGCGGTCGTCGTCATGGCCGTCGGCGGACAGGTCGACCTCTCCGGCGACGCCGGAGCTCTCGCCGGTACGGACGCCGAACTGACCGCCATGCCCCTCACCGTCACCCTGGTGGGCGCACTGGTCACCGGCTTCTGCTTCCTGCGTCCCCTGCGCCACCACGCGGTCGCCCGCCCCAGCGAACTGCCGGCCCGGGCCGGCCGCACTGTCCTGCTCTGGCTCGCCGCCCTCGCCGGGCTCTCCGCCCTCGCGCGGCACGACTTCCGCATCACGATCGGCGGCGGCGAGGAACAGGACACCCTGGGCGACCTCTTCGGTGAACTCCTCGAAGCGGCGAACCCCACCGTCGGGTTCCGTACCGACCTGGGCCCCACCCTCTTCTTCGGGCTCCTCTGGATCCTCGGCGTGCTCCTCGTCGCGCTGCTGGTCTCGCGGCGCACCCCGCTGCCGCCCCGGCTCGTCCGCTACCAGGAACCGGTCCGCCCGGCCGCCTTCGCGATGCTCCTCCTGCTCCTCGCGTACGTCCTGATCGGCCTGGTCGTCGGCGTGGTCGTCGCCACCACCAGGGGGCACCCGGCCGAGACCCTCGCCGTCCTCCTGCTCGGCCTGCCCAACGTCACCTGGCTCGCCCTCGGTGTCGGCATCGGAGGCTCCTGGGAAGGCAGGGCGGAGGGGCCGTTCGGGTTGCCCATGCCGCAGATCCTCGACTCGGTGCTGCGCGGACCGGACGGCGCCGACCTCTCCACGGTGGACCTCTCCTCGCTGGCCGCCCACGACGGGCGAGCCTGGTGGCTCCTGCCCATCGCCGCCGTCCTGCTGCTCGGTGCCGCCTTCGTCGCGGCTGTCCGCTCACCGGCCCGGATCCGCCTCTGGCAGCACGCCCTGCACGGAGGAATCGCCTTCGCGCTGACCATCCTCGTCGTCGCCCCGGTCACGCTCGTCGAGGCCCGATTCGGTCTCTCCATCCTCGGCATCGGCGACCTCGGGTCCCTCGGCGGCGAGGTCCTGCTGCGCCCGCACGTCTGGAAGACGGCCGGGCTCGCCCTGCTCTGGGGCCTCGTCGCCGGCTTCCTCGGCGCCCTGCTCGCCCGCCCGGTCCGGCGCCGCGGCGAGATCGACGCCGAGGACGCCGAGGACGCCAAGACCGGCCCCGGCACGGACGCGCCCCGCTGGAAGCGCTCCTAGAAGCACCCTCACCAGTCGCCGTGAGCCACAAGCCACAAGCCACAAGCCACAAGCCCACAAGCCACAAGCCACAAGACCGCTAGAAGCGCTCCCTGAACACCGGAAGCGCCCACTTCGGCGGCTCCGGTGGAGTCTCGGGCGGGCGCGGACCCCGCCCTTCCTCCTGGCGTACGGGCCCGGGACCGCCGGCCCGCTCCAGGGACGCCCGTAGCTCGGCCACGAACTCCAGGCACGTCCCGTACCGCTCCTCCGGCGTCTTCGCCAGCGCCTTCGCGAGCACCGCGTCGGCCTCCTCCGGAAGCCCGGGCCGCTCCGCGGACAGCGGCGGGGGCGGATCGTACTGATGGGCCCAGAGCAGCGCCATGTCGTCGTCCCTGCGGAACGGCGGCACGCCCGTCAGGGTCTCGAACACCACACACGCCAGGCTGTACACGTCGCACCGGCCGTCCACCGGCTTCCCCGAGATCTGCTCGGGTGCCACGTAGTCGAGCGTGCCCACGAACTGCCCGACCGTCGTCAGGCCGGTCAACGACAGCGACTTCTTCGTCAGACCGAAGTCGGTGAGGTACACATGCTCCGGATGGTCCCGGTCGGTCCCCTCCGCGACCAGGATGTTCCCCGGTTTCACATCGCGGTGCACCAGGTCGTGCGCGTGCGCCGCGTCCAGCGCCGAAGCCACCTGGACGGCGATCCGCCCCGCCTTCGCCGACGGCAGCGCGCCCTCGCGGTCCAGGAGCGCCCGCAGGTCCTGTCCGGCGACGTACCGCATCGCGATGTAGAGCACCCCCTCCGTCTCGCCCGCCTCGAAGACGGGCACGATGTGCGGATGGTCGATCGCGGCGGCCACCCGCGACTCGTGCGCGAACCTCTTGCGGAAGGTGTCGTTGCGGGCCAGCTCGGGCGCCAGAAGCTTCAGCGCCACCGTCCGGTCCAGTCTCACGTCGAGCGCCCGGTACACGACCGCCATCCCGCCGCGCCCGATCTCGCCCTGCACCACGTAGCCGGCGATCCGCTTGCCGACCAGCCCCGACTCGCGGCCGACGGGCAGGTCCGTGTCGCGGGCGGCCCCGGCCATCAGCCCTCGTCCTCACCCGGTATCGGGAACCGGTCCACCACCTGCGTCGGCGGCGGACCGGCGGGCTCCGACGCCCGTGGCCCGCCCTCCTGCTCGATCCGCGGCACCACCTGTGTCGGTTCGTGCCCGACGGCCGCGGGGCGCCCCTCCTCGGCAGGGACGGACGAGGCCAGCGACGGCGCGGCCGAGGCCGCGTACGTACCGAGAACGGTCCCGTCGCAGTACACCCACCGCTCGTGCTCGGCGTCGTACAGCCAGAGCGACTCGCCGTCGACCACCATCCCCACGCGTAGTCCGCGCGTACGGCGCCGGAACGCCTCGCCGTCGACGCGGCCGGCCGCGAGTTCCTCCGCCGCCCGCCGGTAGCGGCCGAGCGACTCCTCGACGCGGGCGATCAGCGGCCGGGGATCCGCCGTCCTGGCGAGCGGCCGGCGGGTCGCCGGGGGATCCACGGGTACGGAGACCAGCAGTCGGGCGTCGACCCAGGCGGACCAGCCGTTGGAGCACACGATCCGCCCCCAGTCGCCGAGCCGCTCCGCCAGCTCCACGGGCAGGAACGCGTCGAGCGGCTCCGTCGGCAGCCCCGGATCGGGCGCCTCCCAGGCGGGCAGCCCGTCGCGGGGCACGACATGCGTCGGCCGGAAGTCCGAGACGTACTCCGGTACCGGGGGAGTGACCGTGAAGCCCATGGGCCACCTGCCTTTCAGAAGCCTTTCAAGCTCAAGCCTTTCAAGCCTTTCCGAAGTCTTTGGCGAGGGCTACTTCCGCATGATCACCGGCTCGCGGCGGCGCAGCAGCCGCGCGACGACGAACCCCAGGACAAGGCAGAGCACCACCAGCATCCCCATGTCGAACAGCCACGCGCCCAGGGTGTGGTCGAGCAGCGGATCCGCCGTCTTCTCGCTCGGCGCGGTCCTTCCGATGTCGATCGTCGCGCCCATCGCGGCGAACGCCCACCGCGCCGGCACCAGCCACGCCAGTTGCTCCAGGACGGGCGATCCGTGCACGGTCAGCAGCGCCCCGCAGAACACCACCTGCACGATGGCGAGAAGGACGAGCAGCGGCATGGTCACCTCCTCCTTGCGCACCAGGGCGGAGACGAACAGACCGAGCATCATGGCGGTGAAGGAGAGCAGCGCCACCGCCAGCGTGAGCTCCACCAGCGGCGGGAACAGCACACCCTTGCCGTCCGGCACGTTCAGCGGGACACCGATCAGCGCGACCAGGGTCAGCACCACCGCCTGTACGACCGTGATCAGGCCCAGGACGACCACCTTCGACAGGAGATACGCGGAACGCGACAGGCCGACGGCTCTCTCCCGGCGGTAGATCGTGCGCTCCTTGACCAGCTCGCGCACCGCGTTGGCCGCCCCCGTCAGCACGCCGCCGACACAGAGGATGAGCAACACGTTCATCGTGGACTCGGGGTTGAGGCTGCCCTCGGACAGGGCCCGGGCCATCGCCCCCATCACGAACGGCAGGGCGACCATGATGGCCAGGAACGTACGGTCGGCGCTGAGCGCGGCCGCATAGCGGCGTATCAGGGTACGGAGTTGGGCGCCCCAGCTCTGCGCCTTCGGCGGAGGGCCGGGCTCGGGCCGCGTACCGGAGCGGGGCAGGGCGGGCCGGTCCATCGCGTCGGCGACGTACCGGCGGTGGAAGTGCGAGGAGCGGTACCGCCCCGCCCAGTCGCGGTCGCGTTCGTTCTCGAACGCCTCGAACGCCTCCGGCCACTGGGCGTAGCCGAAGAAGCCGAGGCTCTCGCCGGGCGGCCCGTAGTAGGCGACCCGGCCGCCGGGGGCCAGTACGAGCAGCCGGTCGCAGACGTCCAGGCTCAGCACGCTGTGCGTGACGACGATGACCGTACGGCCGTCGTCGGCGAGCCCGCGCAGCATGTGCATCACCGAGCGGTCCATGCCCGGGTCGAGGCCGGACGTCGGCTCGTCGAGGAAGAGGAGCGAGGGTTTGGTGAGCAGTTCGAGGGCCACGCTGACCCGTTTGCGCTGGCCGCCGGAGAGACTGTGGATGGGCTGGTCCGCCCGCTCGGCCAGACCGAGCTCCCCGATGACCTCCTCGACCCGCGCCCGGCGTTCGGCCCGCGCGGTGTCCTCGGGGAAGCGCAGTTCGGCGGCGTATCCGAGCGCCCGGCGGACGGTGAGCTGGAGGTGCAGGATGTCGTCCTGCGGGACGAGTCCGATGCGCTGGCGCAGCTCGGCGTAGTCGCGGTAGAGGTCCCGGCCGTCGTACAGGACCGTGCCGCGGTCGGCGGGCCGCTGACCGGTGAGCGCGCCGAGGAGGGTGGACTTGCCCGCGCCGGAGGGCCCCACCACGGCCAGCAGACACTTCTGCCCGACGGGAAAGGACACGCCGTCGAGGAGGCTCTTGCGCCCGTGGTCGACGGTGACGGCGAGATCCTGCACGTCGAGGGAGACCTCGCCGGTGTCGGTGAACTCGACGAGCTTGTCCCCGATGAGACAGAAGGCGGCGTGACCGATGCCGACGATGTCGTCCGGGGTCACCCGGGCGTCGACGACGGGAGCGCCGTTGAGGAACGTGCCGTTGTGACTGCCGACGTCATGGATCCAGAACGTGCCGTCCGGGTGGGCGCGCAGCTCGGCGTGGCGGCGGGAGACGACCAGGTCGTCGACGACGAGGTCGTTGTCGGGCGCGCGGCCGATCCGTACGGTCCGGGTCGGGAGCGGACGGATGGACGTCGGCTGCCGGAACGTTCCGGTGGCGGCGGGTCGGGAGACGGACGAGGGCCGGGGCGGTGTCCGCGGCGGCGCGGGCGCCGGCGGCTCGGGGGCCGGCACCGGCGGGGGTACGGGCGTGGGGTGCGGCGCGGGCACCGGCGGCCCGGAAGGCGGAGGCTCGACCTCGCGCCCGGGGGGCGGGGGCTCCGGCTCTCGTACGGGGGGCGGGGGGACGGCTTCGTGTACGGGCTCCGGCGGCTCGGGTTCGCGTACGGGGGGTGGAGGCTCTGGTTCTCGTACGGGGGGTGGGGGGACGGCTTCGTGTACGGGCTCCGGCGGCTCGGGTTCGCGTACCGGGCGTGAGGGCTCCGGCTCTCGTACCGGCGTCGGCGGTGCCGGTTCACGTACGGGCGCGGCGCCGGAGGAGAGGACGGCGCGGGGGCCGTCGCCGGGGTGGCCGAACCGGATGACCGTGCCGGGGCCGACCTCGCGCAGGTCGCGGACGCGGCGGCTGTCCGCGTACGTGCCGTTCGTACTGCCCTCGTCCTCCAGCGTCCAGTGGCCGCCCACCGCCCGCAGCACCGCGTGGTGCCACGACGCCCGGGCGTCCGCGAGCACGATGTCACTGGTGGGGTCGCGCCCGATGCGGTAGACCCGACTCGGACTCATCAATGTCGCGCCCCCGTCGATCTCGAGGACCAGCTCGGGTGCGGCGGCGGGCACGACGGGCCGCTCTCCCATGCGTGAATTTTATCCTCCGGAGGCGCTCCGTGCCTGGGAGAGGCGCCGGTATCGTGGGCGGGGCGATCGTGGACAAGGAGGGCCCGCCCGTGCCGAAGGGTGTCACCAAGCGTCGGCCCCGGACTCGGGCCGCCCTGCTGAAGGCGGCTCTGGAGACCTTCGCCGAGCACGGTTTCCACGCCACCACCATCGAGCAGATCTGCGAGCGCGCCGGCTACACCCGCGGCGCGTACTACTCGAACTTCGCGAGCAAGGAAGAGCTTTTCCTCGCCCTCTTCGACGAGCACAGCGAGCGGACCGTGCGCCGGCTGGCGGAGGCGGTCGACGCGCTCACCGCCGAGGAGTACACCCTGGAACGGGTGGCCGAACTCGCCTCACGCATCGAGCCCGACGAGCGGGACTGGTACCTGATCAGCACGGAGTTCACCCTGCACGCCATCCGCGATCCGCAGACGGCCTGGGTCCTCGCCCGCCACGACGCGCGGCTGCGGGCCGAGATCGCCCGCGGGCTGAAGGACGTGTTGCGCCGTGCGGGGCGCGAACTGACCGTGGACGCCGACCGGTTCGCACGCCTCCTGATCGCCCTGCGCGAGGGCGGACTCGCCCAGAGCTACGTCGAGCCCGGGGAGGTGCCGCCGGGCAGCCTCGAACGAGACTTCCTGGCCCCGCTGTTGGAGGCGTCGACGCGCAGCACGGAGCAGAACGACAAGCCTTGAGCGAGGGCAGGGTCGCCCTCTCGACAGGGTCGCTCGGGGAAGGCGGGAAGGCGGTCTTGTGAGAAGGCGGGCCTTGCGGGACGGGGAGGGAGCTGGTTACGGTCCTCAGCACCGCAGAAAGCGCTTACTCCGTCCTGCCCAGGAGCCTGCCTCGTGCCGACACCGGACGTTCTCGTCTACACCCGCACCGCGGGTTACCGCCATGACTCCATCCCGGCCGGCTCGGCCGCCCTCGCGGAACTGGCGCGGGCCGCGGGATTCGCCGCGCACACGACGGAGGACCCGTCGGTGTTCACTCCGGTGCGGTTGGAGCGGTGCGCGGCGGTGGTCTTCCTCTCGACGACCGGCTCGGTCCTGACACCGGAGGCCCGTACGGCCTTCGAGACGTACCTCCGAGGCGGCGGGGGCTTCCTCGCGATCCACGCGGCGGCCAACGCCGAACCGGACTGGCCCTTCTACGGCGACCTCCTCGGCACCCGCTTCGACGGCCACCCGGAGATCCAGCCGGGCGTCGTGTGCGCGGAGACCCACGACCATCCGGCCACGGCCGCGCTGCCCGCCCGGTGGGCGTGGACGGACGAGTGGTACAACTTCACATCGAACCCGCGAGGAGCGGGCGTACGCGTCCTGGCGACGGCGGACGAATCCACGTACCGCGGCGGCACACTGGGCGGGGACCATCCCCTGGTGTGGTGCCGGGAAGTGGGCCGCGGCCGCGTCTTCTTCACCGCGCTGGGCCACGCCGCCGAGGCGTACGAGGACGACACCTTCCGCGCCCACCTCTCCGGAGCGCTCACCTGGGCGACGGCCGCCCGGCACCCCTGACGGGACCGCCGCGGGCGCCACCGACATGACCCACCTCGGGCACGTGTCCACAGGACGCACCCCGGACACGTCTCGCAGATCCCATCCCGGACACGTCTCACAGATCCCACCTCGGACACGTCTCACAGGCCACGCCTCGGGCACCCCTCACCGGCCACGCCGCAGGCTGCCGGGGCGCGCCGTCGACCTCGTCACCCCCGCGCACCGCCCCCGATTGCGCCACCCGCCCGCACGCGGGAGGGTTCCCGTGGGGAGGACGGCAGGAGGAGACGACATGGGCATCGCCACCGTGAATCCCACGACGGGCGAAACACTGCGCACCTACGACACCCACGGGCACGAAGAGGTCGAACGCCGGGTCGCCGCCGCGCACGACACCTTCCGGCACTACCGCACCACCTCCTTCTCCGAGCGCGCCAGGCTGATGCGTCGCGCCGCCGATCTGCTCGACGAGGACGCCGAGGACGTCGCCCACACGATGACGACCGAGATGGGCAAGCCGATCGCCGCCGCCCGTGCCGAGGTCGCCAAATGCGCCAAGGCCATGCGCTGGTACGCCGATCACGCCGAGGGGCTCCTCGCCGACGAGCAGCCGGCCGAGGCCGACGTCCGGGACTCGGGCGCCGACTCCGCCCGCGTCCACTACCGACCGCTCGGCACGATCCTCGCCGTGATGCCCTGGAACTTCCCGCTCTGGCAGGTGATCCGGTTCGCCGCGCCCGCGCTGATGGCCGGCAACACCGGTCTCCTCAAGCATGCCTCCAACGTTCCCAGGACCGCGCTCTACCTCGGCGACCTCTTCCGTCGCGCCGGCTTCCCCGAGGGCTGCTTCCAGACCCTGCTCATCGGCTCCGGCGCCGTCGAGGCCGTCCTGCGGGACCACCGGATCGCCGCGGCCACGCTGACCGGCAGCGAGCCGGCGGGCCGCTCGGTCGCCGCGATCGCGGGAGACGAGGTCAAGAAGACCGTCCTGGAGCTCGGCGGCAGCGACCCGTACATCGTCATGCCCTCCGCCGACCTTCCGCGGGCCGTGAAGACCGCCGTCACCGCGCGCGTACAGAACAACGGCCAGTCCTGCATCGCCGCCAAACGGTTCATCGTCCACCAGGACGTCTACGACCATTTCGCCGAACGCTTCACCGCCGCCATGGAGGCCCTGGTCGTCGGCGACCCGCTCGACGAGTCCACGGACGTCGGCCCCCTCGCCACCGAGCAGGGCCGCGACGGCCTGGAGGAACTGGTCGACGACGCCGTACGGAAAGGGGCCACGGTCCTGTGCGGCGGGGGCCGCCCCGAGGACCGGCCGCGCGGCTGGTTCTACCGCCCCACCGTGCTCACCGGCATCACCCCGGAGATGCGCATCCACCAGGAAGAGGCCTTCGGTCCGGTCGCCACCCTCTATCCCGTGACCGACATCGAGGAGGCCGTCGCCGTCGCCAACGACTCGCCGTTCGGACTCAGTTCGAACGTCTGGACGCGCGACGACGAGGACATCGCGTTCTTCGTGCGCGACCTCCAGGCCGGCGGCGTCTTCGTCAACGGCATGACCGCCTCCCACCCGGCGCTCCCGTTCGGCGGCGTCAAGCGCTCCGGCTACGGCCGCGAGCTCTCCGGCCACGGCATCCGCGAGTTCTGCAACGCGACCACGGTCTGGCAGCGCGCCTGAACACCCTTGGCGGCTGGCTCAACGCTTCCGGCGCTGCGTCCGACACTGCTTCCGGTGCGCCCACCGCTCCGGTGCGCCCACCACTTCCGGCGGGGCGCCGTCGGCGAACCGGCCCCGTCACTCCCCTCGGGTCCAGGCCAGCAGCTCCTCCGCCGACCAGGTGTTGATCACCCGCTGCACCGGAACCCCGCACTCCTCCGCCCGTGCGCATCCGAAGATCTGCCACTCCAACTGCCCCGGCGCGTGGGCGTCCGTGTCCACGGCGAAGTGGACACCCGCCTCCACCGCCTGCCGCAGGAGCCTCCGGGGTGGATCGAGGCGCTCCGGGCGGCTGTTGATCTCCACCGCCGTCCGGGACTCGGCGCACGCGGCGAAGATCCGCTCCGCGTCGAACGTCGACTCCGGCCGCTGCCGCCCCCCGCTCACCAGCCGTCCCGTGCAGTGCCCCAGAATGTCCATGAGCGGATTGCGCACCGCCTTCTCCATTCTCCGGGTCATCGCCGGCGCGGCCATCCGCAGCTTCGAGTGCACCGAGCCGACCACCACGTCGAGCCGTTCGAGCAGTTCCGGTTCCTGGTCGAGCGAGCCGTCCTCCAGGATGTCGCACTCGATCCCGGTCAGCAGCCGGAACGGAGCCCACTCCTCGTTCAGCCGGGCCACCACGTCCAGTTGCTCCCGCAGCCGCTCGGGCGACAGACCCCGTGCCACGGTGAGCCGCGGCGAGTGATCGGTCAGCACGGCCCAGTCGTGGCCGAGCGCCGCCGCCGTACGCCCCATGTCCTCGATCGTGCTGCCGCCGTCCGACCAGTCGGAGTGCAGATGGCAGTCGCCGCGCAGCGCCGCCCGCAGCGCCTCACCGCCCCTGACCGGCGGCACGGAGATCTCCTCCTCCAGCCGCGCCAGATACGCGGGCACCTGCCCCGCCAGCGCCTCGCGCACCACCGCCGCCGTCTTCGGCCCGATGCCCTTGACCGACTCCAGCGTGCCGGCGGCCGCGCGGCTCGCCGGCTCGCCGTCCGCCATCGCCGCGACGGCCGCCGAGGCGGTGCGGAAGGCACGCACACGGTACGAGGGCGCCTGCGAGCGCTCCAGCAGAAAGGCGATCCGGTCCAGCGCCGCCACGGGATCCATCGTGAACCTCCTCTTCCCCGCTCGTCCCGCTCCCTCACGGCGGCGGGTCAGTCAGGCGACTTCGCCACCACCGCCGGTGCGGGCACCGGCCCGATCTCGCACCACACCGCCTTGCCCTCGCCGCGCGGCTCCACCCCCCACCTCGACGCCAGCGCGTCGAGCAGCAGCAGCCCGCGCCCCGAGGTCGCCGCCTCGCCCGGCGTACGCCGGCGGGGCCAGGCGCTCGAACGGTCCTGCACCGACAGACGCACCCGCCGCACCGGCTCGGGCAGCACCTCGAGCGTGAGCACCGCGCCTCCCTCCGTGTGCAGCAGCACGTTGACCAGCAGCTCACCGGTCAACAGCTCGGCGTCGTCGGCCAGTTCGTCCATGTTCCAGTCCCGCAGCGCCTGCCCCACCGCCGCTCGCGCGTCCGAGAGCCCCTGAGGGTCGGCCTGGTGGATGTACTGATGGATGCGCGGGGCCCGCGGAGTACCCGGGTCCGGGCTGCGCCGCAGCACCAGCAGTGCCACGTCGTCCCCCGAGCCCCATCGTTCCCACAGGCGCTCGGAGAGGTGGTCCGCGAGCGCCTCCGCCTGCGGCGGACCGCTCCGCATCGCTTCGCTGAGCGCCATGACGCCCGTCTCGATGTCGGAGCCCGGTTGTTCGACCAGACCGTCCGTGTACAGCACCAGCGTCTCCCCGGGTACGAGATCGAGCCGGGTCTCCGGGAACTCCTCGTCCCCGAACACGGTCGCCAGGCCGAGCGGCAGCCCACCGCGCAGCTTGGGATGTCCGACCCGGCCGTCCGTGTGCCGGATCAACGGGCCCAAGTGCCCGGCCCGCACGGCGCGTACGGTGCCGCCGGCCAGATCCACCTGGGCGTAGGTGCAGGTGGCGAAACGGTTGGTGTCGAGCTCGGCGAGGAAGCGGGAGGCGCGGGCCAGCACGGTCGAGGGGGCGTGGCCCTCACCCGCGTACGCCCGCAGCGCGATCCGCAACTGGCCCATGATGGCGGCCGCGTGGGTGTCGTGGCCCTGGACGTCGCCCACCACGATGCCCACCCGGCCGCGGGGCAGCGGGATGACGTCGTACCAGTCACCGCCGACCTGACGTCCGCTCCACGCCGCGTGGTAGCGGACGGCGATCTCGCCGCCGGTGATCGCCGGGATCCGCCGGGGCAGCATCGTCTCCTGCAGTCCGGTGGCGAGCTCCCGCTCCTCGTCGAAGAGGAGGGCGCGCTGGAGGGACTGGGCGACGATCGCGGCGAGGCCGAGCGCGAGATTGCGCTCGTCGGCGTTGAAGGAGGTACGACCCCGGTAGAACAGCGCCATGCCACCGAGCGAGCGGGCCTGGGCGATCAGGGGCAGATAGCAGGCGGCCTTGAACCTCAGCCGGTCGACGTACGGCGCGAGCTCGGGGAATTCCCGCCCGAGGGTGGGGAACGAGGACACGAACCGTGGTCGCCCGCTCAGCACGGTCTCGGCCAGCGGCAGTCCCCGGTCGAGACGGCGGGTACGGAAGTCGCTCAGGATCTCCAGGGACTCCCCGCTGAGGGCGATGATGTTGAGCGAGCCGTTCTCCACCAGCCCGAGCGCGAGGCCGTCCGCGCCGAGCCGGGCGAGCCCGCCGGGCCCGGTCAGGGCTGCCGTCACGTCGTCGACGGTCACCGCCCGCGACAGTGCGTGCGTGGTCCGCTCGACGATGCTGGTCTGCAGCTCACGGCGCTTCTCCAGCTCCAGGACGAAGGCGGAGTGGGTGACCTCGGCGGTGGTGTCCCGCACGATGCCGACGATCCGGTGCGCCAGACCGTCCGCCTGCCGCAGGATCCGCGCCTGCACGTGCGTCCACTGGGGGGTTCCGTCGGCCCGCTCGAGCCGGAAGTGGGCGGTGTACGAGGACTGGCCGCTGGTGATCGCATGGCGGATCACGGCTTCGAGGTCGCCTCGCTCCTCGGGGGCGAGCCGTTTGACGAGCGAGACGGGCCGCCCGTCGAACCGGTCCGGTTCCAGCCCGAAGACCAGCAGCCCGGCCTCGTCGACATCGATGGTGCCCGTGTCGAGATCCCAGTCGAAGCTGCCGGTGCGATTCATGGCGAGCCGCTCGGTGGGCCCGATCTCGCCACTGCGGGTGCGCCGGTCGTCGTCGGTCATCCTCCCCATTGTCGAACCCGGGTCCCCCCGACGCCATGGCGGCGACACGGCGCGCCGCGCGACTTTCGACGGGTGGGGGCGGGGGCCTTGCCGGCCGGAGGGGCAGGGGCCGGGGGCCCGTCCCGGGTGGGCCGGAGGTCCTGCGGTCCGCGCTGGCGCGGGTGGGCCGGCGGCTGCTGTGGTCCGCGCGGGGCGCTGGCGGGCCGGGGGTCCTGCGGTCCCGTTCGGGGCGCGGGTGGGCCGGGGGCTTGGTCGTTCGCTGACGGCGGGCCGCTCGGGCGGGCAGCGGTCATGGTCCGCCTACGGCGGGGCGCGCGGCGCAGGCCGGGCGGCGGCTCCTGCGGTCCGTTCGGGCGCGGGTGGGCAGGGGCTTGGTCGTTCGCCGTCGGAGGGGGCGGGCGACGCAGGCCGGGCGCCGACGGGCGGGCACGGCCGCAGCGTTCCGTCGACTGCGGAGCGGCGGCTCCCTCAGTTCGCGCGGGCGTGTGCGGGCAGCGGCCTCGACCTCCCGCTGACGGGGGCGGGGTCCCGCGGAGTCGGCGCCCCCTCCGCCGGAGACCGGAGTCGGCACCGCCTCGGGGGAGAATGGGCCGGTGATGCCGTCCTACCGCGTTCTCGGTCCCAGCCAGGCCCTCCGGGCTGACGGCGGCGAGGCCGTCCTCGGAGGGGCACGCCTCCGGTCCCTGTTGGCCGCCCTGGCCGCCGCGGGCGGCCGTGGCGTCGGGACGGGCGAGCTGATCGCCCAGATCTGGCCGGACACTCCGCCCCGGGACGGGACCGCGGCGCTGCAGGCCCTCGTCGGGCGGCTGCGCCGGACCCTGGGGCGGGAGGCCGTGGTGTCGACGCCCGGCGGCTACCGTCTCGCAGCCGACCCCGACGACGTGGACCTGTACCTGTTCGAGCGGCTGGCCGCCGACGGGGCCGACGCGCTCGGGGCAGGGGAGGCGGAGAAGGCGGCCCGGCTCCTCGACGAGGCGCTCGCCCTGTGGCGGGGGCCCGCGCTCGCCGACCTGCCGGGCCGGGACGACGACCCGCTGGTCGTCCGGACCGAGCAGCGGCACACGCAGGCGCGCCGCGACCGCCTCGCCGCCGACGTGGCCCTCGGCCGGGCCCGGGCCGCCCTCGCCCCGCTGGCCGCCCTCGCCGCCGAGCACCCGCTCGACGAAACCGTTCAGGCCCTGCGCATCCGGGCACTGCGCGCGGCAGGCCGAGCGGCCGAGGCGCTCCAGGCGTACGACGAGGTCCGCACGGTTCTCGCGGAACGTCTGGGCGCCGACCCGGGACCCGAACTGCGGGAACTCCACGCGCGGCTGCTCGCCGACGACGGCGCCCCCGGCTCGGATCTCACCGCTCGGCTGCCGCTCCTTCCCGCCCGGCTCACCTCCTTCATCGGCCGCGAGACGGAACTCGCCACACTGGGCGACGAGTTGTCGCACCGAAGGCTCGTCACCCTGCTCGGTCCCGGCGGCGTGGGGAAGACCCGGCTCGCCCTGGAGGCGGTCGCGGCCCAAGGACGGCCGGAGGAGGTACGGGTCGCCGAACTCGCCTCCGTACGCGAGGGGGCGGACGTACCCGAGGCCGTGCTGACCGCGCTCGGCGCGCGCGAGACGCAGATGTGGAACGGGGCGGCGGCCGTGGAGACGACGGCCCGCGACCCGCTCGGGCGGCTGGTCGAGCACTGCGCGGCCAGGCGGATACTCCTCCTGCTCGACAACTGCGAGCATGTCGTGGACGCGGTGGCGGGTCTGGTGGAGCGCCTGTTGGCGCGGTGCCCCGGCGTGACGGTGCTCGCGACGAGCCGCGAACCCCTCGGCGTACCGGGGGAGTCCATGCGCCCGGTCGAGCCGCTGACGCCGGACAGCGCCCTGCGGCTGCTGGCGGCGCGGGGCGCGGACGCCCGGCCGGGGTTCGATCCCGAGGACGATCCCGAGGCGTGCGCGGAGATCTGCCGACGTCTCGACGGTCTGCCGCTCGCGATCGAGCTTGCGGCGGCGAGGCTACGCCTGTTGACTCCTCGTCAGATCGTGGACCGGCTCGACGACCGTTTCCGTCTGCTCACGTCGGGCGCACGCACGGTCCTGCCGCGTCAGCAGACCCTCCGCGCCGTCGTCGACTGGTCCTGGGACCTCCTCGACGAGCGGGAACGGGCCGTTCTGCGCCGCCTGTCGGTCTTCACCGGCGGCTGCGACCTGGAGGCGGCGGAGGCGGTGTGCGCGAGCCCCGGCACGCGCGACGGCCGCGACGGCCGCGACGACCTCGGCGACCTCGGCGACCTCGGCGACCGCGACGACCGCGACGGCCGCGACGGCCTTGCCGGCCGTGACGACCTCGGCGACCTTGACGGCGTCGACCACCTCGACGTCCTCCCCGTGCTCGGTTCCCTCGTCGACAAGTCGCTCGTCGTCGCCGCGCCCGTCGACGGCGGCGCCATGCGCTACCACCTCTTGGAGACGGTCGCCGAGTACGCGGCCGAGCGGCTCGACGAGGCCGGTGACCGGGAGGCCACCGAACGACGCCACCTCGTCCATTACCGGGAGCTCGCCCGTCGCGGTGACGCGCTGCTCCGTGGGCCAGGACAACGGCACTGGCTCCGGTGCTTCGAGCGCGAGCACGACAACCTGACCACCGCCCTGCGGACCGCCGTCGCCCTGGGGGAGGAACAGGAGGCGCTCTGCGTCGTCCTGTCGATGAGCTGGTTCTGGCAGCTCCGTGTCCGTCAGTCCGACGCCCTCACCTGGTCCGTGGCTGCCGCCGCCCTCGGTCCCGACCCCTTTGCCACGCCGGTGCGCCGCGCCGTACCCCTCACCGAGCGTCCCACCGGCACCCCGCCGCCGTGGAACGAGGAGCAGCTGTGGGAGGCCCGTCGCGACTGCCGGCTCGTGGTCCTCGCGTGCGAGGGCACCACCGACCTGGAGCGTCCCCGGACCCGGGAACGGCTCCGCGCCATCGTCTCCGCCTACCGCCCTGGCATGCCGCAGAACTGCCGCCAGCCGGGCTCCATGTGGTTCTTCGCGCGGCTGATGACGGGCGAGTTCACCAGCCTGGGCGAGACGCTGGAGGCCGCCGTCGACGCCTGCCGAGTCCACGGCGGGGAATGGGAACTCGCCTTCACGTTCCTGATGCGGGCCAAGTGCCTCGGCGAGCGCCCCGACGACGCCGACCAGGCCCTCACGCTCTTCGAGGCCGTCCAGGACTCCTGGGGCGTCGCCGAGTCCCTCGCCGCCCGAGGCGAGGCGTACGAGCGGGCGGGCCGCCTCGCCGACGCGGCCGCCGACTACGAACGCGCCATGGCGGGCGCTGCCCGGCTCGGCGCCCGCACCCAGGTTCCCGTCTTCAAGGCCCGGCTCGCCGATGTACGGCTTCGGCTCGCCACCGACGAGGCCGCGCGGTCGGACGCCGAGAGCCTCCTCGTGTCCGCGGCCGAGGAGGCGGGGGAGTGCGGTACGGAGGCGGTGAGCACGGCCCGGCTCCTCCTGGCCCAGTACTACGGAAGCTCCGGGCGGACGGCGCTCGCCCGCGAACAGCTCCGGCTCGCCGAGCAGGAGTTCAGCGAGGTGACGCCCGACCTCTTCACCGGCACGGTGGGCGGGGTGCGCGGCTGGCTCGACTGCCTCGACGGTGCTTACGAGGAGGCGGCCGGACAGCTCGCCCGCGCCGTCGAGGCGCTGGAGAAGCTGGCGTATCTGGTGGCCCCGTATCTCGTGGTCAGCCAGTTCGCGACGGCCGCCTGGGCCAGGGCCGGTCTCGGCACGCCGGGCTCCGCGGAGGACGGGGCACGGCTCCTCGGGGCGTACGACGCCCTGAGTGCCACCGCCGGCGGCGTCGGCTTCCTGCCTCTCACGGCACGGACCGAGGCGTCCGTCAGGGACCGCGCGGAGCGCGCCCTGCGCGCGGTCCTCGACCCGCCGACCTACGCGCGGCGGTACGAGGAGGGCGGCCGCCTGTCTGTGAAGGAGGCCGCCGTCCTGGTCCGACGCCACGCCCCACCGGGCCCGGATGCGCGAGAGGGGTCCGGCCAGGACAATGGCCATTGCCGGAAGAACTAGGAGGCGGCATGAACGCTGAGTCCGAGAAGACATCTCCGGGGGAGAGCCCGACGCCCGACAGCCTTTTGCATGCCGGGTCGGAGGGTGAGTTCACGGCGGAGGACCTGGTCCTCGCCTCCGGTCGTGACGTGAGTCCGAAGAACCTGGCCTGGGCGGAACGCCGTATGGCGGAGAAGGGCCGCGCTTCCCTGGACGAGCTCCTTCCCTAGCCTCACCCCGCCTGAGCCGGGACGCTCCCCTCCCGCGGGCGGGCAGCCGGCTCAGGCGGGACGCGGCGGATCGATCTTGGCACGCACCGCGGCGCGGTGCGTTTCCTCGCGCGCGTCCGGCGATGTCGAGTCTTCGGTGCCCGACTCTTCAGGCGCTCTTCGGAGGGTTCAGCGGGTTCAGGTGGCGATCGGCGCTTACGGAGGGTTCAGCGGGCGATCGGAAGACCGCGGTCCTCCTTGACGCGCTTCATGATGATCTGCGAATTGACCTCGGTCACGCCCGCCAATGAGGTGAGGCGCTCGATCCACAGCTGCTCGTACGCGGCCAGATCGGCGACCGCGATGCGCAGCAGGCAGCCGGGGCTGCCGAACAGACGGTAGGCCTCGATGACGTCCGGGATGTCCTGGAGCGCCTCCTCGAACGCCTGGACGGTGTCACGGTCCCGCCGCACCTCGATCGAGACCAGGACCTCGAAGGCGCGGCCCACGGCCTCCGGTGCGATGACGGCGCGGTAGCCCTGGATCACCCCGTCCTGCTCCAGCTGACGGACCCGGCGCATGCACGCCGAGGCGCTCAGCCCGATCCGCTGGGCGAGCTCCAGATTGGTGAGCCGGCCATCGTCCTGGAGCTCACGCAAGATGCTTCGGTCGATTCGGTCCATCACGCAATCATGCACCGCGCGAGAGGGTCACTCGAGCGAACTTCGCAATCGTGTTGCGCGGCGACTGTCCTATTGTTTCGGCGGCGACGGACCGCCGAACAGCTGTACGTCTCCTGGACCACCGCACCACGACTCTCCCGAGGCAGACTCCCATGACGCGCGACGACCGGACCCGGCGGATCGTTCTCATCAGTACCGGCGGAACGATCGCCAGTCGCTGGCAAGGCACCGGTTACGCCGCCGACGCGCCCGGCGACGACGTCCTCGCCACCGCCGCGCTCCCCGAGGGCATCGCCGTCGAGGTCGTGGACCTGTTCAACGTCAACAGCTCCCGTATGACCACTCGCCGGCAGCTCACCCTGCTGCGCGCGGTCCACGAGACGCTGGCCGACCCGGGCGTCGACGGGATCGTGATCACCCACGGCACCGACACCCTGGAAGAGACCGCCTTCCTGCTCGACCTCCACCACGAGGACCCGCGCCCCGTCGTGCTGACCGGCGCGCAGCGGCCGCTCGGAACCGCCGACGGCGACGGCCCCGGCAACCTCTGCGACGCCCTGCAGGTCGCCGCGAGCGTGCGCGGGCTCGGCGTGCTCATCGCCTTCGACGGCCTCGTCCACGCCGCGCGCGGCACGGTGAAGACCCAGACCCTCGCCGTCGACGCCTTCTCGGACCCCTCCGAGCAGCCGCTCGGCAAGGTCGGCTTCAGCCAGGTCCACGTCCAGCGCCGGCCCGACCGGCCCGTCCCCCTGCCGCTGCCCATGGCCGCGTACGCGGCCGGGGACATGCCGGGGGAGCCGTACGTCACTCTGCCGCGCGTCGACATCGTCACCCACCACTCCGACGGCGACCCGCTGCTCCTGAACGCAGCCGTCGCCGCCGGCGCGCAGGGCATCGTCCTCGTCGCGACCGGTGCGGGGAACGCCACCCCGGAGATAGCCGCCGCCGTCGCCGACGCGGTCGCCCAGGGCGTCCTCGTCGCCGTGACGACCCGGGTCCCCGCGGGCCCCGTCGCCGAGATCTACACCGGGGGAGGAGCGGTCGACCTGGTCGCCGCCGGCGCGCTGCTCACCGGCACCCTCCGTGCGGGCCAGGCGCGCATCGCGCTCCTCGCTGCGATCCTCGCCGAGACGGACCCGGCGCGACGCGCCGAGGTGCTCCGCCCCCTCCTCGACGGCCCCGTGCGCCCGGAGCCCGCCCTGGCGGCCGGCGGGTCCCGCTTCTCCGCGGGCTGACACCTGTCGGCGCAGCGGCTCACGGCGCCCGGCGGGGCAGCGGCTCGCCGCACCTCGTCGGCGCCGCACGTCGCACCCGGCGGCGAGGCGACACGTCGCACCCGGCGGCGCAGCGGTTCGCCGCAGCCGCCGCTTCAGCCGCTCGCCGCACCTTGTCGGTGCAGCGACTCGCCGGCGCACGGCGCTCACGCCGTAGGTGCTCCGTCGGCGTAGCGGCACGCCGGGGCACCCAGCGCTCACGCCGCACGTACGCCGTCGGCGCGGCAGCATGTCGGTACCCCGGCGCTCGCGCCGCAGGTCCTCCGTCGGCGCGGCGGCACGCCGGAAAGGCCTGCCCTCGCGCCGTGCGCCTCCGCAGCACCCCCTCACTCCGTACCTCCTCCCTCAAGCCCCCACGCCCTCACGCCCTCACTCCGCACCCCCACCCCTCGCTCCCCCCACCCCTCGCTCCCCCCACGCCTCGCGGGGGCACGTCCTCACCCCGCCCCGTCGTTCTCCCCACCCTCCGCCCACGAGCAAAGGCCGCCGACGCCATGCACCCCGACCCGTCCCTGTCTCCGTCCCCATCCCCGTCCCTCTCCGCCGAGCAGGCCCCCACGCGCCGCGAGCACGACCTGCTCGGCGACCGCGAGGTGCCGGCCGACGCGTACTGGGGCATCCACACCCTGCGCGCCCTGGAGAACTTCTCGATCACGGGCACCCGCATCTCCGCCCACCCGGAGCTCATCGGCGCGCTCGCCGCCGTCAAGGAGGCCGCGGCCCTCGCCAACCAGGAACTCGGCCTGCTGCCGGCCGTCAAGGCCGACGCGATCGTCGCCGCCTGCCGGGAGATCCGTGCCGGCCGCCTCCGCGACCAGTTCGTGGTGGACGTGATCCAGGGCGGCGCCGGTACGTCGACGAACATGAACGCCAACGAGGTCGTCGCCAACCGTGCCCTGGAGCTGCTGGGACACGCCAAGGGCGACTACCACCGCCTCCACCCCAACGAGGACGTCAACCTCGGCCAGTCCACCAACGACGTCTACCCGACGGCGATCCGCGTCGCGACGATCCGGGCGGCCCGTGAACTCCTCGCGGCCATGGCCGTCCTCCAGGACGCCTTCGCCCAGAAGGCCATGGAGTTCCGCGACATCGTCAAGATGGGACGTACGCAGCTTCAGGACGCGGTGCCGATGACGCTCGGCCAGGAGTTCTCCACGTACGCCGTGATGCTGGACGAGGACCGCAACCGGCTCGCGGAGGCCGTCGAGCTGATCCACGAGATCAACCTCGGCGCCACCGCCATCGGCACCGGCCTCAACGCCGCGCCCGGCTACGCCGAGACCGCCCGCCGTCATCTCTCCGAGATCACCGGCCTGCCGCTGGTGACCTCCGCCAACCTGGTCGAGGCGACCCAGGACTGTGGCGCGTTCGTCCAACTCTCCGGCGTGCTCAAGCGGATCGCCGTCAAGCTCTCCAAGACCTGCAACGACCTGCGGCTGCTCTCCTCGGGCCCGCGAGCCGGCCTCAACGAGATCAACCTCCCCGCGGTGCAGGCCGGTTCGAGCATCATGCCCGGCAAGGTGAACCCGGTGATCCCTGAGGTCGTCAACCAGGTCGCCTTCGAGGTCATCGGCAGCGACATGACCATCACCATGGCGGCGGAAGGCGGTCAGCTCCAGCTCAACGCCTTCGAACCGGTCATCCTGCACGCCCTCTCCCGGAGCATCACCTCGCTCCGCGCGGCCTGCGTCACCCTCGCCGAACGCTGCGTCTCCGGGATCACCCCCAACGTCGACACACTGCGCGCCGCCGTGGAGAACTCCATCGGACTGGCCACCGCCCTCAGCCCGTACCTCGGCTACACCGCCGCCACCGCCATCGCCCGGGAGGCGCTCGCCACCGGCCGCGGCGTCGCCGAACTCACCCTGGAACAGGGACTGCTGCCGGCCGAGCGGATCGCTGAACTCCTCACGCCGGAGTACCTCACCGGCTCCCGCTGAGGCCTGTACGAAGGCAGTACGAGGGGCCGGGGGCTTCCCCATTTATGGAACACGTTCTACCGTGGCGGCCGTCGCGCGCACCGCACCAGGACGCCGCCACGGGAGGCCCCCATGCACCTCGAGTACACGCCCGCCCAGCACCGTCTGCGCGCGGAGCTGCGCGCGTACTTCGCCGAGCTGGTCCCGGACAACGTCTACGCCCGCTACGGGGAACCGGCCGCTCAGAAGCGGTTCTACCGGGAGACCGTGCGCCGGCTCGGGGCGGACGGATGGCTCGGGGTCGGCTGGCCCGTCGCGTACGGCGGGCGCGGCCTCGGCGCCATGGAGCAGTTCATCTTCTTCGACGAGGCCGCACAGGCCGGCGTGCCGTTGCCGCTGATGGCCCTGAACACCGTCGGCCCGACGATCATGCGGTACGGCACCGACGAACAGAAGGAGTACTTCCTCCCCCGGATCCTCTCCGGGGAGATCGACTTCGCCATCGGCTACAGCGAGCCCGACGCCGGCACCGACCTCGCCGCGCTCAAGACCCGCGCGGTGAGGGAGGGCGACGAGACCACCGGCCATTACACGGTGAACGGCCAGAAGATCTGGACGACCAACGGCGACACCGCCGACTGGGTCTGGCTCGCCGTGCGCACCGACCCGGAGGCCCCGCCGCACAAGGGCATCACCATGCTGCTCGTGCCGACGACCGACCCCGGCTACTCCTGCACCGTGATCAACACCCTTGCCTCGCACGACACCACCGCCAGCTACTACGAGAACGTCCGCGTCCCCGTCTCCCGGCGCGTCGGCGAGGAGAACAAGGGCTGGCGCCTGATCACCAACCAGCTCAACCACGAGCGCGTCACCCTCGCCGCCCACGGCACCATGGCGATCCGCGCCCTCCACGACGTCCAGCGCTGGGCGGCCGACACCAAACTCGCCGACGGCCGGCGGGTGATCGACCTCGGCTGGGTGCGCCGGAACCTCGCCCGTACACACACCCGGCTCGACGCGATGAAGCTCCTCAACTGGCAGATGGTGAACGCCGTCGAGCACGGCACCCTCACCCCCCAGGACGCCTCCGCGGTCAAGGTCTACGGCTCCGAGGCCCGCCGCGACGCCTACGCCTGGCTCATGGAGGTCGTCGGCTCGGCCGGCGCCCTCAAGGAGAGCTCGGCCGGCGCGGTCCTCCACGGCGAACTGGAACGCGGCTACCGCTCCGCCGTCATCTTCACCTTCGGCGGCGGCAACAACGAGATCCAGCGCGAGATCATCTCCTGGATCGGCCTGGGCATGCCTCGCGTCCGGCGCTAGGGAGTTGTCACGTTGAACCGTAGTGGGAGCAGACGCTCCCACGTCCCGTCGGCCGACCACAGCGGGTGGCGTTCATGGAGGCGTTCCATGCTCCGAATCGCTCGGGCAGGTCACGCCACTGCACCCCGGTCCGCACCCGGTGCAGGGTCCCGTCGTCGCGCTCAACGGGGGCGCCGGGCCCGGCTGTCCGTGCGGCGGACGGCCTTGCGTACGTATCCCACGGCGGCGGACCCGGTTGCGAGGGCCGCCGCGACCGGGCCGGTCCACCACCAGCCGTCCGTCATCCGTGCCAGCGTCAAGCCGACCACGGCGAAGGCACCCGTGGCCAGCACGGTGACGGCCAGGTGCGGCAGGGCCTCGTCCTGTGTGCGTGCCAGATCCGCGTCGACCCGCTGCGTCGCGCGCGCCCGCGCCTGCCGGCGCCGGACGTCCATAGCCAGCAGGGCCTCGGACACGGGAGGCGACTCTTCACGGCGAGGCTCGGCGTCGTGGCCGCGGCCGTCACGCGGACTGCCGCTCGGTGTCGAGGACATGCTCCACCTCATCCTGTTCGGCCGGTCACCCGGTCACGCGGTCGCCCACTCAGGGCGTGATCGGCACCCGGCCGGCGGCCAGCAGGGCGGCCAGTGCCTCGATCAACTGCCGGTGCTCGTCGACGAGCTGTCCCAGTTCGGGGGCGTCCACCGACAGCATCCCGAAGTGCCGGGTGCCGTCGACGACCGGAGCAGCGATCACCGCCGTGTAGCTGTTGGCGGAGGTCGGCCGCAGATGGCTGATCCTGCTCGCGATCCCGTCCACGACCCACACTTGGCCGACGTCCAGGATCTCCGTCCTGATATGAGTACCCCCGGTGCTGGCACTGGGAATCACCGTGCGCGGGGACGCGGCGTTCGGAGGGTAGAAGCCGGTGAGCCGGAAGTCCCCCGCGGGGTCCAGTTCGTAGTAGGCACTCCGTGCCCGTGCCGGGGACATGGGGCCCGTCAGTTGGTGGGGCACGCGGACCAGAGACCCGCGCCGGCCTGGCGGGCGGCGGTCTGTGCCTCGCTCATCGTCTTCCAGTGCTTGTCGTTCGGCTCGAACAGCACGGCCTTGGCGTGACCGCTGCGCACCAGGGACTCGTTGACGAAGACGCCGCTCTCGTTCCACACGTACAGGAGATGGCGGTCGTAACGGTCCTTGAGCTCGACGTCGCTCTCCGTCCGCAGCGTGCTGCCCGGCGGCAGCAGCTCGGTGGTCCGGGCCGTGGCCTGGCGGCTGTAGCAGGCGCCACGCTCGGGGGTGTCGACCTCGAGCAGGCGCACGTGGGCGACGGTACCGTCGGGGACGACCCTGCCGGTGCCGCGCACCTCGATCGTGTCGCCGTCGATGACGCGGATGACGATGGGCCCTGGCGGCGCGGCCTGGGCGGGGGTGACGGGTGTCAGAACACCGAGGCTCACCAGCGCGGTGACCGAGGCCAGGACGGCGGTCCGCCTGCGGGAGGAAGGCTGCACGGCGACCCCTCTCGACGGGGTTTTTCTGTGCCAGTACAGCACTGCGGCGGTGGTCACGCGACCGCGCTCAGGGCGCCCGCGAGGCGATGGTGACGCCGGCGAGGCCGTTGCACATCTCCGCGCGGCGCCGGCAGCGAGTCCCGAAGGGCCGGGCCGTCATCGGCTGGACCGCGGCGCGCGCGTTCCCGGTCGCCGACTGACGCCACCTCCGCATGCGATATCGACTGCGTGCCGGTCATCTCGGCGCAGAACCGCGTGAGTTGTGTGGATCGTGGCGGCACATGGGCCGCTTGTTCCGCCTGATTCCTGGGAACTGATGAACCGACAACCTTTCATATGTGGAAGGCGGGGGCGCACGCCAGGTCCTCGGTCGGCCACGAGAAACGGAGTTCGCAGGATGAAGAGAACGAGAACGGGGATGCGCCGGTTCGCCGCGTTAGCGAGCGCGGTGCTCACGATGTCGGGCATCGGACTCGTGGGCGCACCGCCCGCCGCCGCTGTCGACTACTACTACGAACTCCCCTATCCGGCCGGTGAGTCGTACCAGGTCACCCAGGGGCCGGAGGGCACGTACTCCCACACCGGGCCGTACAACGAGTACGCCTGGGACTTCGGACTCCCCGCCAACTATGAGGTCTCCGCCTCTCAGGCCGGCACCGTGCTCGTGTCGGACTGGTCGCAGTACTGGCAGAACGGCATCGAGGTGATCATCCGCCACTCGAACGGGCGGTGCACCCACTACGCGCACCTGAACCGGGCGATCTACAACACCGGCGACTGGGTGCCGCAGGGCCGAATCATCGGCTGGTCGGGGAGTACGGGATCGTCCACCGCTCCGCACCTCCACTTCCAGGTGATCGACTGCAACACCCGGGTGGGCATCGCCGCCACCCTGCAGGGCACGACGCCGCGCACCGGCTCGTGGCCCGTCAGCGTGAACTCCCGCGCCTGACCGAGGCCCCGGGCCGCGCCACGATCGGCGCGGCCCGGGGCCGCCACGAGAGCGGTGGGAACATGACTGTCTGAAAGCTCGGGCGTCGTCGCGGAGAGCCAACCGCATCATTGCGGCCGACAGCGCCTCGGCCGCGAGCCGAACAACCGGCACGAGCACCCCGAGCCATGGCCACGCGCTCTGAACAGGACGTAAAAGCACGTGCCTAGAGCCAATTCGCCCACCCGAAGGTGAAGAGGTAGGCCCTGCGCCATCCGTCCACGCTTCGGATGCCTCGAAGGAACATGACGGCGAACGCCGCAAGGAACAACGCTGCGAAGGCTCCAGCAACGAGGGCCGCAACGCCGGGAGTCGCGAAATAGCCCACGATCACACTGGCGACGACCACGGTACCCAGACCGAAGTGCGCGGCGGGCAGGTCGGCCCGGATCACATCCCGCGACGCCTTCCGCGTTGCCCTCAGGTCGGAGTCGTACCGCTCCCCCGCCGCTTCCGAACCGGCGGCGGGGCCTTCAGTCCACTGCTCCACCATCATCCCCCCGTCCTGTCTGATCGCAGCCTAGCGGCGTGAGAGAGGAGGCACCGAGCAGCCGGACGTCGGCGTCAAGGCCGGCTGGCGTCCTGGAAAGTTTAGTGCGGATACGTCCAACCCGGCACCGTCACCGCCGCTGCCCTGTTGATATGGCTCCGAACTCGACCGCGACAGTAGATCCACCGTCGGCCCTGCGTGTGCGATCAGGATGTTCCCGGGGCGGTGCGGTTGTCGGGGATGTCACGGGACGTGGTGGAGACGGCGACGGTGTTGGCCGTGACGATCACGGCGATGGCCGACCAGGAGGCGGTGTCGAGGTGCTGGCCCAGGACGGCCAGGCCGATCAGCGCGGCGAAGACGGGGTTGACGCTCATGAAGACGCCGAAGAAATGCGGCGGCACCCGGCGCAGCGCCAGGAGGTCGGAGACGAACGGTACGGCTGAGGAGAGCACCCCGGCTGCCAGCGCGCAGCCCAGCGCCGCCGGTGTGGGCGGCCGATGCCAGAGGACCCACGCGCCCACCCGGCAGATACAGGGCGCCGGAGACCAGCGCCGCGGCGGCCGAGCCTTCCAGGCCGGGCAGGCGGGCGCCGACGGTGCGGTTGCACAGGATGTAGCAGCCCCAGCAGACCGCTGCCAGCAGGGCCAGGCCGATGCCCAGGTAGTCGGTGGAGGGGGTGGGGCGTGCCAGTACCGCCACCGCTCCCGCCGCGGCCAGGGCGGCGACGAGGTCGATCCGGCGGCGGGAGCCGGCCAGGGCCACGGTCAGCGGGCCGAGGAATTCCAGCGTCACGGCCAGCCCGAGCCCGATCCGCTCGATCGCCGCGTACAGGGACAGGTTCATCGCGGCGAACACCAGCGCCAGCGCCAGCACCGGACGCCACCGGGCCGCCGTGAACTCTCGCAGCCGCGGCCGGCCGGCCGGCCCGAGTACGGCGGCGGCCACCCACTGGCGCACCGCCACCACACCGACGGGCCCGAGGGGGGAAGGCGAGCACCCCGAGACCGAACTGCGTCTGGTCCGCCACAACAGCCCCACCGGCGGCCTCGCCGAAGGGCGTTGCGACCTCGCCGTGGTCCGCGCCCCGCTGGACCTCACCTTCTGGTCCCACGCGCTGATCGGCCACGAGGCCCGGTATGTCGCTCTGGCCTCCGACGATCCCTGGGCACGTCGCCGCGGCATCCGCCTGGACGAGGTCTTCGGCCGCACCCTGGTGATCGACCGCCGCACCGGGAGCACCACCCTGGATCTGTGGCCCGAACATGATCGGCCCGCCGTCGAGTACACCCACGACATCGACGACTGGCTCGCCGCCATCGCCACCGGCCGCTGTATCGGCCTCACTCCGCAGGCGATCGCCGCCCAGTACCGCCGTGACGGCATCACCTACCGCCCCCTGCGCGACGCCGACCCCGCCCGTCTACCTCATCTGGCGCACCCACGACGCCCACCCGGCCACCCACACCGCCATCGCCCTCGCCCTCGCCACCGAGCTCTACCGATAGGGAGAAGAACCTCGGCACGCCCGCCGATGAATCGCGATCAGTTACTCGCTGTGGACGATCTGGATCAGGTTGCCGCAGGTGTCGTCGAAAACGGCGGTGGTCACCGGGCCCATCTCCAGCGGGTCCTGGGTGAAGCGCACCCCGAGCTCGCGCAGCCGGTCGAACTCCGCGTGCACGTCGTCCACGGCGAAGGACGCGGCCGGGATGCCGTCCTGGACCAGTGCCTCCTTGTACGGCTTCACCGCGGGATGGCCGTCGGGCTCCAGCAGCAGTTCGGTCCCGTCGGGGTCTTCCGGCGAGACCACGGTCAGCCACCGGTCCTCGCCGAGCGGAACCTCGGTCTTCTTCACGAAGCGCAGCACGTCGGTGTAGAAGCGCAGGGCCTTGTCCTGGTCATCGACGAAGACGCTGGACAGGTGGATCCTCATGGGTGCTCTCCCGGGTATCGGGCCTGAGCCACCGGGTCACGATGAGCTCAAGGGGTTCGGTGTTCAGATCGTGGAACTTGTAGCGGCCCTGGCGCCTCGAAAGGACCAGACCTGCGGATTCCAGCACGGCCAGGTGCTGGCTGATCGCCTGGCGGGACAGGCTCAGCCCGTGCTTGGTCACCAGCCGCGTGCATATCTCGAAAAGGGTCTGGCCGTCCCGTTCCACCAGCTCATCGAGGATTCGCCGGCGGGTGGGGTCGGCCAGCGCCTTGAAGACGTCCTCCGCCATGACCACCACGATAGGCAAGTGACGGCTTGCCTATCAAGTCGGGTGCGCACGCGCCGTTCGTGCCGCCACGCCGATCCGAGTCCCAGTCCGAGTCCGAGTCCGAGTCCGAGCCGACGTCCGCATGAGCGAGGGCGAGGCGTGGCGGCAGCGGCCCCTCGATCGATCCGCGCGGGGGTGTGTCACCTGCGGCAACCGGTCCGGAGCCGGCGAGGTGCCCGCGCATCCTGACTCCCTTACGGGTGCTGGCAGACTGACGGCCGATCCGATCGCGGAGCAATGACAGGGAGCGACCACATTGAGCGTCAGCGTCGAAGGACAGATAGACATCGCGGGGCCGGTGGGCAAGCTGCTCCACCGGCGCCCGCTGAAGAACGCCACGGTCATGCAGTCGTTCGGCGTGGAGCCGGTGACCGGTGAGATCTTCGTGATCCAGGTGGCGGAGGGCGGCCTGACCCTCGCCGGAGAGTCGGGGCCGGTCAGCTACGCCGACCGCGCGGCCCATGGCGACCTGTGCGTCACCCGCCTCACCCAGGCGGGGGCCATCACCGGACACATGTATCTGCGCGGCTTCGGTCACGGCGTCTCCATGGGCGTCGAGAACCGAGACGGTGTCACCCGCCTCTGGACCGAGACCGCGTCCAAGCCCACCCAGGACGGAAAGACCGGCTTCGGCACGGCGGTCACCCACTTCGAGTTCCGCTCCGGCACGGTCCTCGACCACGGCTCCTCACTCCACTCGACGCCGTACACCCCCGCGGCCGGCGCGACCGGTGTCACCTGCACCATCGACCCCACCACGAACCGGCTCATCGTCCGGTTCGGTTCCAACGGCATGCACTTCGAGTCGTACGACCTTGCCAAGGCGGCGGCCGGGGTGTGGGAGCCGATCGCGCGCATCGCCCAGCCCGACCCGAACGGAACCTTCCAGGGGTACGCCTCCCTCGGAGGGGTCGTCTACCTGCTCGCCGGACAGGCCATCGCCGAAGACAACCCGGCCAACCCCTTCCCCGGAAACACGTACCTCACGGCCGTCGACTGGGCGACCGGTGCCGTTCTCGACCAGCGGCTCGTCCTGGCCGGCCCCGGCCTGGTGTACCGCGAGCCCGAGGGCATGGCCGTCTCGATCCGTGACGGTGTACCGCACCTTCACTTCGGCTTCGCCTGCGAGAACCCCGCTCCCCGTACCTGCACCATCATGTCCCTGTCGGCGGCCCCTGAGATCGACGGCGTGAAGGTCCTCACCGACTGGCAGCCGCTCACCCTGGCCGCCGGTGTCACCGCCGACCAGAACGCCCCGAAGGGCCGGCTGATCAGCATCGCCGGTATTGAGACCCTCCAGCTCAGCGGGGGAGTGAAGGGCACCTTCGACATCGAACGGGTCATCGGCACGCTGCCCGACTCACTGACCCCCAGCATGGCCGCCTCCGCCTCCGTGCCCCGCAACAACCGCGCCGGTCGCTGTGTCGCCCGCGCCGAGGCGAGCCCGGACCGCCAGCTGCGGCTCTTCGGCGGGAGCGGCGACAACGTCATCACCTGGGCGCAGCTGGACAGCTTCAGTGCCGTCTGGCGCTGACACCACCACCCCTTCTTCTCCTTCCTGCCGCCCCTGTTCTCTTCCCCCTTTCTTCTCACGCTTCGTCAAGGAGTCGATCGACCATGTCCCAGAACCGCCGCAGCCTGCTCGGTGCCGCTCTCGCCCTGCCCGCCGCCCTGACCGTGGGGAGCCTGGTCACCGCCGCTCCGGCGGCGGCCGCCGCCGGGGGTGTCGAGGCCGGTGAGTGGGCCGACCTGATCCTGGAGCCCGGCATCACGCCGCAGACCGGTGCCACCCCGCAGGTCCGCGTCCTGACCCTGGCCGGCACGACCTACCTCCAGGCGCGCGGCGTGTTCAGCTGCAACCTGACCGCCGACGCCAAGGTCGCGACCCTTCCGGCCGG